>JACPVT010000278.1 GCA_016191685.1 Rhodospirillales bacterium | reverse complement strand
GGTGGTCGAGAAGGGCACCCCCGGCCTGTCGTTCGGCAAACAGGAGAACAAGCTCGGCTGGAACAGCCAGCCGACGGCGGCGGTGATCTTCGAGAACTGCAAGGTGCCGGTCGCCAACCGGCTGGGCCCGGAGGGTCACGGCTTCAAGATCGCGATGATGGGGCTCGACGGCGGGCGCATCAACATCGGCGCCTGCTCGCTGGGCGGCGCCCGCGCCTGCCTCGAGACGGCGTCGCGCTACGTCGTCGAGCGCAAGCAGTTCGGCCAGCCGATCGCCGACTTCCAGGCGACGCAGTTCAAGCTGGCCGACATGGCGACGGAGCTCGACGCCGCGCGACTGTTGATCTGGCGGGCAGCCTCGTTGCTCGATGCCAAATCGCCGGAAGCCACGCAGGCCGCCGCCATGGGCAAGCGCTTCGCCACCGACGTCGGCTTCCGCGTCGTCAACGACGCGCTGCAATTGCATGGCGGCTACGGCTACTTGAAGGACTTCCCCATCGAGCGCTATTTGCGCGACCTGCGCGTTCACCAGATTCTCGAGGGCACCAACGAGATCATGAGGGTGATCATCTCGCGCCGCCTGCTGATGGGGTAGATCGTAGAAATGTCCGAAGCTGAAATCCTGTTCGAGATCAAGGACGGCCTGGGTCTGATGACCCTCAACCGGCCCAAGGCGCTGAACGCGCTGTCGTACGGCATGATCCTTGAAATGGAAAAGGTGATGCCGACGTGGGAGAAGGATCCCGCCGTCAAGGCCGTGGTGCTGCGCGGCGCCGGCGACCGCGCCTTCTGCGCCGGCGGCGACGTCACCGGCCTCTATCGCGAGATGCGCGACAATCCCGCCGGCACTCTGCGGCGCGACTTCTTCCGCGACGAATACATCGTCAATCGTCGTATCTATCGCTTCGCCAAGCCGTGGATCTCGCTGATCGACGGCATCGACATGGGGGGCGGTGTCGGGCTCTCGGTGCACGGCTCGCACTCGGTGGCGAGCGAGAAGTTCCTGTTCGCCATGCCGGAGACCACCATCGGCCTCTTCCCCGATGTCGGCGGCGGCTACTTCCTGACGCGCCTGCCGGGTGCGCTGGGTACCTTCCTGGCGCTGACCAGCCATCGCCTCAAGGCAGCGGACGCGCTGTGGGCCGGCATCGTCGACGCCTATGTCCCGAGCGCCGCCATGGGCGACCTGCAGGCGGCCCTGGGAGCAGCCGATCTGTCAGGCCCCGACGCCAACCGCAAGGTCAACGCGGTGATCGCCCGCTTCGCCGGCGACGCGGGCATGCCGACGCTGCCCGCGATGATGCATGACATCGACCGCTGCTTCTCCGCCCAGTCGCTGCAGGAGATCGTGGCCAACCTCGAGAAGAAGGGCGGGGAATGGGCGGCCAAGCAGCTCGCCGCGCTGATGAAGCTCTCGCCATTGTCGATGGCGATCACGCTGGAACAGCTCAAGCGCTGCGCCAACCGCTCGTTTGAAGACACGATGACCATCGAATACCGCATGTCGCAGCGTGGCATGCAGAAGGGTCACGACTTCTTCGAGGGTGTGCGCGCGCTGCTGATCGACAAGGACCAGAAACCCAGGTGGAATCCACCGACCATCGAGGGCGTGACGCGCGAGCTGGTCGAGGAGCATTTCAAGCCGGTGTCGAACGACCTGTTCTTCGACTGAACCGGCACAGCAGGGAGGACAGCATGGCGAAAATCGCCTTTATCGGTCTCGGCAACATGGGCGGCCCGATGGCCGCCAACCTCGCCAAGGCGCAACATCATGTGACGGCCTTCGACCTGTCGGACGCCGCCGTGAAAGCCGCGATCGACAAGGGCGCGCACCGGGCCGCCTCCGCCGCCGAGGCGGTGAAGGGCGCCGAAATCGTCGTCACCATGCTGCCGGCGGGCAAGCACGTCCGCGGCGTCTATGAATCCGACGTGCTGCCCAACGTCGCCAAGGGCGTGCTGCTGATCGACTGTTCGACCATCGACGTCGACAGCGCCCGCCATGTCGCGGCGCTGGCCGCGAAAGCCGGGCACGACATGGTCGATGCTCCGGTATCGGGCGGTGTCGGCGGCGCCACGGCAGGCACGCTCACTTTCATGGTCGGCGGACCGGAGGGTTCGTTCGCCAAGGCCAAGCCAATCCTCGAGAAGATGGGCAAGACCATCGTGCACACCGGGGCGAGCGGCGCGGGCCAGGCGGTCAAGATCTGCAACAACATGATGCTCGCCATCTCGATGATCGGCGTCAGCGAGGCTTTCATGCTGGCCAAACGGCTGGGCCTCGACTTCCAGAAGCTGTTCGACGTCGCTTCGACCTCGTCGGGCCAGAGCTGGGCGCTCACCACCTATTGCCCGGTGCCGGGGCCGGTGCCGACCTCGCCGGCGAATCGCGACTACCAGGCGGGGTTCACCGCGGCGATGATGCTGAAGGACCTGATGCTGGCCCAGCAGGCGGCCAACGCAGCCGGCGCCAGTACGCCGCTCGGCGCCGAGGCGGCGCAGCTCTTCAACATGTTCGTGAACAGCGGCAACGCGGCAAAGGACTTTTCCGGCATCATCAGGATGCTCGACGGAAAGTGAGGTTGGCATGATCACGCTCTACGACCTCGTTTTCCAGGACGACCGCCGCCCCAGCCCGTTCTGCTGGCGCACCAAGTATGCGCTGACCCACAAGGGCCTGAGGTGGACCGAGGTGCCGGTGGGCTTCACCGAGAAGGACAAGATCGCCTTTGCCGCCTCGCCAACCGTGCCGGTGATCAAGGACGGCGATATGCCGGTGCGGGACAGCTGGGCGATCGCCAATCACCTCGACAAGCAGTATCCCGACAAGCCGTTGTTCAAGAGCGAGATGGCGCGGTCCTACGCGCTATTCATCAACGGCTGGGTCGATACACAGGTCCACGCGGCCCTGGCGCCGCTGATCATCGGCGATCTTTACGACCGTGTGCGACCGGTCGACCAGGCTTACATCCGCGAGAGCCGCGGCAAGCGCTTCGGGTCGAGCGATTTCACGGCGGTCCAGTCGGCTGCGCGCGAAAAGGGGTTGCCGGCATTCCGTCTCGTGCTGGAGCCCGCCCGGCGGACGCTGAAGGAGCAGAAGTTCCTGGCTGGCGACGCTCCGGCCTATCCCGACTATGCGCTGGCGGGGGCCTTCCAGTGGGCACGCATCGTCAGTCCGCTCGAGCTGCTGGCGAGCGACGATCCGGTTCACGCCTGGCGTGAGCGCATGTTCGACCTCTACGACGGCATGGGCCGCAAGGCCAAAGCGGCGTAGAAGTCGCAGGAACCGAGGGGGAGACATTCGTGCCGGACATCGACGCCAAGCCCTTCGATCCGGCCGAGCATCGCTTCGGGCCGACACATTGGTTTGAAGACCTGCAAATCGGCCAGAAATTCTACATCAACTCGCGTACCCAGACCGAGGCGCTGTTTGCGGCCTTTCAGCTGGCGAGCGGCGACAATCATCCGATCCACTACGACCGCGAATACTGCAAGGCGCGAGGCCATCGCGATCTCTTGGCACATGGCCTGCAGGTCGCGATCCAGGGCGCGGCGGGTGCCGGGATATTCCCGCACTTCATCGGCGACTCGCTGATCGGCTTCCTCGAGCAGTCGTCGCGGTTCCTGAAGCCGGTCTATTGTGGCGACACGCTCTATCCGATGCTGGTGGTAAGCGAGCTCAGGCCCGGCCGCACCACCGGCGTCGCCGTCCTGAAGCTTACCATCCACAACCAGAAGGGCGAGCTGGTGAGCGACGGTGAGCACAAGTACCTTGTAAAGAGAAGGCCGCAATAGAGAGGGAGCGAGATCATGATCGGCGTCATCGCGAAACTGACCATCAAGCCGGGCACCAACGCCGATTTCGAGGCGACGATGAAGGCGCTGCAGGCCAAGGTACGGGCTGACGAGCCGGGCAACAAGCTCTACGCGTTGCACAAGACCGGCGACGTTAATGTCTACGTCATGTTGGAACGGTACGACGATCAGGCGGCGCTGGACGCACATCGTGCAGCAGCGCACTTCAAGGAGCTCGGGCGCAAGTTGGGCGACTATCTTGCCGGCCGGCCCGACGTTCAGGTCATGCAGGAAGTCTGACGTCCGTGACGGGCATGAGGGCGGATCGGCGCGCAAAATGACAGATGGTTTTTTTCATCGCCACACCAAGCCCGGAACCGCACCCGGTACGCTGGCGGGACGCGCGCCTGTGCCCGACGAGGCGCTCGACTTCACTCTGGTCGAGTACACGCCGGACGACGTCCAGGTCGTGCCCGGCGTCGAGGTCGACGAATGTCGCTTTCATCTCGGCACGCCGGGCCACACCTGGATAGACGTTGCCGGCCGCCCGAGCTCGGACATGCTGCGTGATCTCGGCATGGCCTTCAATCTCCATCCGCTGGCGATGGAAGACGTGTTCCATGCCCATCAGAGGAGCAAGCTCGACCTCTACGAAGGCCAGGGCTTCATCGTCTTGAGCGACCCGGCCTACGAGGAAGGCGAGCTGCATTCGCGCCAGGTCAGCATCTTCTTCGGCGAGAACTACGTGATCTCGTTCCACGATCACAAGCTGGACATCTTCAAGCCGGTGCGCGACCGCCTGCAGACCACGGGCTCGCGGCTGCGCACGTTCGGCATCGACTATCTCGTCTACGCGCTGATCGATCTCGTCGTCGACCGCAAGTTCCCGCTGATCGAAAGGCTGTCCAGTCATCTCGAGGAACTCGAGGACGAAGCGCTCGGCCATCCGACCGAGGAGACGCTCAATCACATCCATCAGGCGCGGCGCGCGCTGGTGGCGTTCCACCGCATCGAATGGGCCGAGCGCGAAACCGTTCTGGCGGTGATGCGGCCGGAAGTGCCGTTCATCATGCCGGAAACGCGCACCTACCTGCGCGACTGTTTCGACCATTCGGTGGCGGTGCTCGACCTGGTCGAGAGCTACCGCGAAATGACCAACGGCCTGATGGAAGTCTACCTCATGCATGCCTCCAACCGGATGGCCGAGGTGATGAAGACGATGGCCTGATCACCGTGTTCTTCATGCCGTTGTCGTTCCTGGCGGGCATCTACGGCATGAACTTC
>JACPVT010000277.1 GCA_016191685.1 Rhodospirillales bacterium | reverse complement strand
GTGATCTGGGAGGCGCAGTTCGGCGATTTCGCCAATGGCGCGCAGGTCGTGATCGACCAGTTCATCAGTTCCGGCGAGACCAAGTGGGGCCGTGTGTGCGGACTGGTGATGCTGCTGCCGCACGGCTACGAGGGACAGGGGCCGGAGCATTCCTCCGCGCGGCTCGAGCGCTATCTGCAGCTTTGCGCCGAGCACAACATGCAGGTGTGCGTGCCGTCGAACGCGGCGCAGATCTTCCATCTGCTGCGCCGGCAGATGCTGCGAGCGTTCAGGAAGCCGCTGATCGTGATGTCGCCCAAATCGCTGCTGCGCAAGAAGGAGGCGGCCTCGTCGATCAAGGATCTTGCCAAGGGGAACTTCCAGGCCGTCATTCCCGAGGTCGATGCGCTCGAAGCCAGGTCGGTCACCCGCGTCATCGCCTGCTGCGGCAAGGTGTGCTACGACCTTCTCGCGGCGCGCCGCGAGCGAAAACTCGACCATGCTGCCGTGATCCGCGTCGAGCAGCTCTACCCGTTTCCGCACAAGCAGTTCGCGGCGGAGATGAAGCGTTACCCGGGCGCGCGCGAGGTGGTGTGGTGCCAGGAGGAACCCGAGAACATGGGTGCCTGGCATTTCATCGATCGCCGCATCGAACGCGCGCTGACGGGCGCCAACGTGAAGGCCAAGCGTCCGGTCTATGTCGGGCGCGCCGAGGCGGCGTCGCCCGCGACGGGCTCGGCTCGCACGCATCTCAAGGAACAGGCCGATCTGGTCGACCGCGCGCTGACACTCGGTTAGGCGCGGGCAGCGAAGGGGTTTTTGGACATGGCCGTCGAGATCAAGGTCCCGGCACTGGGTGAATCGGTCACCGAGGCGACCGTCGCCAAGTGGCTGGTGAAGGTGGGCGACAGCGTGACGATCGACCAGCCGTTGTGCGAGCTCGAGACCGACAAGGTTACGGTCGAGGTCAATGCTTCGGTGGCCGGCAGCATCGCCGATCTTGCCGTCGCCGAGGGCGCCACCATCCAGGTGGGCGCCGTGCTTTGTCATATCGAGGCGGGCGCGCCGAGAGTCGCCGGCGCCGCCGCGCCGAAGCCTGCCGCCGCCGTACCGCCGCCGCCGAGGTCTGCCGCGCCGGCACCTGCACCCGTCGCTGTCGCTCCGCCTGCTCCTGCTCCGGCGGGCGCCAACCTTGCCGCCTCCGGCCCGGCCGCACGCAAGCTCGCCGAGGAGAAGGGTGTAGCCGCCGCAGCCATCCAGCCCACCGGCAAGGACGGCCGCGCCACCAAGGAAGACGTGCTGGCCGCGATCTCCTCGATCCCGGCAGCCGCCGCGCCCGCCGCCAAGCCCGCCGCGCCGTCCGGTCCGCGGCCGCGCGCGGAGCGCGAGGAGCGGGTGCGCATGACGCGTCTGCGCCGCACCATCGCCAATCGCCTCAAGGACGCGCAAAACACCGCGGCCATGCTCACCACCTTCAACGAGGTGGACATGACCAATGTCATGGCGCTGCGCGAACGGCTGAAGGAGGATTTCGAGAAGAAGCACGGCGCGCGGCTGGGCTTCATGTCGTTCTTCGTAAAGGCTTGCATCGCCGGGCTGAAGGAACTGCCGTCGGTCAATGCCGAGATCGAGGGCGACGAGCTCGTCTACAAGAACTACTACGATATCGGCGTCGCCGTCGGCACGCCGCAGGGCCTGGTCGTGCCAGTGCTGCGCGATGCCGACGTGCTCGATTTCGCCGGCATCGAAAAGGGCATCGGCGAGCTCGGCCGCAAGGCGCGCGACGGCAAGCTGTCGATGGCCGACCTCACCGGCGGCACCTTCACCATCTCCAACGGCGGCGTCTACGGCTCGCTGATGTCGACGCCGATCCTCAATCCGCCGCAGTCCGGCATCCTCGGCATGCACAAGATCCAGCAGCGCCCCATGGTGGTGGGCGGCGAGATCAAGGCGCGGCCGATGATGTATCTCGCCATGTCGTACGACCACCGCATCATCGACGGCCGCGAGGCCGTGCTGTTCCTGGTGCGGGTCAAGGAATGCATAGAAGATCCCGAGCGCCTGCTGCTCGGCGTGTGAGGACAGCGTCATGGCGAATGAGACATTCGACCTCGTCGTGATCGGCGCCGGACCGGGCGGCTACGTGGCGGCGATCCGCGCGGCCCAGCTCGGCATGAAGGTGGCGGTGGTCGAGAAGAACGCGACCCTGGGCGGCACCTGCCTCAACGTCGGCTGCATCCCCTCCAAGGCGCTGCTGCAATCCTCGCACCTATTCGAGGAGACTGGCCACGACCTCGCCCAGCACGGCATCGTGGTCGGAGCGCCCACGCTCGACTTCGCGCAGATGATGAAGCGCAAGGCCGAGGTCGTTGGCGCCACCACCAAGGGCATCGAGTTCCTGTTCAAGAAGAACAAGGTCACCTGGCTGCAGGGGACTGGTCGGATCGAGGCTGGCCGCATCGAAGCCGCCGGCAAGGTCTCGGTGATCGGTCCTGACGGTGCGGTGAAGGACACGGCTGCGGCCAAGAACATCCTGATCGCCGCGGGCTCGGAAGTAACGCCGCTGCCCGGCATCACCATCGACGAGAAGAAGATCGTGTCCTCGACCGGCGCGCTGGAACTCGCCGCCGTGCCCAAGCACCTCGTCGTGGTCGGTGCCGGCATCATCGGTCTCGAGCTGGGCTCGGTGTGGCGCCGGCTCGGCGCCGAGGTGACGGTTGTCGAATTCCTCGATCGCATCTGCGCGGGCATCGATGACGAGATCACCAAGTTCTTCCAGCGCGCGCTTACCAAGCAAGGACTGAAGTTCAGGCTGGGCTCGAAGGTGACGAAGGCGGAAACATCGAACGCCGGCGTCACGCTCACGGTCGAGCCGGCAAAAGGCGGCGCGGCGGAGACGCTGCAGGCTGACGTCGTGCTGGTGGCGATCGGCCGCCGCCCCTACGTGGCGGGCCTCGGCCTCGACAAGGCGGGCGTCAAGCTCACGGAGCGCGGCCGCATCGCCGTCGATGCCCACTTCCAGACCTCGGTGCCCGGCATCTACGCCATCGGCGACGTGATCGACGGACCCATGCTCGCCCACAAGGCGAGCGAGGACGGCATCGCCTGCGTGGAAACGCTGGCCGGCCAGAAGGGCCACGTGAACTGGGACCTGGTGCCGTCGGTCGTCTACACCCAGCCCGAGGTGGCGTGGGTCGGCAAGACCGAGGAACAACTGAAGGCGGCAGGCGTTGCCTACAAGGTCGGCAAGTATCCTTTCACCGCCGACCCGCGCAGCCGCGCCAATGCGGCGACGGAGGGTTTCGTGAAGGTCCTGTCCGACAAGGCCACCGACCGCGTGCTGGGCGTCCACATCTTCGGCGCCGAGGCCGGCACCATGATCGGCGAGGCAGCGCTGGCCATGGAGTTCGCGGCCTCGGCCGAGGACATCGGCCGTGTCTGTCACGCCCACCCGACCGTCAACGAGGCGCTCAAGGAAGCAGCCCTGGCGGCGTGGGAAAAGCCCATCCATCTGTAGGCCGAAGATGCGCAAGCCGCTGATGGCGCTGGCGGTCCTCGGCTGCTTCGCGATGTCGGTGGTCGGTGGCCTGCTGCCGATCCTGCAGGGCTGGATCTTCTTCGTGATCGGCCTCTACCTGCTCGCCACCGAATTCGAAAGCGGCCGCGTCTGGGTGAAGGCGGGGCGCCGGCGCTGGGGATTCCTCAATCGCTGGATCGTGCGCGCCCGCCACCACAAATGGGCGCCGAGCCACCTCAAGGAGTTCGAGGACCTGACCGATCCGACGAAGTAGCGAAGGCGGGCGTCAGCTCTTGCCCTCGAACCCGCGATAGACCGCCTCGGCGATCGGCAGCAGCTCATCGCGGCTGGCCATCGCCGTCACGGCAAAGCCGAAGCCCTGGTCGATCCAGGCAAAGGTCGCGGCATCGCCTTCCTGCCGGAAACGGAAGGCGGTCTCCGTGCCTGACGCCGCCCGCACGTAGACGGTGAGGCGTCGGCCGCTCGCATCGTCGTACATGAGCTGGGCCGCGGCGGCACCTCCCGCCGGCAGCAGCCGCCCGCCCATCAGCTTGTAGCCGAAGCGCGAGAGATCGGGCGCCGCCAGCGGCCGGCCCAGCCGCTTGCCGAGCCACTGCAGCAGATGCGCCTCCTGCGCCGCGCCGACCTCGACCGGATGGGCGACCTCGACCACGAAGGTGCGGAAGGCCGCGGTCGCGCCCTGCGCGAGGCTGGTGGTCGGCGCGACGGGCGCGGAGGCGGGCACAAGGCCGTTGGCGAACCAGCCGCCGGCGGCACCCGCGACAAAGATCACGAGCGCCGCCGCGGCCGTGCGCATCCAGCCCGTCCGCTGTCCGCGCTGCGCCGCGCGGATATTGGCAACCCTGAGCCGCGCCGGGACCGGCTCGGCGAACTTGGCCTCGAGCTGTCTGCGCAGCATCGCGCGCTGGCGGCGCTCCACCGCGACCCGCTCGCGGATCTCGGGATGGGCGGCGAGATGCGCCTCCACCGCGGCGCGACGGTCGCCGTCGAGACGCTCGTCGATGTAGGCCTGGAGGTCGTCTTCGCCGATCATTTCACTCTCCGCAGCAGCGTGGCGCGCCCGGTTTCCAGGATCGAGCGCAGCTTCTGCCGGCCGCGCGACAGCCGCGACATCACCGTGCCCATCGGCACGCCGAGGATGCGCGCCGCATCATCGTACGAGAAATCCTCGACGCCGATCAGCAGCAGCAGCGACTTCTGCTCCTCGGGCAGCTGGTCGAGGGCCGCCAGCACGTCCTGCACTTCGAGCCCGGCCTCCTGCTGAGCGGCGGTGCCGGGTGGCGCCACATCGTCCAGGCGGGCGTGCGGCCCCCGGCGCCGGCGCTGCCGCCAGTCGTTGACGAACAGGTTGCGCTGAATGGTGAACAGCCAGGCGCGCAGGTCGCCGTCCGGCCGCCTGAGCCGCCAGCGCGACAGCGCCCGCTCCAGCGTGTCCTGAACCAGGTCGTCGGCGGCGTCGTGGTCGCGCAGCAACGCATAGGCGTAGCGGCGCAGCGCCGGGATCAGCGGTTCGAGCAGGGCGTCCGCGTCGGCCATCCATTCCTCTTACTCCTCCCCCGCGTTTCGGGGGAGGAGAGTCGGGACCGGACTACTTGGCGATGTGCCAGGCGCCGTTCAGGAAGCCGTCGCCGGCCTTGTCGCCGGCCTTGGTGTCCTTGATGAAGGCGTAGACCGGCTTGCCCTTGTAGGCCCACTGCTTCAGCCCGTCGTCGCGGGTGATGATCGTCCAGTCGCCCGCCGCCTTGGCGCCGTCGGCCGCGACCGCCGGCGGCCAGTTGGTGGCGCAGGGTCCGTTGCACACCGATTTGCCGGGCGTGGTGTCCTTGTCGAAGGTGTAGAGCGTCATGCCGCTCGCCGTGACGAACATGCCGCCCTTGTTCTGGGGTGGGGTGGCGGAGGCAGGGTCGGCGGCGAAGGCGCTGCCGGCGGCGAAGGCTGCGAGCAGGGCGGCGGTGGAAAGCATCGATTTCAGCATAAGAGTCTCCCATGCAGGTGTTGTCTGCGGGGGAGAGACGCCGCCACGGGCTGTTTATTCCGTGTCCCGAAGAATTTCTTTCGCCTAGGCCAGACGGGCGGCCGCCCGCGACAGCAGACCGCGGAACCAGGCGCGGCCGCGCCGGCTGTTGCTGGCCGGGCTCCAGTAGGCGTCGATCAAGAGCTGCTTGCGCGGGTAGGCGATCTCGACGATGCGCAGCCTTTCCGCGCGGGCCAGCTCGCGCGCCACCTTGCGCGGCACCAGCGCGACGCAGTCGGACTTGCCGACGATCGCGCCCAGCACCAGGAAGCTGGAGGCGGTGCAGACCGGCGCCACCTCGAGCGGCGAGGTCGGCTGCAGGAGGACGCGGATGTCCTGCGGCGTGCGCGGGTTGCGCTGGAAGGCGACATAGCGCGCCGCCTGGAATTGGGCCGGCGTGAGGCGCGCCGGGATCGCCTCGTTGGCGGCGGCGGCGATGCACACCATCTCGTCGCGCCACAGCGGCAAACGGCCGACCCGCTTGCCCAGCGTCTCGCCGAAGGCGCGCGGGCCGATCATGAAGTCGATCCGCGCCAGATCCTCGGCGGTGCGCGTGCCGGTCCAGGTGAACTCCAGCACGACGTGCGGCGCCTCGCGGGCGCAGATCCCGGTCAGGACCGGCGCCAGCAGCTGGGTGACGTAGTCGGCGGTGTTGATCACCAGATGCACCGCCTCGGTCGCCGGATCGAACGGACTGGTGGGCCTCAGCAGCAGGTCGAGGTCGCCCAGCGCCCGGGAGAGCGGCTCGATCAGCGCCTCCGCCCGTTCGGTGAGGTGCGTGTCGCGGCCGGGCGAGATCAGGAGCTGGTCGTCGAAGGCGCCGCGCAACTGACGCAGCGCCCGGCTGACCGCCGGCTGGGTGATGCCGAGCGCCTGCGCGGCGCGGGTGACGCTGCGGGTGCGCAGGAGTTCGAGCAGCACCGGCAGGAGATCGAGATTGACCTTGTGCAGCCGGGCGACGAGGTCGCGTTCGCCGGCCGCCGGCAGTGTCCGCCCGGAACAGGCATCATAACGGTTGGTTATGCGTTTCATGATCTCTTTCATTGTTTCGGCATACCGGCCGCTTGACTAGGGTCGATTGCAAGAAAACCACCTCGGGAGGAGCGGCAGATGGCGGCACGCACGGGAAAGCAGTTCCTGCAGGGCTTGCGCGACGGCCGGGCCCTGTGGGTCGGCGGCGACAAGGTCACCTCGATGACCGATCATCCGGCGCTGAGCGGCGCCGCCGGGGCGCTGGCCGAGGTCTTCGACCTCCAGCACAAGGCCGCCGGCGTCTGTCTGATGCCCGACCCGGAGACCGGCGAGCCGATCAACGTCAGCCACATGATCCCGCGCAACCGCGAGGACCTGCAGAAGCGCCATCGCGGGCTGGAGCGGACCGCCGAATATTCCGTCGGCCTGATGGGCCGCACGCCCGACTACATGAACGTCACCTTCGCGGGCTTCGCTGGCCGCCACGACGAATGGGCGATCAACGGCAATGAACAGGGCGCCGATAACCTCGTGCGCTACCAGAAGAAGCTGCGGCGCGAGGACATCTCGCTCACCCACGCCATCGTCCATTCCAACGTCGACCTCGCCAAGGGCAAGTATCCGGTGGGCTTCGATCCGGTGCAGCTCCACAAGGTCGAGGAGACCGCGCACGGTATCGTCGTGCGCGGCAGCCGCGTGCTGGCAACCCTGGCGCCGTTCGCCGACGAGCTCGCGGTCTATCCCGGCGGGCCGATGCCCGACGCCGCAGGCGTGCATGCGCTCAGCTTCTGCATTCCGATGAACACGCCCGGGCTGAAGTTCATCTGCCGCGACAGCGTCTCGACCGCCACCAACCTCTTCGAGCATCCGCTCTCGAGCCGGTTCGACGAACAGGATGCCTTCGTGATCTTCGACGACGTCGAGGTGCCGCGTGAGCTGCTGTTCATCGACGCCAATCTGCCGGTCTACAACTCGGTGATGAAGACGAGCTGGTGGCCCAACATCACGCAGCAGACCATGATCCGGGCGCAGACCAAGCTGGAGTTCGCCTACGGCCTCGCCAACCGCCTGGCCGAGGCGCTGAACGTCACGGCCCAGCCGCAGACCCAGCAGATGCTGGGCGAACTCACCATGTACACCGAATTCGCCCGCGCCACGGTCTATGCCGCCGAGCAGGCCTCCCGCGAACTCGGCAACGGCCTGTGGGGCTGCGATCAGCGGCCGCTGCTGGCGCTCCGCGCGGCGCTGCCGACCTGGTTCCCGCGGGTCAATGAGATCATCCGCGTGATCGGCGCACACAACCTGCTCACCACGCCGTCCCGCGCCGCGCTGGCCGACGAGAAGCTCAGGCCGCTGATCGACAAGTATCTGCTGGGGGTCGGTGTCGATGCCGAGCAGCGCAGCCGCCTGTTCCGTCTGGCCTGGGACTTCACCGGCACTGCACTTGGCAGTCGCAACGAGCAGTACGAGCGCTTCTATCTGGGCTCGGTCGGGCGTTGCCTGACGCATGCCCATCTCCAGGCCGATCGCCTGAGGGCCAACCGGCTGGTCGACCGCTTCCTGCTGGAGGAGCTCGACGAGCCGGCCGTCCCCCAGGCGGCGGTGGCGGCATCCTGACCCTTCATGTTCCTCTCCCCCGCT
>JACPVT010000276.1 GCA_016191685.1 Rhodospirillales bacterium | reverse complement strand
GTTTCCGCTGATCCTCATCTTCGTTGTCTTCTATTTCCTGCTGATCCGCCCGCAGCAGTCCAAGATGAAGGCCCAGCGCGAGATGCTGGCCGGCGTCAAGCGCGGCGACCGCGTCGTCACCGGCGGCGGCATCATCGAGCTGGTCACCAAGGTGATATCCGACAATGAATTGCAGGTGGAACTTGCCGACGGCGTGCGGGTTCGCATCGTCAAGCAGACCATCACCGACATCCTGACCCGCGGTGAGTCGGTGCGCGGCGCCAAGGATTCCGAGGACGACGACAAGCCGATGCTGCCGCCGCCGCCGCCGGCGAGCGAAAGAAAGAGCCTGCTCGGCAACTTGTTCGGCGGCAAGAAGTAGCCGAACCGGCTTGGAGAAGTAGGTCGGAATGCTCAATCTTCCGCGCTGGCAGACCATCGTCATCATCGCGATCACGGTGCTGTCGGGCCTGTTCGCCCTGCCCAACCTGCTGCCGGCCAGCGTCCTCAACTCGCTTCCGCAGTGGTATGCGCAAAATCGCATCGGTCTCGGCCTCGACCTGCGTGGCGGCGCCCACTTCCTGCTGGAAGCCGACCTACGCAGCGTGCTCACCGAACGCCTGACCAACCTTTCCGACTCGGTGCGCGCCGAACTGCGCAAGCAGCAGGTCACCTACAAGGACATCAATGTCGAGCCCGGTCGCGCCCTGATCGTCACCCTGCGCGACGAGGCCCAGCGGGCGAAAGCGATCGAGGCGATCCGTACCGTCGATCCGTCGCTCGCCGTGTCGGGCAGCGGCGACACCATCCGGCTCGCCTACTCCGACCAGGAACTGTTTCGCCGCAAGAAGGAAGTGATCGACCAGTCGATCGAGATCCTGCGCCGCCGTGTCGACGAGACCGGCACGCTTGAGCCCACGATCACGCGGCAAGGCGACGAACGCATCCTGCTGCAGGTACCCGGCATCAAGGACACCACCGACCTCAAGCGCAAGATCAACCAGACCGCCAAGCTCACGTTCCATCTCGTCAACGAGGACGTAGCAGCCGCCGGCGCGAACATCCCGGCGACGTTGCCGCCCACCACCTTCCTGGTGCCGACGCGTGAGGGCATGCAGGAGCTGCGGCGGACCAACCCGAAGGCCTGGGAGGATATCCAGACGGCCAATCCGCGGATGTCGCCCGAGCAGATCTGCCGGCGTTACCAGCCGCAGTGCCTGCCGGTGCTGAAGCGGGTGGTCGTGGGCGGCGAGGACCTCGACGACTCCAAGGCCACCTTCGATCAGCAGGGTAACCGGCCGATCATCAGCTTCACCTTCAATTCGGCTGGCGGACGTGCGTTTTGTGCCGCCACGCGCGCCAACATCGGCAAGCGGCTGGCGATCCAGCTCGACGGCGAGATCATCAGTGCCCCGGTGGTGCAGGGCGCGATCTGCGGCGGCAGCGGCATCATCACCGGCACCTTCACCACGCAGCAGACCCAGGAGCAGGCGCTGCTGCTGCGTTCCGGCGCGCTGCCGGCCACGCTCACCATCATCCAGGAGAGCACCGTCGGCGCCGACCTCGGCGCCGACGCGATCCGTGCCGGCACCGTCGCGGCGCTGGTTGGCACCGCCCTGGTGGCGATCGTCATGTTCGCTGCCTACGGCCCGGTGTTCGGCGGCTTCGCCAATCTCGCCATGCTGGTGAACCTGCTAATGGTCTTCGCTGGCATGTCGATCCTCGGCGCCTCGCTTACCCTGCCGGGCATGGCCGGCCTTGTGCTGACGGTCGGCATGGCGGTCGACTCCAACGTGCTGATCTACGAGCGCGTACGAGAAGAGAAGGCGCTCGGCCGTTCGGCGTTCAGCTCGATTGCCACCGGCTACGAGCGCGCCATGTCGGCGATCATCGACGCCAACCTCACGACGCTGATCGCGGCCGTGCTGCTGTTCGGCTTCGGCTCCGGCCCGATCCGCGGCTTCGCCACTACCCTGTCGCTCGGCCTGCTGACCTCGATGTTCAGCTCGACGATCTTCACCCGCATGCTGCTTGCGGTGTGGGTGCGCTGGCGGCGTCCCACCGAACTCGTGATCTGAGGCACCGCCATGTGGAAGCCCATTCACCTGTTCGCCTTCAAGAAGAAGTTCGACTTCCTCGGCAAGCGCAAGGCGGCTCTCATCCTGTCGACGGCGGTCAACGTCGTGTCGATTCTGGCCGTCATTTTCGTCGGCTTGAATTTCGGCATCGACTTCAAGGGCGGCATCGCGCTTCAGGTTCGCGCCAAGCAGGGTGTGGCCCAGCTCGATGCATTGCGCGCCACGGTGGGCGGCCTCGGCGTCGGCGAGGTCTCGCTGCAGGAATTCGGCGAGGCCAGCACCGTCTTGATCCGCATTCAGCGCCAGGAGGGCAGCGCCCAGTGCGTGGCCGGCGCCCAGCGAGTGATGCAGAAGCGCGCCGGTGCGGGTTGGCAGGTGAAACCGGGTGCGGCCGGCACCGGCGACGTCGAATTCACGTCACCCCAGGCGCTCGATGGCGCCGGGTGGCGCGATGCGGTGAGCCGGGTCGGCCTCACGGTCGTCGAGCGCCAGCTGCCGCGCGGCACGACGGCCACCGCGAAGATCGACATGTCGCCGGAGCAGCGCGCCGAATGGTGCCAGCAGGTGGCGATCAAACTGGTCGAGGACGCGATCGGCACCGACTACGAGATCCGTGGCACCGAATCGGTCGGCCCCAAGGTCGGCGACGAGCTGATGACGAGCGGCATCTGGGCAGTGCTGGCGACGATGGCCGCCATCGTGGTCTACGTCTGGTTCCGCTACGAATGGCAGTTCGGCGTCGGCGCCCTGATCGCCATGCTGCACGACGTGATCTCGACGCTCGGCATCTTCGTGCTGCTGCAGCTCGACTTCAGCCTGACCGCGCTTGCTGCGGTGCTGACCATCGCCGGCTACTCGATCAACGACACGGTCGTGATCTTCGACCGCGTGCGCGAGAACATGCGACGCTACAAGAAGCTCGGGCTGATCGATCTGCTGAACCTCAGTCTCAACGAAACCCTGTCGCGCACGCTCATGACGTCGGGAACGGTTTTCGTGGCGGTGCTGGCGCTGGTCCTGTTCGGCGGGCCGGTCCTCTACAGTTTCTCGGTCGGCATGCTGTGGGGCGTCATCGTCGGCACCTACTCGTCGATCTGGGTCGCCTGCGCCGGTCTCGTCTACCTCAACCTGAGACCCGACCAGTTGCGGCCGGCCGACGACGAGCCGGCCAAGGCCAAGGCGTGATCCCGCCGCGCCCCGCTTCAGGCGGCAGGGCGCCGGGTGACAAGACGCTGCCGGCGCCGGATCCGTCTCAGGTCCAGCTCGTTCGCAGCTACGGCCCCGGCCGTTTCCTGATCAGCGATCGCGAGTGGCGTTGCCCCGTCCTGGTGACACCGTTCTCGACCACTGCATGGAACGTGGCGCGGGCCGAGGAGCTGACGCTGGAGAGTCTCGAAGCGCTAAAAGCCGCGCCCATGCCGACCGAGCTTCTGGTCCTGGGCTGCGGCGCGCGCGCGATCTTCGTGCCGCCCGATCTTCGCGCGGCGCTCAAGACCGCAGGCTTTGCCCTGGAAGTCGTCGACACCGGATCGGCCTGCCGCATTTACAATGTCCTGCTGGCCGAGAGCCGACGGGTGGCGGCGGCGCTGATTCCGCTGTAGGCATCGGTCATGTCGCTCGATCTCTACCTCGCCTTCGTCGCCGCCTGCGCCATCCTGATCCTGATCCCTGGTCCCAACGTGGCGTTGATCGTTGCCAACAGCGTGGCGCACGGCACGCGCTTCGGGCTTCTGACCGTGGCAGGCACCAGCAGTGCCGTGGTGGTGCACCTGGCACTCACCGTTCTGGGCGCGACGGTGGTGCTGAATTTCCTGGCAGCCAGCTTCGATTGGCTGAGATGGGCGGGCGTTGCCTATCTCGTCTGGCTCGGTATCGCCGCCTGGCGTGCGCCGGCCGTCGATCTCGCGCGCACCGCGCCGCAGGCGCGCTCGGCGCGCGTGATCTATCTCCGCGGCTTCCTGGTCGGTCTCACCAATCCCAAGACGCTGCTGTTCTACGGCGCCTTCCTGCCGCAGTTCATCACGCCGGGTCCGAGTGCATCCGACCAGCTCCTGCTGCTGGCGGTGACGTTTCTGGTCGTGGCGATCGTGCTCGACGGACTGTGGGCCGTCCTGGCCGGCCGCCTGCGCGCGCTTCTCGGCACACACGCGCGGCTGCGCAATCGCCTGACCGGCGGCCTGCTGATGGGCGCCGGCCTCGGCCTCGCGCTGGCGCGGCGGCCTTAACCTAAAAGACGAAAGCCTCCCCGTTGCCGGGGAGGCTTCCTCGAGGCGGCGTACCGCTTCGTTACTTGCGATTGAGGATGTAGAGCACGACGCCGATGGCGACGAGGCCGACCAAGCCCTGGCCGCCGAAGGCCTTGACGAAGTTCATGATGTTGCCGGCGACGTCGCCGAGGAACTGCGTGTTGTTGCCGAACAGAAGCTGCAGGATGATGGCCAACGCGAGAAGCGCGACGCCGATATCGGTGAACTTAACGACCATCATCTTGGCACGATCGAACCATTCCATCGTTATCTCCTCTTGGTTTCTTGTCGACGAGAGTTGCTTGCCTTTGAGGGGTTACTTGCGACTGAACAGGTAGAGAATGATGGCGATCGCCACCAACCCCACGACGCCGTTGTTGCCGAGCGCAGTGAGCAGCTTGATCAGATTGCCGACAACGTCACCGAAGAAGGCGACGTTGCTGCCGAACAGCATCTGCAACACGATGCTGAGGGCGACGAGCAAGAGGCCCAACTCCGTGATCTTCACGATCCAGGCTTTGGCCTTGTCGAAAACTTCCATCACTTGTTGTTCCTCCGGTTAGCGTTGGAGACCCGAGATCTCCGCTCTTGGCTCTTGAGCTTTTGAGGACGCTACGCGTGCGCGAACCACGCTTGGGGATTGCCACGACGGGCCTGAGACGCCGGCTCGCCCTTCTGTCCATGCAGAAGCAGCTGCGGGAATCCCCACCCAGATATTGTAATATTTTCGCTAGCGGAACGCAACATTTAGTAGGGGGTATCTTGGGGACAGGTCGATCGCCGAGACATACTTCGACACGAAAACGGGGCCCCGCGGGGCCCCGTTTCCTCACTCCTGAAAGGTCGGATCAGACGGGCGCGTTCTGTTGCGCCACCATGCAGTAGAGCATTCCGATCGAGAACATGGTGTTGAAGCGGCTGGCGTAGAGCGCGGGCTTGGCGGCCGCGGCCTTCTGCTCGGCCGTCGCCTCGACGAGGCCCAGGATCTTCTGCTGGTTCGGCCAGATGATGAACCAGACGTTGAAAGCCATGACGAGCGCCATCCACATGCCGATGCCGATCATCACGAAGCCCGGGCGCAAGGTGAGCGCCTGCATGATGTAGCCCAGCATCCAGGCGAGCAGCAGGCCGGTGATCACGGTGGCAAGCGCGGCGTAACGGAAGTAGAAGAGAACGTTGGGTGCGATGAACTTGCTGATGGCGGCGCGATGCTCGACCGGCTGGATCGTCGGCATGGTCGGCACCTGCACGAAGTTCAGGTACCAGAGCAGGCCGATCCAGAGGACGCCGCTGATCACGTGCAGCCAGCGCATCGCGAAGGTCGCCCAGTTCATGTCGATCTTGGTCATCTGGCCGGTCACCAGGCCGACGACGACGACGATGGCGATGAGCAACACGACCCCGGCGCCGACAGTGCGCCCGGGCGATGTGAAGATGGCACCCATGAGGATTTCCCCTTATGTCGTTGACGGGATTAACAAATCCCTGCGTGAGTCATTGTAAACTTCAACTCCAGCGCGTTCAACGGCTGTTATCCCGATGTCCGAATCCTACAGCGCCCCTGAAGCATCGCACCGCTACGTGCTCGATCTGGTGCGTGCCGCCGACCGCGATCGCTTCCTCGCCGCGCTGTTCGCGCCGGAGCCCGCGCGTCGCCGCCTGCTGGCACTTTTGGCCTTTGACCACGAACTCGCGCGCACGCGAACCGTCACCCGTGAGCCGACGCTGGCCCGTATCCGGCTGGAGTGGTGGCGCGAGGCGATGGCCGAGGCGGCGGGCATCGGAAAGCCCCGGGCGCAACCGATCGTCGAATCGCTCAGCGAAACCGCGAGGCGGTGCCGTCTCGGCGCCGAGCAGTTCGTGCGGCTGATCGATGCCCGCGAGGAGGAGATCGACGGGCCGCTCGATGTCGTGCGCGCGGGGCATGCCTTGGCCGACCTTGAACTGGCAGTCCTGGGAGTCGGCGATCCCATGACCCGCGACGCGGCGCATGCCGTGGGAGCGGCGTGGCTGATGGGTGAAGGACCCGAGCGCGACGCGTTGCTCATCGAGGCGCGGGCGCGGCGGCGCGAGATCAATCCAGCGGCACTTCCAATTTTGCTGCCAGCCTTGGCCCTTGAAGGTGCAGCGAGTGCCTGGCGTCGCCCGCTCGCCTACTGGTGGGCGGCGCGGCGCGGGCGGTACTGACAAGGATGTCCATGCGCATCGACAAATCGTGGGTCGTCCTCGACAGTGTCGAGAACGATCAGCACGACCGCTGCGTCGACCTGTTCCGGCGGCCCGACGGCAGCTTCGGCTTCGAGGAATTCCGCAGGGACGTCGAGGACGCTGGCGCCTGGACACCGGTTGCCTACTATTCACGGGCCGCCTATGCCTCGAACGAGGCGGCACTCGACGCTGCGATCGCACGCGTGGTGTGGCTCGGCGAGGCGGCAAGAGCCCGCCGGAAATAGGGAGGAGGCAACGTGGCGCGGGTCAAGGCCAACGGCATCGAGATCGAGTACGAGACGTTCGGCAGGAAGGGCGATCCGGCGCTGCTGCTGATCATGGGGCTGGGCGCGCAGCTCACTCTCTGGCCGGAGCCGCTGTGCGAGGGCCTCGCGTCGCACGGCTTCCACGTCGTGCGCTACGACAACCGCGACGTCGGCCTGTCGACCGATTTCGACAAATGGGGTGTGCCCAATATCATGGAAGCCTTCATGAAGCTCATGAAAGGCGAAAAGGTCGCGGCGCCCTATCTGCTCGACGATCTGGCGAACGACGCGCTCGGCCTGCTCGATGCGCTGGGCATCGAGCACGCCCACATGGTCGGCGCCTCGATGGGCGGCATGATCGCCCAGATCATCGCCGCGAAATTTCCACAGCGCACGCGCTCGCTCGTCTCGATCATGTCGACCAGCGGCCGGCCCGGCCTGCCGACAGGCAAGCCCGAGGCGGTGGCCATGCTCTCGGCCCAGCCCGAGGGTCCGGCGCGCGAGCAGCTCATCGCCCATGCCATCAAGCTGCGCACCGTGATCGGCAGTCCGGGCTTCCCCGCGGACCCCGCCGAGCTGCGCGCCCTGGTCGAGCGCAACATCGACCGTCGCTGGTATCCCGCAGGCGCGGCACGGCAATATCTTGCCGTCATGGCGTCGGGCGATCGCGTCGACCTGCTCAAGACCGTGAAGGTGCCGACGCTGGTGCTGCACGGCGCCGACGATCCGCTGCTGCCCGCCGACGGCGGCCGCGACGTGGCGAGCCTGGTGCCGGGCGCCAGGATCGAGATCTTTCCCGGCTGGGGCCATGATATTCCCAAGGAGATGGTTCCGAAGCTGGTCGAGAGCCTCTCGAAATTCTGCAAAGCCGCATGAGGGCCACGCCATGAAATTCGGCATCTTCTACGAACACCAGCTGCCCAGGCCGTGGGGTCCGAAGAGCGAATACCAGCTCCTGCAGGATTCGCTCACGCAGATCGAGCTCGCTGACAAGCTCGGCTACGACTATGCCTGGGAGGTCGAGCATCACTTCCTCGAGGAATATTCGCACTCCTCGGCGCCGGAAGTGTTCCTGGGCGCCGCCAGCCAGCGCACCAAGCGCATCCGTTTGGGCCATGGCGTGATCCAGCTCACCACCAACAACCCGCACCGCGTCGCCGAGAAGGTGTCGACCCTCGACCTGCTGTCGGGCGGACGTGTCGAACTCGGCATGGGCGAGGCGGCGGGCCCGGCCGAGCTCCATCCCTTCAATATCCGCGTGCGCGACAAGCGCGAGCGCTGGGAGGAGGCGGTGAAGGCCATCATCCCGATGTTCACCAAGGAGAGCTGGGAGTTCCACGGCACGTACTACGACTTCGAGGCCCGCAACGTCATTCCCAAGCCGTTCCAGAAGCCGCATCCGCCGCTCTGGGTCGCCTGCTCGAACATCGCCACCATCGGCAAGGCCGGCGAATGGGGCATGGGGGCGCTCGGCTTCACCTTCGTGACGCCGGAAGCCGCACGCGCCTGGGTGCACAAGTACTACAACAACCTTTTGAACAATTCGAAGAAGCTCGCCGACTATCCGAGCAATCCCAACGTCGCCATGGTGTCGGGCTTCATGTGCGCGCCGACCGACGAAGAGGCCGAAGCCAAGGCCGCCGGCTGGACCTTCTTCATCTTTGCGCTGAGTTACTACGGTCGCAAAGGCGTCGATGCGCCGGGCACCTCGAATCTCTGGGAGGAATACCAGGCGTGGCGTGGCGGACCGGAAGAGAAGAAGGCGCTGGAGTCGGGCCTGATCGGCTCGCCCGAAACCATCGCCCGGAAGCTCCGCCAGTTCCAGGCGAGCCGCGTCGACCAGGTGATCCTGCTGAACCAGGCGGGCAAGACCAGCCACCAGGACATCTGCGAGTCGTTGGAGCTGTTCGCAAAGGAAGTAATGCCGGAGTTCCATGCGGCCGAAGCCGAGCATGCCGCGTGGAAGCAGAAGGTGCTCGACCGCGAGATCGTGCTGGAAGATCTCGACGTGGCGAAATACGACATCTTCAGCCACCAGAACGAACACATCGTCCGCCTCACGCCCGAGCAGCTGAAGCAGAAGATGGCCGAGAAGGAAGCAGCGGCGAAACGCGCCTGACGTGAAGCACGTCCCCGTCCTGATCGCGGGCGGTGGCCCGGTCGGCATGACCGTGGCCCGCACGCTGGCGTCGTTCGGCGTGCGCTGCCTGCTGGTCGAGCGTCATCCCACGACGACGCGGCACCCGAAGATGGACATCACCAACGGCCGCTCGATGGAGCTGTTTCGCCGCCTGGGCGTCGCCGACAGGTTGCGCGCCGTGGCCGTGCCGGAGGAGAACAACTTCGACATCTCCTGGATCACGTCGCTCGCGCGCGAAGCAGGAGGCCGCGAACTCCACCGCTTCCGCTATCCCAGCGTGGCGGAGAAGCGCGCCGAAATCCTTGCCCGCAACGATGGCGCCCAGCCGCGCGAACCCGCCATGCGGGTGAGCCAGGTGATGATCGAGCCGGTGCTGCGCGACGCCATCGTCGATCATCCACTGGTCGACGCACGCTGGGGAGTCGCCTTCGAGGATTTCGAGCAGGACGAAACGGGCGTCACGGTCACGCTGCGTACCGAAGAGACCGGTGCCACAGAGCAGGTGCGCTGCGATTTTCTCGCCGGTTGCGATGGCGGCACCAGCCGCGTGCGCGAGCGACTGGGCATCGCGCTCGAAGGCCGCGCCGCCGTGGCGCACCGCTACATGATCCACTTTCGCTCTGGGGCGCGTGAACTGCTGCAGGCCTTCGGCGTCGCCTGGCACTACCAGACCGACAAGGGCACGCTGATCGCGCAGGACGACAAGGACACCTGGACCTTGCAGACGCGGCCGCCGCCCGGAGTCGACGTCGACGCCGTCGACCCGAATGCAATCCTCGACGCCTGGGCGGGGCGCGGCTTTCCACGCGAGATCCTGGTCGCCAATCCCTGGTTCACCCATCTCCTGCTGGCCGAGCGCTACCAGGCCGGCCGCGTCTTCCTGGCGGGCGATGCTGCGCATCAATACATCCCGACCGGCGGCTATGGCATGAACACCGGCATCGGCGATGCGGTCGACCTCGGTTGGAAACTCGCTGCCGCCGTGAAAGGCTTCGCGGCGTCGGGTCTGCTCGAATCCTACGAGCGCGAGCGGCGGCCGGTCGGCTATCGCAACCGCATCGCCTCGGAGCGGCACACCGGCGTGCGCCTGAGGATCGCCGAGCTGTACCAGAGCGAACGCGATCCCGACGCGCTCGGCCGCGCCATCGCCGCCCTCGGCAATGCCGAGAACGAAAGCTGGGGCATCGAGTTCGGCTACCGCTACGACGGCGTCGAGGGCGATCCGCTGAGATACGAACCGACGACGGCGCCGGGTGCCCGCCTACCCAGCGTTTTCCTGGCCGACGGCAGCGCGCTCTACGATCATCTCGGCCCCTGGTTCACCCTGCTGCGCTTCGGCGATGCCGATCCGTCACCGCTGATCGATGCGGCGCCGGTGCCGCTCGAGATCGTCAATGTGGCGGAACCCAGACTCGCCCCGATCTATGGCGCGAAGCTGGTGCTGGTACGCCCCGACACCCATGTCGCGTGGCGCGGTCACGACTGCGACAACGGCGACGCCGTCTGGAACGACGTGCTCGCCGGCAGGCTGGCGCAGTAGCGGCGCTCAGCGCCGGACGCGCTCGCGAAGATCCGGTGCATATCGCCGTTCCCTAGCCGGCCTTGTTCGGATTGATCAAAAACTTCTCGCCGGTCGCGCGCTTGGCGTAGGCAGCGATGTTCTTGAGGTCGAGCGCCTCGGGCAGCGACACCACCTTGGTGTAGTGGCTGGCAAACGTCGTCTTCAGCGAATTGACCACGCGCTCGCGCAGCCGCACCTGGTCGGGCCGGCCGATCTTCTGAAGGAACGGCGTCAGGAGCCAGCCGCCGACGCCCCATGCCATGCCGTAGTTGCGGTTCAATTCGACCGCGCCGGTGCTGAGGCTGCCGTAGATATAGACCTGCTTGTGCGTGGTCGAGCCGTAGCGGCTGTATTCCTTGGCCGTCTTGTTGAGCGCGATCTCCATGCAGGTGAGGATCTGGCTCGCGAGCTTGCCGCCGCCGATGGCGTCGAAGGCGATGGTGGCGCCGGTCTCGACCAGCGCCTGCGTGAGATCGTCGGTGAAGCTCGCCGCACTCGAATCCACCACGTGCTTGGCGCCGATGCTTTTCAGCAGCTTCGCCTGCTCGGCGCTGCGCACGATGTTCACGAGACCGATGCCGTCCTCGTTACAAATCTTGTTCAGCATCTGGCCGAGGTTGGAGGCAGCGGCGGTGTGGACCAGCGCCTTGTGGCCCTCGCGCTTCATGGTCTCGGTCATGCCGAGTGCGGTCAGCGGATTGACGAACCACGAAGCGCCCTCGGCTGCGGTCGTCCCGGCCGGCAGCGGCTGGCAGTCCGTAGCCTTCAGCAGGCGGTACTGCGCATACATCGCGCCGCCCACCATCGACACCGTCTTGCCCTTCAGCGCCTGCGCCGCCTCGGACGAGCCTGCCTTCACGACTGTGCCCGCGCCCTCGTTGCCGACCGGCATCGATTCGCCCAGGCGCGCGGCGAGGAAGGGCAGGGCCGCCGCCGGAACCTTGGCCGTCACCTTGATCTCGTCGCCGCTGCCGCTTGCCTTGAACGTCGCCGAATCGGCCGGCCCCAGCAGGAGGCCGAGGTCCGACGGATTGATCGGCGTCGCCTCGACCCTGACCACGACCTGGTCCGGTCCGGGTTCGGGCAGGTCGACCTTTGCCAGCGACAGTTCGAGGTCGCCGGCCTTGGAGATCAGGGAGCGAAGCTGCAGTCCCGAAATCTTGCTGGTGTCGCTCATGCCCGCTCTCCCGAGGTTTGTTTGCTGGGCCGCTTATGCCAAGCGCCACGAAGACGAACAAGCGGGGATGAACGAGCAGGGACGGACAAGGACGATCTTTGTATGATGCCCGAGATGGCACACCCCCGGATCGGCCTCGCCCTCGGCAGCGGCTCGGCGCGCGGCCTGTCGCACATCGGCGTCCTCGACGCCTTGATCGAGGCCGGCATCGAGCCCGACGTCGTCTGCGGCACGTCGATCGGCGCGCTGGTCGGCGCGGCCTATGTCGCGGGACAGCTGGCCGGCCTCAGGCAGTGGGCGGAGACCGCGACCTGGCGCCAGGTCGTCCGGCTGATGGATGTCCGCCTGATGGGCGGTGGGTTGATCGACGGCAAGCAGGTCGTGGCCCTCCTGCGCCGGCTCGGCATCGATGCGCCGATCGAGAGCTACGCCAAGCGCTATGCCGCCGTCGCCACCGATCTCGAGACCGGTCGCGAGGTCTGGTTGCAGACCGGACCGATCCACGAGGCGGTGCGCGCCTCGATCGCCCTGCCGGGGATCGTCAGCCCCACCCTGGTCGGCGACAAATGGCTGGTCGACGGCGGCCTTTCCAATCCGGTTCCCGTCTCGGTCTGCCGGGCGCTGGGCGCCGAGGTGATCATCGCCGTCAACCTCAACGGCGATCTGGTGGGTCGGCGCTCCGACAAGGCGCGGACTGCGTCAGCGGTGGCGGCGCCGTCACGCGTTTCGAGCGAGCTCTTCAGGCGGATGCTGGGCCAACTGCCGGGTGCGCGGCGCGAGTCGGCCGAGCCGGTCGAGCCGGCGGCGGCGGAGATCGCGACGGATCCGCTGCCCCGGGTATCGTCGGCGCCGGGATATCTCGACGTCCTCGCCAACTCCCTCAACATCATGCAGGACCACATCACCCGCACCCGTCTCGCCGGCGAGCCGCCCCATGTGCTGCTCGTGCCGCGGCTGGCCAACATCGGTCTGATGGAATTCACCAAGGCGCGCGAGGCGATCGCCGAAGGCCGCCACTGTGTTCAGCACGCCCTGCCGCTGCTGAAGCGGTACGTGTAGGGCTCTTTTCATGCTCTTCTGGACCGCGAGCCTCCGGCTCGCTCATGATCATGAGCGAGCCGGAGGCTCGCGGTCCGGAAGACGCATGAGCGTTGAAGCGCGCCTGAGTTCGTGTGATTTTCGGTTGCTGCGTCGGTCCACGAGGGGAGGGTGACATGGACTACTATGATCTCGGCGCCTACGGGCGCGCCGTCACGACTTCGTCGCCCCAGGCCCAGATCTGGTTCGATCGTGGCCTCAACTGGCTCTATGGCTTCAACCATGCGGAAGCGATCAAGTGCTTCGCCAAGGCGGTGGAGCACGACCCGAACTGCGCCATGGCGCACTGGGGCATCGCCTATGCCGCCGGCCCCAACTACAACCTGCCCTGGCACCGCTACGACCCGGCCGGCAAGCAGGCCGCACTTGCGGCATCCTACGACGCCATGAAGGCTGCGTTCGCCGTCATCGACAAGGCCTCGCCGATCGAGCAGGCGCTGATCCGCGCCCTGCCGGCACGCTACCCGCAGCGCGAGGCGATCGACGACCAGAAGCACTGGGACAAGGCCTTCACCGTCGAGATGCGCAAGCTCTTCAAAGCCCATTCCGACGACCTCGACCTGCGTTCGGTCTTCGTCGAGGCGATCATGAACGAGACGCCCTGGCTGATGTGGGATCTCAACACCGGCCGCGCCACGCCGGGCGCCGGCACCGACGAGGCGGTCGAGGTGCTGGAACAGGCCTTCCGCGACATCCCCGCGAGCTGGGACCATCCCGGCCTGCTGCACCTCTATGTCCACCTGATGGAGATGTCGCCGTTCCCGCAGCGCGCGCTGCGCGCCGGCGACCGGCTGCGCGACCTCGTGCCGGATTCGGGCCATCTGATCCATATGCCGACCCATATCGACGTGCTCTGCGGCAACTACCGCGACGTCGTGGTCTACAATCAGAAGGCCGTCGCGGTGGACCGCAAGTTCCTGGCGCGCGAGGGCGCCATGAACGTCTATGCACTCTACCGCAGCCACGACCATCACTTCGTGGTCTACGGCGCCATGTTCCTCGGCCAGTACACGCCCGCCCTCAAGGCGGCACAGGAGCTGATCGACACCACGCCCGAGGAGCTGCTGCGCATTCCCTCGCCACCGATGGCCGACTTCATCGAGAGCTACCTCTCGGTGAAACAGCATGTGCTGGTGCGCTTCGGCAAGTGGCGCGAGATCATCGCCCAGGAATTGCCGAAGGACCAGGCGCTCTATTGCGGGACCACGGCGATGACGCTCTACGCCAAGGGCGTGGCGCACTCGGTGCTGGGCGAGATCGAGGCGGCGGAGCGCATGCGCGAGGCGTTCCGGGCCGCCAAGGCGCGCGTGCCCGAGTCGCGGCGGCTGCACAACAACACCATGGTCGACATGCTGGCGATCGCCGAGGAGATGCTGACCGGCGAACTGGAATACCGCCGCGGCAACTTTGACCTGGCCTTTGCCCACCTGCGCCGCGCCGTCGAGCTCGACGACGCGCTGCCCTATGACGAGCCGTGGGGCTGGATGCAGCCGACGCGCCACGCGCTCAGTGCGCTGCTGCTGGAGCAGGGCCATCTCGAGGAGGCCGAGGCGGTCTACCGCGCCGATCTCGGCTTCGACGGCAAGACCAACCGCGCCTGCTGGCATCCGGAGAACGTGTGGAGCCTGCACGGGCTGCACGAATGCCTGGTACGCCGCGGCGAGAAGGTCGAGGAGCCGCTGATCAAGGCCCGGCTCGACCTGGCGCTCGCGCGCGCCGAGGTCCCGATCCGCTCCTCGTGCCTCTGCCGGCGACAGGCGGCGTGAGGGACTCATGTTCCTCTCCTGCTAGCGCGGGATGATTTCAGGTTGAATCGGCAAGGAGAGGCCAGGCGGCGGAATCACCGTCTTCCGGACCGCGCGCGTCCCGCGCGCCTCGGATTCATGAGCGCGCGGGACGCGCGCGGTCCTGAAGAGCATGAAAGCGGCGACCGGATCTCAAGTCATCCCGGTCTAGGGGAGAGGAACATGCGAATAGTCACTTGCGAAAGTGCGCCTCATATTGCTCGACGAGCGGTGAGAGGTCCGACCATTCACGCTTCGAGCGCAGAAAGACGTGTCGTCTCTTGTAGCGGTCGGCGCGGATCCACTCTGGATCGTCGAAGGCGCCGGCCGGCAGGGTGCGCACGCCCGGCACCATCTCCAGGGTGAAGCCGAGGTTGCCGCCGCACCGGCTGCAGAACTCGAGGTCGAGCCAGCGGCCCGATTCGTCGGAGACGTGCCGGTAGCGCGTGACGGCATCGCCCGTGATCTCGACCTCGTCGCTGTTGAAGACGACTTCCGTGCCAAAGGCCGTGCCGGTGCGGCGCTGGCACCAGGTGCAATGACAGATCGTGATGCGCGACGGCTCGGCCGTCGTCCTGAACCGCACGGCGCCGCAGACGCAGCCGCCGGTTCGCTCCTCGCTCCCGGACTTTGCTTCGGCCATGGTGTCCCTTCCTGCGCTAGACCGGTAGGGCAAATACCGTAATCGCCATCACCAGGTACATGGCGATGAGCTGCACGCCCGTGAACCAGGTCGACTTGCCTTCGACGACCAGGATCGAGGCGACGAAGGTCGCCGCAAGCACCAGGAACACTTCGACGCCGGTGAAGGCAAGGGTGAGCGGGGCGGGCGCCATCACGAGGCTGAGCAGCACCAGGATCGGCGCCACGAACAGCGCGATCTGCGTCGAGCTGCCGATGGCGATGCCGACCGCCATCTCCATGCGGTTGCGTCGGGCAACCATCACTGCCGTGCTGTGTTCGGCGGCGTTGCCGACCACCGCCACGACCACGACACCCACGAACAGGTTGGAAAGCCCAAGGGTTGCCGAGGCGTGCTCGACGGAGCCGACCAGGATCTCGCTCATCCACACGATCAAGAGCGTGACCACGGCCATGACGCCGACGGTCATGGAAATAGGCCACGGCGTGCCGTGCTGCTCGCCCTTCTGGTGTGCCTGCTCGCCGCGAAAAAGATGGGCGTGGCTGCCCAACACGAACACCAGGCTGAGCAGATAGACCGCCAGGAGGAGCACCGACACGATGACACTGAAGCCTATCGACCGCGCGACGAGATCGCCCTTGCCCGACATGACGAAGACCGACGGCACCAGGATGGCGATGGCGGCCAACGCCATCATGCCGATCTGGGTGCGCACACCGATCGAGGCGAAGCTCTGGACCTTGTACTTGAGGCCGCCGGCCAGGAACGCCGCGCCCAAGACCAGCAGCAGGTTGGTGATGATCGAGCCGGCGAGCGAGGCCTTGACCAAGTCGACCATGCCGGCACGCAACGCCATCACGGCGATGATCAGCTCGGCGGCGTTGCCCAGGCTCGCATTGAGGAAACCGCCAATGCCCTCGCCGAGGCGTGCCGCCAGTTTTTCGGTGGCGACGCCCAGCAGCCCGGCCAGCGGCACGATCGCGAGGCAGGCCATCAGGAACACGAGCAGCGCATCGTGTGGTCGTGCGTGATGCAGCCAGCCGGCGATCGGAACGGCGAACAACAGCCATGCCAGGGGTGCCTCGGCCATCACGGCGCGCAGGATCTTCATGGAATGTCCCCCCGCATCCCCGCCTGAAGCCGGCTCAACCCCAGCTGATCGTCACGCCGACGTCGCCCAGCATGCCGCCCGGATAGCTGATGATCTCGTAGCGGATGTGATAGCCGCGTGGTTGTAGTTGGCGTTTCCGGAACTCATGGAGTTCCCTCGGGATGCCGGTAAGGGAGTTCTCCCAGCCTTCCTCGGCCTGGTTGATGGCGCGTGCGTTGTCGGTGCACAGAGAGTGGGGGAAGCGCAGCACCTGGACCGAGGTCAAGCCGTTCTCGATGGTGCGGCTGAAGATGATCGATGCCTTCTCGAGGAGGTCGTCGTCGGTGAGGCCAGAGGGCTTGCTCAGCCGCTCCATCATGGCGTGCTTCTCGGCTTCGGCGGCGGCCTGCGCCTTCAGCGCCGCCGATGCCTTGGCGCCCTCGGCGTCGGCGATCTTGGCCAGCAGTTCCTTGGCACTCGGGAGTTTGGTCATCGACGCCTCCCCGATCAGAATTGCTCGGCGACAAAGCGTCGGCCTTCGAGAACTGCCCGGTCGTCGTATTTCCGTTTGCTGCGGCGCTCGGGCAACTTGACCTTGGTGTGCTCGATCCGCTCGTAGGGTATCTGCGACAGGATGTGGGCGATGATGTTGAGCCGCGCCCGCCGCTTGTTGTCGGAATCGACGATGTGCCAAGGCGCCTGCTCGGTGTCGGTCTGTTCCAGCATCACGTCGCGCGCCCTGGAAAAGTCGTACCAGCGCTCGAAGGATTCGAGATCCATCGGGCTCAGCTTCCACTGCCGCAGCGGATCGTTGATCCGCGCATGGAACCGCCGCTCCTGCTCCTCCTGGCCGACCTCCAGCCAGATCTTGATCAGGCGGATGCCGTCTTCGATGACATACTGCTCGACGCCGGGGCAGAGTTCGAGGAAGCGCTTGTGCTGGGCGGGCGTGCAAAAGCCCATGACGTGCTCGACGCCGGCGCGGTTGTACCAGCTGCGGTCGAAGATCACGATCTCGCCAGCGGTCGGGAAGCGTTGGATGTAGCGCTGCATGTACATCTGGCCGTTGTCGCGATCGGAGGGGGCGGGCAGCGCCTCGATCCGGAACACGCGCGGACTCACGCGCGCGGTGATGGCCTTGATCGTGCCGCCCTTGCCGGCGGCGTCGCGGCCTTCCAGCACGACGATGATGCGCTCGCCCTTGGCCTTCACCCAGGCCTGGAGATGGCAGAGTTCGACCTGGAGCTTCTGCAGCTCCTTCTCGTAGGCCTTGCGCTTGAGTTTTTGCTCCTTGGGCATGGCTGCTTCCTGCTCCCGTGGACCGTGCGCCGACGATTCCGGCACGAACCTCTGGTCCGGTCAACGATCCGTTGGATTGGCGACGCCGGCTAGGTCTTCCTCCGCAGCAGATACGTATCCATGATCCACCCGTTCTTCTGCCACATCTTGGTGCGGCACTGGCGGATTGGCCCGAAGACTAGAGCGTGAAATCATAAACATGGCCGGGGCCCGGTTTCATGGGCACACTGACGAATGGGGCCAGCAATGTCTGCGGATTCGACGTCAAATCGGGATTGCTGCGAAGATGCTCAAGCATGAAATTCACGAAGACTTTCACCCGGGCGGGAAGATGTTTGCGGCTCACGTAGTGAATGAAAATGCGCGCGGGTTGCGAAACACATTCCTGCAGCACTGGCCTTAGTGTTCCCGTTCGAAACAACGGAAGCACCAGAGGAAGCGGCGCGAACACCAATCCCTGCCCGTGCACTGCAGCCGTGACGAGCGTTGTGATGTCGCGCGCGACAAAGTTTCCACTGACGGGGGGCGAAACCGCGAGTTTCCTCGGCCCCAGCAACCAGTTGAGCGAACGACCCGCCGGACCGCGCCCGCTTAGCCGAAGGCAGTTGTGCTTCGACAAATCCGCGATCGTCAAAGGAATGCCGCGGTCAGCAAGATAGGTCGGCGCCCCGCAAACGACAAAGTTGAGCGGCGCCACCTCACGCATCACCATCGAGCCGTCGCGAGCTTCACCGGCGCGAATGCCGACGTCGTAGCCTCCCGCGATCATGTCGCTCACCGCATCGTCGAGATGCAGCTCTATTTCAATGGCGGGGTAGAGACGGCTGAACGCCGGAATAAGTGGCAGGACATAGGTTCGACCGAATGGCGACAGGGACGTCACCCTGAGCGAGCCGGAGGGAGATCTGCCTTTTTCAGCTATCGCGGATTGGGCGTTTTCCAGATCGCGAAGCGGTCCGGTACAGCGCTCGTAGAACTGTCGCCCTTCCTCGGTCAAAGAGAGCTTGCGCGTAGACCGTTGGAGCAGCCGGATACCAAGTTGCCGCTCGAGGCGCTGCACGTTCTTGCCTACCGCGACCGCGCTGATGCCCAACGCCTTGGCAGCGCCCGAGAAGCTTCCCGCCTCGACCGTCCGCACGAACCCCACTACTCCGCGGATGCCCTTCACGGCTCAACACTCCGAACTTCTGGTTTGTACAGATATTAGCCGGTCCAGCCTAATCAGCGGCGCGCTTCGTTTGCACAATCTAGTCGGTCAACTGGAACTTCCACAATGGTGGATCGCAGCCTGGAACCGCTCTTGAGGCCCAAGGAGGGATCGCATGAAGACCCTGTCGCTGTCGCCCGTCACCGTGCTTTTCGCGCTCCTACTGGGGGTGTTGCTCCAGACGACGATGGCCGCTGCCGCCGACGTTGTCGGAACCACGACGCTTGAACTCCAGGACAAGGCGACGGGCCGCAAGGTTACCACCGAGCTGTGGTTCAAGGTGGCCTCCGACGCACGGATCGAGTGGTTCTCCCCACGCCCGCCGATGCGTTCGATCCCGATCGTGCGCAACGCAGACCCGCAACCCCCGCTGCGTAAGCAGCCGCTGGTCGTGATCTCCCATGGCAATTGGGGATCGAGGTTTTCGCAGGGTTGGCTCGCGCTCGAATTGGTCAAATCCGGATATGTGGTGCTCTCCACATCCCATCCGGGCACGGACGGTGACGATCAAAGCATTGCGGGCCGCTACCGCTTATGGGATCGCTCCCGCGATGTTTCGTTCGCTCTCGACGAGGTCCTGAAGCATGCCAAGTGGGCTGCGCTCATCGACGAGAACCGTATCGGTTTCGTGGGGCACTCGTTTGGCGGCTGGACCGGTGTGAGCCTCGCCGGAGGCAGGTACGATCCTGTTCGTCAAAGGACCTTCTGTGACAAAGCGCCGAAGAAGGACTTCTACTGCGACGGAACGCTCAAGGACGACATCGCGGGCGTGGCCGCGCAGGATGCCGGAGACTCGTTCAGGGATGGCCGGATCAAGGCCTTCTACATCATGGCTTCGGGACCGGGACAGGGCTTCACTGCCGACTCGCTCAGGTCGATCAGTGTCCCCTTTGTGGTGGACACCGCGCAATTCGACGAGATCCTGGACCCGGCGTCGAACTCGACCAATCTCGTCAAGCAGATCCCAAGCGCCAGGGAGGTGGTGCGTCCGGTCGGGCACTTCGCCTACGTGCCCGAGTGCCGCTGGCTCATCGGCCCAGTTCTCACGAAATTTGCAGGCCTTCCCCTCTGCGACGATCCCTCGGGGGTAGATCGTATGCTCGTGCACAAGCAGATGGCGTCCGAGATCGTGGCGTTTTTCGACAAGAATCTCGCAGGGCCGGAATAACCGCCGAGGAGTTCAATCTCCGGTCACTCGGAGGGCCCGCTCGTCTTCCGGATCAAATACGTATCCATGATCCAGCCGTTCTTCTGACGTGCCTCGCTGCGGCGGCGGTGGATTTCGCCCGCCACGTCCTTGAGCTTGCCCGAGATCAGCATCTCGTCCGGCGTGCCGAGATAGGCGCCCCAGTAGATTTCCATGTCCTGATCTGCGAAGCGCCTGAAAGTGTCCTCGCCGTCGAGCAGCACGGCGGCGCTGTCGATGCCATCGGGGAATCCTTCGGCGAGCTTGCGGCCGGTAATGTCTATCGTCGTCCCCTCAAAACCAATCAACTCACCGCAGGCATCACGAATCTCTCGCGCACTCTCCGAAATCCATATCACACGGCCGCCTTTGCAGTACACCTGGGACTCAAACCCCAGCGTGCGGCCATCCTTCTGCATGAGG
>JACPVT010000351.1 GCA_016191685.1 Rhodospirillales bacterium | reverse complement strand
GAGATGGGCCAGCCGCTGGAGGACGTTTTCCTTGGCACGGCAGGCGCGCTTCTGCTTGCGCTCCTCGGCCTCCTCCATGGTTTCGCCCAGGATCGGGTTGATCAGGTAGAGCACCTTGCAGTCGCTCGGCTTGCGCCCTTGCGCGACCATGTGCGTGTGCACATCGGCCCGATAGGCGCGCATGGCGTCGATGCCCTTCGAATTGACGACGATCGTATCGGCGTGGGCTGCCGCGAACCTGCGGCCGCGCGGCGAGCCGCCAGCCTGGGCGATGACCGGCTGGCCTTGCGGCGCGGGACCGGAATTCAACGGTCCGCGTGTCTTGAAGAACTTGCCCTCATGGTTGACGCGGCGAACCTTCGTGTGATCGATCAGCACGCCGCTCGCGCGGTCGGCGATGAAGGCCCCAGGCTCCCACGATCCCCAGAGCTTGCGGACGACTTCCATGTATTCGTCGGCCATGTCGTATCGCAGGTCGTGTTCGGGCATGCCGGGAAGGCCGAAGTTCATGGCGGCGAAGTCGGAGCTGCCGGTGACGGCGTTCCAGCCGACACGTCCCGCCGAGACCTGGTCGAGAGTCGCTATGAGACGGGCCAGCAGATACGGCGGATAGGCGAAAGTACCGAAGGTGGGAACGATGCCGATGCGCGAGGTGACCTGAGTCATCAGCGCGGCTACGACGGACGGGTCCTGGCGAGGGACGGAAAGGCCGTTCTTGAGATAGATCTCGTTCGAGCCGCCGAAGCTCTCACCCACATAAGATGAATCTTCGAGCAGGATGTAGTCGAAGCAGGCGCGCTCGAGGCTGCGCGCCATGTCGAGGAAGAGTTCGGGCTGCTCCCAGGTGGTGCCGATATGCCCGGTCCAGGGTTCTCCCCAGGCCTGAACGCTCGAACCTTGCAAAAACCACGCGAGATGAAATGGCTTGGCCACGCCCGATGCCTCCGCTGCCGTTCCAGACGGGAAAGCAGACGCAAATTCTGTGCCGCATATCCGCAAGGCGGCCCTGCGTTCCGCGGAGGCATCGGCACTTCGCCTGAATGGCCGAGTTGCGTTACGATCCCAACTGGCCACGGGCGTTGGCGAGCGCCGGCTGAACGAACAGGAGTGTGGGATGGATACGGCAGTGCAGGCTGGTCTGGAAATGAGTGAAGCCGAATGGCAGTCGCGCTGCGATCTCGCCGCCCTCTACCGCATTACCGACCACTTCGGCTGGACCGACACGATCGACACCCACATGACGGTGCGCATCCCGGGCGAGCCCAAGTGCTTCCTGATCAACAACTACGGCGACCTGTTCGACGAGATCACCGCCTCGAGCCTGGTGAAGATGGACATCGACGGCAACGTCTACGCCAAGGACGGCAAGTTCAACGCCGCGGGTTTCACCATCCACTCCGGCGTCTACAAGGCCCGGCCAGATGCCAACTGCGTGATGCACACGCACACCAGTGCCGGCACCGGTGTGTCGGTGCTGAAGAAGGGGCTGCGCCCGATCAGCCAGGACGTGCTGTCGGTGTGGGACGACCTCGTCTATCACGAGTACGGCATGCCAACCTCGCAGGAAGAATGCGATGCGCTGGGCGTCACCTGTCAGGGCGGCAATTCTGTGGTGCTGCGCAATCACGGCCTGCTGACGGTGGGCTCGTCCATCCCGGGTGCGCTGCGCCGCATGTACATGCTCGAACGTGCCTGCGAGGTCGAGGTCATCGCCCGCGGAATGAACGAGGAGCCTGATCCAATCGAGCCCGATGTTATCCGTCAGTACGGCGAGCGCGCCAAGCAGCAGCGCGCCAATCCGGAATACGGCATGACCTACTGGAAGGCCGCGCTTCGCCAGATCGAAGGCAAGGGCAGCGACTGGCGTCAGTAGGGTCCGAATCCCGCGAGCGGCATTGCAGGTCAGCTGCTAGGCTGACCAAAGATGTCGAGCCAGGCCACCAGCAAGACTTACGGAACCGTTCCAGCCGAGAGGCGGAAGGAGATGAGCGGCCTGGAGTTCGTCCAGGGGCTCGTCGACGGGACGCTGCCCCTCAATACCATCGCGCGGACCTTGGGTTATGACGTGACCGAGGTGACTAACGGGCGCGTCGTCGTCACGGCGACGCCGACTGATGACCACCTCAATCCGTCCGGCACGGTGCACGGTGGACTCGCGGCCACCTTACTCGACAGCTGCATGGGCCTCGCCATCTGGTCGACGCTGGAGAAAGGCTTCGGCGAGACGACCGTCGAATTCAAGATCTCGCTCGTGCGGCCCATCACTCCCGAGACGGGGGTGATCAAGGCGGAAGGCGTGGTGTTGAACCGGGGGCGGCGCGTGGGGACTGCCGAAGGGCGGATCACGGATGACAAGGGCCGTTTGCTCGCCCACGGCACGACCACGTGCCTGATCTTCGAGAGCTGAGAAGAGGGCCTATCGCCTCTCCCATTCCGGCTTCGGTTTTTTTGTTCACAGCCTCGATGTTGAGTGTTGCTGGAGCGCCGTCTGGGTCAATCGAGGGCAAGGGAACGAATTGGCGCTGCTGGTCAGTGTGGCTGACAGAAGGAGTCCTTGAGTGTTCCCAGGACTTCGCTGGGCCAATCCTTGCGCGGAGGAAAGTAGGCTGCATCGGCGAGGTCATTTGCCGTGGCATCATGTTTCCATGCGCCGACGCAGGTGACGTCGGTGTTCTTGGCAAGGATGAAGTAGAGCCGATCAGCTTCGCGGTCGTAGAGCACTCGTTGCAGTGGATTGCGGCAATTGCCAGCCGGGCCGGGGAGCGAGCAACCGCCGAACACGCGAAAGCGTCCCGTGGTGTCGTCTGTAGTCAGGAGTGCGTAATTGCCTGACCATGCGAATTCCCTGGCCAAGGTGGCAAACGGGATCTTGCTCTCGGCGGCGAACCGCAAAAGCGCACCATAGAATTGCTCGTTTGCCATCAAGAAGCCGCCACGATATCGCGCCATCGTCGTCCCTGCGACAGGCGCGAACTTCGAGAAGGACGGAGGCGACAGCCCGGCCTGGAAGGTCCATTCCTGGCGCCACCCATCGCTCTTTGGTGACGGATCGACTTCGAACAGGAAGCCTTTGGCTGAACGTGTCGTCCTGAGGCAGGCATCGTCGCCCGTGCCTGGATATTTCGCCGGCACTCGGACGATCTGGGCTTTGCGATCTCGCGTGACGGCAACGACATAGACGGGAAAGTTGGCGCAGATGTAGGCGGCGCCACCGCTGTTGGCGACGAGGGCCATCGCGTCGATTTCGTCGTCGCGGTAGCGCGCCTGTGGTTCGAGACGATAGACGCATCGCGCCACGACTGTGTCTCCGATGAGCAGGTCGCCAACGCATCCGTCTTCTCGCTTCACGATAGAGAGAGATAGGCCGCCTAGGTCCATCGGTTCGAGCTGCCGAAAACCGCCGAGATCATGTTGCCTGGAGCTCAGCAAGTTGCGGCGCTGTGACAATCCGGATTCCAGGCAATTCTTTGTGTCGGTATGCCGCGTGTGCTGGCTACAGGATTGCACCAAGTCATCGAGCCATCGATCCTGGTCGGCAAGCATTTCGCGGAAGTCTTTTTCACTCACAAAGTTGGCGATCTGGCGGAGCTCAAATTGTATTTGTGCATCGATTTTCTCAAGCTCCGATCCGCACAGAATCCTGTCCGTTTCGGACGGCTTGGCTACACAATCGAGTGAAAGCGAAGCGGACGAATCGCAGAGCGCGGCGAGTCCAAGCAAGGCGATGGCCAAGCCACGCATTGTGACTGCTACCGCCCCTTCCATTCAGGCTTCGGCTTCTTGTTCACGAAGGCGTCGATACCCGACTGCGCATCCTCGCGCTGGATGGCGCCGGCCATGAACTCGGTGGCGTAGGCGTAGGCCTGGTCGAGTTCCATCGTCATGTGCTTGTGGAACATCGCCTTGCCCTCGGCGATCTGCTGCGGCGGTTGGGCGGCGATGTGCTGGGCTAAGGCCATCGTTTCCTTGTCGAGCTCGGCCGGCGGCACGACGCGGCTCACCAGCCCGTCGCGCAACGCGGTCGCCGCATCGATCGGCTGGCCGGTGAACAGCATGTCGAGCGCGCGCTTGGAGCCGACGTTGCGGCCGACCGAGACCGACGGCGTGCCGCAGAAGAGACCGTTGTTGATGCCTGACGTGGCGAAGGTGGCGTCGCTCGAGGCGACGGCGAGATCGCAGGCGGCGACGAGCTGGCAGCCGGCGGCCGTGGCGATCGCCTGCACCTTGGCGATCACGGGCTGCGGCAGGCGCTTGATCGAGATCATCATGGCCGAGCAGCGCGTCAGCAGCGCGTGGTGGAAGGCGTAGTCGCGGCTCGAAGCGACCTCGCGCAGGTCGTGACCGGTCGAGAAGGCGCGGTCGCCCTGCGCCTCGATGATGATGCAGCGGATTTCCCTGTCTTTCGCGAGCCTGTCGAATTCCGCCTGCAGCGCGTCTATAAGCTCGCCCGAGAGGGCGTTCATGGCGTGCGGGCGGTTGAGCGTGAGGATCGCGACATGGCCCTCGTCGCGGCGCAGCAGGACAGGCTCGTTGGGGGCGGCGGTCATGGTGACAATGTATTGGAAGAGGAGTGTTGCGTCATGCCGGTGATGTCGCCTGCGGACCTCATGAAGTTCCTGGTGGAACATTTCCCGCAGGCCGCGCATCTCGGCCTGGCGATCGAGCATCTCGACGACAAGACGATTCGGCTCAGGCTGCCGTCGCACGAACGCCACCTGCGGCCAGGTGGCACGATCTCCGGCCCGACCCTGATGTGGCTGGTCGACTGCGGCTTCTACCTTCTTATCCTGGGTCAGCTCGGGCCGGTGGCGCTGGCGGTCACGACCAACCTCAACATCAATTTCATGAGGAAGCCCGAGCCGGTCGACCTGATCGGGGAGGGGCGCCTGATGAAGCTCGGCAAGACGCTGGCGGTGGGCGATTTCACGATCTGGAGCGATGGCGTGGAAGAGCCGGTGGCCCATGCGACGGTGACTTATGCAATCCCGCCAAAGAGATAGGTAGAGGTAATCAAGTACCCCATCTCTAAGTTGTTGATTTAATGCAATTATTACGCTCCGTTTGACAACGCGCCGCGCGACGCTCATAAGCGCCCGCTCATTGGAAGAAAGAACCATGCACGCCCTCATTACCAACCAGACTCCCAGCACCAAGACTGCCGACGTGCAGAAGAAGTGGCTGCTGATCGACGCCGACGGGCTGGTGCTCGGCCGGCTCGCCTCGATCATCGCCATGCGCCTGCGCGGCAAGCACAAGCCGACCTTCACCCCGCACATCGATTGCGGCGACAACGTCGTCGTGATCAACGCCGAGAAGGTCCGCCTGACCGGCCGCAAGGCCGAGCGCGAAGTCTTCTACTGGCACACCGGCCATCCCGGCGGCATCAAGGGCGAGACCTTGGGCAAGCGCCTCGAAGGCCGCTTCCCGGAGCGCGTCCTGATCAAGGCCGTCGAGCGCATGATCACCCGCGGCCCGCTCGGTCGCGCGCAGATGAAGAACCTGCGCGTTTACGCCGGACCGAAGCACGAGCAGGAGGCGCAGCAGCCGGAGAAGCTCGACGTTGCTGCTATGAACCGCAAGAATTCGAGGATCGGCTGACATGGCTACTGAACTTTCGACGTTCGCTGAACTGAAGAAGGCGCCGGTCGGCGGCGAACAGGCGCCCGCGCCGGTTCGCGAGAAGCAGATCGACGCCCAGGGCCGCGCCTACGCCACGGGCCGCCGCAAGAACGCCGTCGCCCGCGTCTGGGTCAAGCCCGGCACCGGCAAGATCACCATCAACGGCCGCGACCAGACGATCTACTTCGCGCGTCCGACCCAGCGCATGATGATCCAGCAGCCGTTCGACGTCTCCGAGCGCGGCGGCCAGTTCGACGTGATCGCCACCGTTTCCGGCGGCGGTCTCTCCGGCCAGGCGGGTGCGGTGCGTCACGGCATCTCGCAGGCGCTGACCAAGTTCGAGCCGGCGCTGCGCGGCACCATCAAGGCCAACGGCTTCCTGACCCGCGACAGCCGCGTGGTCGAGCGCAAGAAGTACGGCCGGGCCGGCGCCCGCGCCCGCTTCCAGTTCTCCAAGCGCTAAACCGGCGTTTGCATTATCTTCGAAGGGCGCCGCAAGGCGCCCTTCGTTTATGTGGAGAGGCGATCGATGTCCGGTCTCATCGTTCCGTTCAAGGGTTTCATCCCCAAGGTCGACAGCACAGCCTTCGTCGCGCCCAACGCGACCTTGATCGGCGAGGTCGAGATCGGCGCCAATTGCGGCATCTGGTTCGGCTGCATCCTGCGCGGCGACGGGCCCGGGATCAGCATCGGCGAGAATTCCAACCTGCAGGACGGCACGGTCGTTCATGTCGCCCGGCGCGGCCTCATGGCCACGGTCGGCCGCAACGTGTCGGTCGGCCATATGGCGCTGCTGCACGCCTGCGAGATCCAGGACGAGGCCTTCATCGGCATGAACGCCACGGTGCTCGATGGCGCCGTGGTCGAGAGCGGTGCGATGGTGGCGGCCGGTGCCGTCGTGACGCCGCGCAAGATCGTGCGCAAGGGCGAGCTGTGGGCGGGCAATCCGGCACAGAAGCTGCGCGACATCACCGACAAGGACCTCGAGATGTTCAGGCGGGTCGTCCTGCATTACATCGAGCTTGCCGACAGCTACCGGCCGGCCAAGCAGAAGGCGGCGGGGTAGGGTCGGGCATGCTCGCGCGCGACTACGACTACATCATCGTGGGCGCGGGCTCCGCCGGCGCCGTCCTGGCCGCGCGGTTGAGCGAGGATCCCCGCATCCGGGTGCTCCTGCTCGAGGCCGGCCGCGATTTCCGTTCGGCTGAGACGCCCGAACACATTCGCATTCCCAATCCCATGCGGGCGATCGGCGACGACGATTATCGCTGGCCCAAGCTGCTGGCGCGTCGCACCGAACGGCAGGAGCCGAAGCTCCTGTGGCGCGGCCGGGCGGTCGGCGGCAGTTCCACCATCAACGGCCAGATCGCCATCCGCGGCGTGCCCGACGACTTCGAGCGCTGGCGGGCGTTCGGCTGCACCGGCTGGGGCTGGGACGATGTCCTGCCGTACTTCAACAAGCTCGAAACCGACGTCAATTTTGGCGACGCACCCTATCATGGCGACAGCGGCCCGATTCCGGTCTATCGCGCGCCCGTGGCCGACTGGGGCCGCGTCGACCGTGCGCTGAAGGATTCCTCGATCGCGCTCGGCTACGGCTGGTGCGAGGATCACAACGCGCCAAAGGGCACTGGCGCCTCGCCTTACGCCATCAACAGCCGGGCGGGCGTCCGCGTCTCGACCAACGACGGCTATCTCGAGCCGGCACGCGGTCGCGCCAACCTGCAGATCGTCGGCAACGCGCTGGTGTCGAAGTTCCAGTTCGAGGGCAACCGGCCGCATGTCAGTGGCGTACACGTGCAGGTGGATGGCTTGAGCTTCACGCCGCGCGCCACCCGCGAGGTGATCCTCTCTGCCGGTGCCATCCACTCACCAGCCATTCTGCAGCGTTCGGGTATCGGCCCCGCTGCCTGGCTGAAATCGCTGGGGATGTCCGTGGTCGCCGACCTGCCGGTTGGCGAGAACCTGCTGGATCATCCGGCGATGCCGCTCTACCTGCATCTTCGGGACGAGGCGAAGGTCGGCACTCTGATGCATCGCCATACCAACTGCTGCCTGCGCTACTCGTCGGGCCTGGGTGGGGCGGGCGAGAACGACATGATCGTGATCGCGGGCAACCTCGTGTCGCTGGGCGGCGGCGACACGTCCACGGGCCGTCTCGTCGTTTCGGTCTATCAGGCTTTTAGTCAGGGCCGGGTGCGCATCACGACCACCGATCCAGCCATCGATCCGCAGGTCGACGAACGGATGCTGTCGGACGAACGCGACCTCGTGCGCATGCGCGACGGCGTACGTCGCCTCCGGGACCTCGCGATGCACGATAGCGTGCGCGCCATCACGACGCGCGTGGAGTATGGCTCGATCGGCCGGTCGATCGAGGAGAGCCTGACACCGGCGGAACTGGACGATTGGCTGTTCGCCGAATGCTCGGATGCCCAGCACGCCAGCGGCACCTGCCGGATGGGCGCGCGAGACGACAAGAAATCGGTGGTCGATCCGGAGTGCCGCGTCATCGGCTGCTCGGGGCTGCGGGTGATCGATGCTTCCGTCATGCCCGAGGTGGTGCGTGCCAATACGCATCTTACGACCGTGATGCTTGCCGAGAAGATGGCCGACCGCCTGAAGGTGGCGGCATAGGACCGTCTACTCGACCACGCGCACCTTGACGTAGCTGCCCGGCGCGTCCTCGATCGCGGGCAGGGCGCCGTCGCCCGGGATGCGCGCCGGCACCCTGGGGCCGGACTTTTCGGACAGCCACCTGTCCCAGTCGTGCCACCACGAGCCGGGAAATTCCTTGGCGCCGGCCTGCCACTCGGCCAGCGTCGGCGGGTTCTTCGCGGTCTCGTTCAGCCAGTGCTGGTACTTCTTGGCGCGCGGCGGATTGACGACGCCGGCGATATGGCCCGAGCCCGCAAGCATGAAGCGGATCGGCCCGCTGTAGATCTGGGTCGCCTTGTAGACCGAGCGGGCGGGCGCGATGTGGTCTTCCTTGCCGGCCTGGATATAGACGGGGATCGCGATCTTGCGAAGATCGATCGGCACGTTGTCGATGACGATGCCGCCCGGCCGGCTCAGAAGATTGTTCTGGTACATGTTGCGCAGGTAGTAGCTGTGCATCGCCGCCGGCATGCGCGTGGCGTCGGCGTTCCAGTACAGCAGGTCGAAGGGGAAGGGGTCCTTGCCCATCAGATAGTTGTTCACGACGAAAGACCAGATGAGATCGTTGGCGCGCAGGAGATTGAAGGTCGTCGCCATGTCGCTGGCTTCGAGATAGCCTTTCTTGGACATCATCTCCTCGATGCTGGCGAGCTGGTCCTCGTCGATGAAGACGCCAAGCTCGCCCGGCTCGGTGAAGT
>JACPVT010000350.1 GCA_016191685.1 Rhodospirillales bacterium | reverse complement strand
GGCCCGGCAGCATGGCGGGCAGGGGCTCTCTTTCTCCTGCAAGCTGCGCGCTTTCGAGGAGATCGCGCGGCACGACTTCGCCTTCGCCTTCGCGCTGATCAACCATCACAACGCCTGCGCGCGCTTTGCCCGCGACGGCAAGCCGTCGCACGTCGCGCGTCTGTTGCCGCGGATGATCACGGGCGATCTGATCGGCTGCGCGGGGCTCAGCGAGCCCGGAGTCGGCAGCGACTTCGGCGGCCTCGAGATGGCGGCGGAGCGTGTCGACGGCGGCTGGAAGCTGAACGGCGCCAAGGCCTGGATCACCAATGCCGCCGTCGCCGGCCTCTCGGTAGCCTACGCCCAGACCGACAGGAGCCAGGGCTATCGCGGCATCGCCTGCTTCGCCATCGAGGCCGACCGGCCGGGTTTCCATCGCGACCAGCCGTTCGAGCTGCATGGCGGACACGCCATCGGTGTCGGCGGTTTCCGCCTGGTCGATTACTTCGCGCCTGACGAGGCCGTGCTGCACGAGCCGGGCAAGGCTTTCAAGGCAGCGCTGGCCGGCATCAACGGCGCGCGCGCCTACGTCGCCGCCATGTGCTGCGGCATGCTGCAGGCCTCGCTCGAAACGGCGGTGCGCTACACCCAGCAGCGCCAGACCTTCGGCCGGCCAGTGCTGGAACATCAGGGCGTGCGCTGGAAGCTGGTCGATGCCGCGACCGATCTCGAAGCCGCGCGGCTCCTCACCTACCGCGCCGCCCGCCTGATCGACGAGGGCGCCGATGCCGTGCTGCCGGCGGCCCACGCCAAGAAATTCGCCACCGACATGGCGATCAACCGCATCGCCGACTGCATCCAGGCGATGGGCGCCAACGGGCTCCGTGCCGAGTATCCGCTGGCCCGTCACCTCGCCGGCGCCAAGATCGCAGCCTACACCGACGGCTCGATCGAGATGATGAACGAGCGCATCGGCGCCGGCCTACCCGCGGTGTTCGGGACGCCGACTTGATCTAGGCGTTGTCGGCGCGTCTCAGCGCCTGATCGAGATCGTCGAACAGGTCGCCGCTGTCTTCCACGCCGACCGACAGGCGCAGGAGATCGGGCGGGCAGGGCGTGCCCGGCCCCTCGATGCTGGCGCGATGCTCGATCAGGCTTTCGACGCCGCCCAGCGACGTCGCGCGCTTCCACAACGCCACGCGCGCCGCCGTGGCGATCGCGGCGCGTTCGCCACCCTTGATGCGCACCGACAGCATGCCGCCGAAGCCGCCTGTCATTTGCTTCAGCGAGACCGCGTGTCCGGCAAACGAGGGCAGGCCGGGATAGAGCACCTCGGTCACCATCGGATGGGCGGCCAGGCGCTCGGCGAGCGACTGTGCCGAGCGACAGGCCCAGTCGACGCGCGGGAACAGCGTGCGCATGCCGCGCATCAGCAGCCACGCCTCGGTCTGACCCAGGATCGTGCCGAGCTGGGCGCGGATCGTGCGCAACTTCGCCCAATGGTCATCGTCGCGGGCGCCGACCAGGGCGCCGGCGATGATGTCGGAGTGTCCGTTCAGGTACTTGGTCGCCGAATGCATGACGATATCGGCGCCGAATTCGATCGGTCGCGTCAGCACCGGCGTCGCCACCGTCGAGTCGACGCCGAGCAGCGCTCCGGCGCGATGGGCGATGTCGGCCGCCGCCGCAATGTCGGTGACGCTCCAGGTCGGGTTGGCCGGCGTTTCGATCCACACCAGTTTGGTGGCGCCCGGCCGGACGGCGGCGGCAATGGCGTCGGTCCGGTCGGCATCGACGAATTCGACTTTCAGGCCCCAGCTGGTGGCGAAGGTCGCCAGCCAGTTGCGCAGCGACCAGTACATGACCTTGGGGACGACGACATGGTCGCCGGGGTTGAGCGCCAGGAAACAGGCGGTCGCTGCACTCATGCCCGAGGAGTAAACCAGCGCCTTGGGCCCGCCCTCCAGCGCCGCCAGCGTCGCCTCGGCTTGGTCGAAGGTCGGATTGTCGGCCCGGGCGTAGATCCTGCCCGAGCGGTAGCCGTTGTCCTCGTCGCGCAGATAGGTGCTCGCCATGTGGATCGGCGGCACCACGGCCTTGGTTACCGGATCGATCCAGCCCATGGCCTGGGCGGCAAGCGAGGCGGTGGTGAATTTCCTGTCTGTCATCGGCACACCGGGACCTTACGATTGGCTTACGCTGGCGATTATTTAATTCCAAATCAGCGGGTTGTCTTCGCGGGTGCGTTGGTATCCGCTGTCGGTAACGTCGTTGATACATCAAAGCGCGAAGCCGGTCCCGGCCCAAGGAGAACGGCAGCGCATCGACGGCGACAAAGCAGGGGGCGTGAATGGAAGTCGAAGCTCTTAATCGACGGGTGCTGCCGCATCCGGTCGTGAACGGCAACCGTGTCGCAAAGACCCGCGAGGCCATCGTTGCGTCTGCATGGGCATTGGCTGCGACCGGCGAAGCCGCGCCGATCGTGCGCGATATTGCCAAGACCGCCGGCGTTTCGGCACGCACGGTCTTTCAGCATTTCGCCGATACGGCCGAGCTCTATGTTGTCGTTCTCGAGCGCATGCTCGCCGCCGAGTTCGCCGATATGCCCGAACCGGCCGCGGCATTGCCGTCCGATGGTCGCCTCCAGCTCGCCGTCGATCGAGCCGCGGACCGCTACGAACGCCTGTTGCCGATGTGGACCTTCGTCGAGACCCTGCAGCGCCGCTCGCCGCCTGCCGCCGACATGATTGCCCAGGTCTATGCGACCAGCCAGGCCAACCTTGCTCGCTGGTTCGACCGTGAGCTTGCGGGACTTCCCCCCGAGCAGCGCGGGCGGGTGCTCAATGCACTTGCCTTGGCACTCGCGCCGGAGAGCTGGGTCGTCCTGCGCCAGCGGCTGGGTCTCAGCGTCGAGCGGGCGCGCGACGAACTGCGCTTCGTCGTTGGTGCTGTCATCGCCGGCGGCACGAGCCGGCGTTAGCTTCTGCGCCTACCTTCGACGCTTGGTCTCGGTTCGTCGCATCAGCTCTTCGAGGGCGCGATCGTGCAGCCCGAGGTCGCGCAAATGCGCCACCGTGTTGCGAAGATAGGCGACGTTGGTGCCGGTCGTGCCGCGGCCGCCCATGACCAGCACGGCCGCCTTCGCGGCCGGCAGCTTGCCGGCGAATTGCCGGTGCTGGCGGTCGGCGAGATAGACCAGCGCCTCGACCACGCGCCCGTCGTGCAGGTGAATCGGCCGGATCTCTTCCTTGTAGACTCCGTCGTTGTCGATCTCGCGCGCCCACAAATAGCGGCGCACGGCGTCATAGCCGGCGCGTGGCAGGCGATGGGCGAGGCCGCGGCAGGCGCCGCCCGGCAGGAGGCCCAGGATCAGGCCGGGCTTCCGCGGCGTGCCGCGATAATGTTCGGAGTAGATGCAGAAGGCGCGATGCCAGCCGTGCAGGCGGGCGGCCTGTGTCTCGGGCGTGGCAAAGCCCGGGTTCCACATCAGCGAGCCGTAGGCAAAAACCCAAGAGGGCTTCGCCGTGCTCACGCCTGGTGGAGGTGGATCAGCGCGCGGCGGATCTCGCGCGTGCGCGTGAACAGGTCGAACAGCTTGTCGCCCTCGCCCCAGCGGATGGCGCGCTGCAGGTAGAAGAGATCCTCCTGGAATCGCTGGAGGACCTCGAGCACGGCCTCGCGGTTGTTCATGAACACGTCGCGCCACATCGTGGGATCCGAGGCGGCGATGCGCGTGAAGTCGCGGAAGCCGCCGGCGGCGAAGCGCAACACCTCGCTGTTGAGATGTCCGGCCAGGTCGTCGGCGGTGCCGACGATGGTGTAGGCGATGAGATGCGGCAGATGGGACGTGATGGCCAGGATGCGGTCATGGTCGGCGGGGTCGATCTTCTCGACCGAGCTGCCCAGCGCCTGCCAGAAGGCCTCGAGCTTGGCCACGGCCTCGGCATCGCCGTCGGGCAACGGCGTCAGGATGGTCCAGCGGCCTTCGAACAGATCCAGCAAGGCCGCCTCGGGGCCGGAATTCTCGGTGCCGGCGACCGGATGGGCCGGCACGAAATGGACGCCGGCCGGAAGATGCGGCTGCATGGCGCTCACCACCGCCTGCTTCACCGAGCCGACGTCGGAAACGATGCAGCCGGGTTTCAGGCTGGGTGCGATCAGGCGGGCGGCCTCGCCGCAGGCGCCGACCGGCGTGCAGACGATCACCAGGTCAGCGCCTTCGCAGGCGGCCGCCAGGTCGGTGCCGCAATGGTCGGCGAGCTTCAGCTTGTTGGCCAGCGCCGCCGTCTCGGCGCTGCGCGTTGCCGCCACGATCGACCGGGCGAGCCCGCGCTTGCGCGCCTCGAGCGCGATCGATCCGCCGATCAGGCCGATGCCGATCAGCGCGATCTTGTCGAACATCGGCTTGGCGCTCGGGGGCTTGGCGGGAGAGGGCTCGTTCATTTCGACGCCACGAACCTGGCCAGCGAATCGCGCACCGCCTTCACTTCACTCTCGGTGCCTATGGTGATGCGCAGGTGCTCGGGCAGGCCATAGCCCGCGATCATGCGCGGGATCAGGCCGTCGTTCATCATCCAGTTGTTGGCGGCTGCGGCGCGCTCCTTGGAGCCGAAGCCCACCGTGAGGAAATTGCCGACGCTGGGCAGGGGGGCCAGGCCGAGCTTGGCGAGTTCGGCGCTGAGCCAGGGCAGCCAGATGTCGTTGTTGGTGCGGCTGGCGTCGGTGTGGGCGATGTCCTCCATCGCCGCGATGCCGGCGATCTGTGCCGGCAGGTTGACGTTGAACGGCTGGCGCAGCCGGCTCATGACGTCGACGATGCCGGCCGGGCCGTACATCCAGCCCAGCCGCAGGCCGCCCAGCCCGTAGATCTTGGAGAAAGTACGGGTCATCACGACGTTGTCGGCCTGGTCGACCAGCTCGACGCCCGATTCGTAATCGTTGCGGCTCACATATTCGGCATAGGCCGCGTCGATCACCAGCAGGACGTTCCTGGGAAGGCCGGCGTGCAGGCGGCGAACGTCATCCTTCGTCACGTAGCTGCCGGTCGGATTGTTGGGATTGGCAAGGCACACGACCTTGGTCTTGTTCGTGACCTTGGACAGGAGCGCATCGACGTCGGCGCAGTAGTCCTTTTCCGGTGCTGCCACTGGCGTGGCGCCAACACCCAGGGCATTGATCGGGTACATCAGGAAGCCGAACTGGCTGTAGAGCAGCTCATCGCCCGGTCCGCAGTAGGCGCGGATCAGCAGGTTGAGCAGCTCGTCGGAGCCCGCACCGCAGACGATGCGCGCCGGATCGAGGCCGTAGTGGCGGCCGATCGCGCCGCGCAGCCTCTCGGCGTTGCCGTCGGGATAGCGGTGCAGCTCGGCTGCCGCCTTGGCATAGGCAGCCATTGCCTTGGGGCTCGGTCCCAGCGCGCCCTCGTTGGACGAGAGCTTGGCGATGGTCTGCTTGCCCTCGACCGAGTCCTTGCCCGGCACATAGGGCGCAATCTTCATGATGCCCGGACGCGGGGTGAGCGCGGTCATGGCAGTCTCCCGTAACGAGTGAACAGGGCCGCGCCCCCCCTTAGAGTCGAGGATTGGACGGAACGGCATAGGCGCCGATCGCGGCGACACGACCGCTCTTCAACCCCAAGGCCGCTCCGAGCTCGCGCAGTCGCGGGTCGCCATCGACGATCACGCCCGGCAGTTCGATGAGATAGTGATGCACGCCGTCGACAACCTGGTCCAGCACCGATGTGAAGGGCGGCAGGCCGGCCTTGGCCAGCCCGCCGGCGATACGGTCGCGGCTGAGGCCGGCGGGCGTCTCCAGGGCGATGAGGGCGCGGTCGTCGCCGCTCTCCTCGGGTTCCATTCGGGCAAGCACGAGAGCCGAGATGCCGAGGGCCCGGGCATTGGGCATGCCGAGAAAGGGCAGGCGGGCCACGATGTTGGGCAGTGTCGCGTCGCCGCCGGCGAGCAGCGGCCACCATGGGGCTACGTCGGACTCGATCGGCGCCGGCACGATGCCAAGCGTCGTTGGGCCACTCCGGACCGCTGCCAGCACCTGGGCGGGCGTGTCGTGGGCGACGAAGGGAATCTGACAGCCAAAATGATCGCGCGCGAGGTCCCAGTAGCCGGGCTGCTCGGCCGGTCGGCAGATGGCGATTTTCAGTCCCGGCGTCTGCATCAGGGTGAGCGCGCACATCATCTCGCGCCACATGCGGAAGACGGCCGTTGCCGGAAAGGGACCCTGATGGGCGGCCAGCCGCTGGCGCATGACCTGGGCCTCACGGCCCGGGCGCAGCGCCAATCCGCCCGCCGGTTTCACGCCAGCGATTCGACCGACGACGTCGGCGCGCCGGCCGATCAGGCCATGCAGTTCGCCGTCGATGGCGTCGATTTCTTGCCGCAGGCTGTCGAGACTGGTTGCGTTCATAAGGCCGGTAATTCCTGTGCGCAGGGGCGATACTACGTTCAGCCACACCGCGTAAAGGCAAACAAGCTTCAAGGTGCTTGCACCGGTGCGGCGAGGTCCGTATACAAGCCTTCCGTGGAATTTGAGCCGACCGGCTTGCGGCCACGTTAATCCCCGCTAAAAGGTCGGAGTGCTTGAAAATGCCCCCGCCCTTCCGGTCGGGGGCTTTTTCGTTGGAGAGGACGTTGCTCCAGGACCTGACCGACGCCGAGCAAATGGCGCTTGCCCAATGCCGCCACGCGGTCCTGGGCGCCGAGCAGCCGCTGCGTCTCGATTGCGGCGTCGATCTCGGCCCCTACCGGGTGGCCTACCAGACCTACGGCACGCTGAACGCCGACAAGACCAATGCGGTGCTCATCTGCCATCCGCTGACCTGCGACCAGTTCGTCGCCGACCGGCATCCCGTGACCGGAAAGCCGGGCTGGT
>JACPVT010000009.1 GCA_016191685.1 Rhodospirillales bacterium | reverse complement strand
TAGGTGAAGAAGAAAAACGACAACCAGTCCTCGACCGGCTCATTGAAGGTGTTGAGGATGCGCGGATTGTCGCGGTTGCCGGAATGGCGCTCGAGCAGCGCCTCGGCCTCCTCGCGGCCGTCGCGGCCGAAATAGGCGTGCAGCAGGTAGACCATGGCCCAGAGGTGGCGGCCTTCCTCGACATTGACCTGGAAGAGGTTGCGCAGGTCATAGAGCGAGGGCGCGGTCTTGCCGAGCAGGCGCTGCTGCTCGACCGACGCAGGCTCGGTGTCGCCTTGCGTCACGATCAGGCGGCGCAAGGTCGAGCGCAGCTCGCCCGGCACGTCCTGCCACACCGGTTTTCCCTTGTTGTCGCCATAGGCGATGGTGCGCTCGGGATCGCGGTCGGCCAGGAAGATGCCCCAGCGATACTCCGGCATCTTTACGTGGCCGAAGTTGGCCCAGCCGTTGGCGTCGGTCGAGACGGCGGTGCGCAGATAGACCTCGTAGGCCGAGGTCCCGTCGGGCCCCATGTCCTTCCACCAGTCGAGGAAGCGCGGCTGCCAGTTCTCCAGCGCGCGCTGCAGGCGGCGGTCGCTCGAGAGATCGACGTTGTTGGGGATGAGCTGGCTGTAGTCGATGGCCATGATTGCCTCCTATGCCCGCCAGTTAAGCGCGTTTCCGGTCGTACTTCGATTGCTTGCCCGTGCCGTAGAGTTTCAGCGCGCCCTCGGGACCGGTCGCGTTGGGTCGCTGGAAGATCCAGTTCTGCCAGGCCGACAGCCGCGCGAAGATCTTGGTCTCCATCGTCTCCGGTCCGGCGAAGCGCAGGTTGGCTTCCATGCCGATCAAGCCGTCGGGCGAGAAGCCGGCGCGTTCTTCCACGGCGAGGCGCACTTCGTCTTCCCAGTCGATGTCGTCGGGCGTGAAGGTGACGAGGCCCGCCTCGTCGGCGGCTTCGGCGTCGAGCGTCTCGCCGATCTCGTTCTTCAACTCATCGACATGCTTGGGATCGGAGAGGAAACGCGTGGCGAGGCGCGTCAGGCCATTGCCCATCGGGTAGGGACCGAAATTCATCGGCGTCAGCCTGAGCGTCGCTGCCGGCGCGTTGGACCCCTCGACCGTGCCGTCCAGCATGTAGGAGCGGTCCGAGGCCAGCACGATTTCCAGCAAAGTGCCGGTGAAGCACGAACCCGGCTCGACGAGCGCGATCAGGCTGCGCGAACTGACGTCGAGGCGTTTTAGCGTGCGTTTCCAGTAGAGCACGATCTCCTGGACCAGCCAGTCTGACGCCTCCCTGGCGAGCACCGCGTCATAGGCCTCGATCAGCGCACCGTCGCCCTGGCTCGTCAGCACCCAGGTGCCGATCTCGGTTTCGTTGAGGCGCAGATGCATGATCGCGTCGTCGAGGTCGCGCGCCAGCGCCAGCGGCCAGAAGGCGGCGCCGGCGGCATGGATATCGGACGGCGGCGCGGAAGCGGGACCCTTCACGAGGATCTTTGCCGAGCGGCCTTCACGGTCGATTTCGACGGTGAGATGGCCGTAGCGGATCGTGTCGCCGTCGATGGTGCGCTCGACGGTCGGCAGCGCGATGCCCTTGGCATCCTTGGGCCGCTTGGACTTGGTCGCGATCTCCGCGGCGATCTTCTTCGTTTCGTCGCCGAGCTTGCTGGGCGGGATCAGCCGATCGACCAAGCGCCATTCCTTGGCGCGCTTGCCACGCAGGCCCTCGGCAGTGGTGCAGAAGAAGTCGGCGTGGTCGCGCCGCACCAGGCGCTTGTCGACGAGGCGTGTCAAACCACCGGTGCCGGGCAGCACCGCGAGCAATGGCAGCTCGGGCAGCGACACCGCGCTCGAACCGTCGTCGGCCAGCAGGATCTGCTCGCAGGCCAGGGCAAGTTCGTAGCCGCCGCCGGCCGCGATGCCGTTGATCGAGCAGATGTAGGTCTGGTCCGAATGGACGCTCGCGTCCTCGATGGCGAGGCGCGTCTCGTTGGTGAACTTGCAGAAGTTCACTTTATGGTCGTGGGTGCTGAGGCCCAGCATGTTGATGTTGGCGCCGGAACAGAAGACGCGGTCACGCTGACTGCGGATCACCACCGCGCCGATCTCGGGATGCTCGAAACGCAGCCGCTGGACCGCGTCCGCCAGCTCGATGTCGACGCCGAGGTCGTAGGAATTGAGCTTGAGCTTGTAGCCGGGCCGGAGCCCCGCATCCTCGTTCACATCCATGGTGAGGTAGGCGACGCCGTTTTCGAGCGCGAGCTTCCAGTGCCGGTACTTGTCCGGCGAGGCGCGGAAGTCGATGGGAGGAGTGTTCAAGACTTCGGGGGCCATGGGCGTTCCCTATTTGCGTAATTCGGTACTGAAATACCTATTTACTTTCTTTGTCGCAAGTTCATTCTGTCAGCTTCCATGATCGCCGTACGCCCCGCCCAAGCCTCTGATCTGCCAGCGATTTCCGCGCTGGATGCACGGCTGACGGGGACTTCCAAGCCGGACTACTGGCGGGAGCGGCTGGCGCCTGGTCTGCATTTCCTGGTGGCCGAGACCAGCCAGGGGGCCTTGGCGGGCTTCGTCGTGGGCGAGGTCCGCGCCTGGGAATTCGGCCAGCCGCCGGCCGGCTGGGTGTTCGCCATCCAGATCGATCCCAAGCTCCGCCTGAAAGGCGCGGGCAGCGCCTTGTTCGAGGCGCTGGTCGCGCGCTTCAAGGCGGAAGGCGTGACGCGGGTGCGTACGCTGGTCGACCGTAAGGATCACCTGATCCTTTCCTTCTTCCGGGCGCAGGGCATGGTCGCGGGGCCGTCACTGCAGCTCGACATGGAACTTTCGTGAGGGACACGGCGTGAAGCTGCAGACGGCGACACGGCTCGGCCTCTACGCGACGCTCGAACTGGCGCGCGATCCGACGCAGACGCTTTCCTCCGCCGATCTCGCCGAGCGCTTCGGCGTGTCGACGCATCATCTCGCCAAGGTTCTGCGCACGCTCTCGAACGCGGGTCTGGTGCAGGCCGAGCGCGGCGCCTCGGGCGGCTACCGCTTCACCGGCAATCGTCGCCGCGTCACCCTGATGGACATCGTCGCCCTGTTCGAGCCGGCGCCAGGCCGCCGCGCCAAGGAACCGGGCGAGGACACCGCCATCGGCGCTGCGCTGCAGCGGGTGCTGCAGGAAATCGACGAAATCGCCGAAGCGACGCTGCGCTCGGTCAGCCTGGAGACTATGCTGAAGCGTCCATTGTAGGGGCCCTCGCATGATCGCCCGTCTGCTTTGTCTTGTCCTGCTGTTGCTGTTGCCGCGCATTGCCCTCGCCCAGGAGTCCTGGAAGCCGCCGGGGGCCTGCGCGCTCCGGAACTGGAACGATGTCGAGACCTGGCGGGAGTGGAACAGCCACACGCCGCCGGACAATGCGACCCGATGGGCCGAAGAGAAGTCGCGCTACACCAACAACCGCGACGTCTGGCGCTGGCTCGATCGGCTCTACATCGCCGTGGCAGGCGGCAAGGTGCTGACGCTGTCCGACTGCGCCTTCGGCGACGATCTGCATTTCTACCTCTATGAGAGGTTTGACGAAGCGGGCAGCTTCCATGTCGTGCGCGTCTATTTCTATGAAGACCATCTCTATGCGCTGGTGATGCGGGCCACCGGGAAGGTCGTCGCCATTCCCGGCCTGCCGATCTGGTCGCCCGACCGCACGCGGTTCGCCTACGGCGTCTGCGATCAGATGAACGCCAAGGACGATGTCGCGATCATGCGCGTGACGGCCGACGGGCTCAGCACCGAAACTGCGGGCCACATGCCGTGCGGCCTGGGCGACTGCAAGCTCATCTGGGAAGGCAATGCCTCGCTCAGCGCCACCTGCCAGGAGACTGCCGAGCAGGGCAGCAAGCGCCAGGTCATGCGCTTCACACGCCGTGGTGACGGCTGGGCCACCACGACCTCGAACCGCTGACGCCTAGGCCGCGCCCCAGCCGTCGCGGGTCTGCGGCAGCTTCTTCTTGAGCAGTGCGCCGGCCACGACATTGCGCAACACTTCGGCCGTGCCGCCGCCGATGGTGAACATGCGGACGTCGCGCGCCATGCGCTCCAGCGGCAGTTCGCGGCTGTAGCCGCGGGCACCGAAGAATTGCAGCGCCTCGTTCACGATCTGGATGGCGCTTTCCGAGGTGAAGACCTTGGCCTGGGCCGCCATCAGCATGTCGGGGAAGCCGCCTTCGCCGCTCCTCGCCGCGTTGTAGACCAGTGCACGCGCTGCCGAGAGTTTTATCGACATGTCGGCCAGCTTCCACTGCAGGCCCTGGAACTCGTTGATCGGCCGGCCGAACTGATGGCGCTTCTCCGACCAGTCGAGGGCCAGCTGATAGGCACCCTCGGCGATGCCGAGCGCCACGGTGGCGGCTCCGACGCGCTGGCTGTTGTAGGCGGTCATCAGGTCGGCGAAACCCTTCTTCAGGCCGCGCGGCGGGATCACCAGCGCCGAGGGCGGCACGTCCATGTCCTCGAAATCGATCACGGCTTCGGGGATTCCGCGCAAACCCATGGTCGGCTCGCGCTTGGTGATTTTCAGGCCCTTGGTCTCATCGCGGATCGCAAGAAAGCCGCCGATGCCCTCGAACGCACCTTTCTCGTCGTAGACCTTGGCGAAGATCAGGTGCAGCCGCGAAACGCCGCCGCCGGTGATCCAGTGCTTGCGCCCGTTGATGACGTAGCGGTTGCCCTTCTTGTCGGCGCGCGTGGTCATGCCGTTGGCGTCGGAGCCGGCGTCAGGCTCGGTGATGCAGATGGCGGGCTTGTCGCCCGACAGCACCATGTCGGCCGCCATCTTCTTCTGCTCTTCCGAACCATAGGCCATGACAGCGCTGACGGCGCCCATGTTGGTTTCGACGGCAATGCGGCCGGTGACGGCGCAGGCGGCCGACAGTGCCTCGATCGCCAGCACCGCGTCCAGCCAGCCCTTGCCCTGGCCGCCGTACTGCGTGGGGATCGTCATGCCGATCAGCCTGGCGTCCTTCAACAGCTCGACATTGTCCCATGGATACTGCTCGGTGCGATCGACTTCTGCGGCGCGCCTGGCGACCGGCCCCGATGCCAGTTCGCGGGCGCGGGCCTGCAGCTTCACCTGATCGGACGACAATCCTGACGCGTTCATGAAGGCTTTCCCTGGCTGTTGGGATCGATGCTGAAGATGGCGACCGTATCGCTGCGGCCACGCACCGCCACGGTGCCGAGCGCGTCGAACTTGAATTCGCCGTTGCAGGCCGTGCAGGTGCTTTCCGAGACGAGAATGCGCGTGCCGTGCTGCTTGTTCAACTCTTCCAGCCGCGATGCGAGGTTCACCGTGTCGCCCAGCAGGGTGAAGCTCATGCGCTGGCCGGCGCCGACCGAGCCGCCGATCACGCCGCCGGTGCTGATGCCGATGCGGGTCGCGAAGGCCATGCCGACATCGCCGAAAGTCCGGGAGCCGATGGCGCGCTGGATGTCCAGTGCAGCGCGCACCGCGGCCGCCGCGTGGTCCTCGCAGGCCAGCGGCATGTTGAAAGAGGCGAACAGGCCATCGCCGATGAATGTGTTGACGACGCCGCCGTGGGTGCGGATCGGCGCCAGCACGGTTTCCAGGTACTCGTTCAGCGCCGCCACGAGCTGTCCCGGCGGCAGGACTTCGGCAATGGTCGTGAAGCCCGCGATGTCGGTGAACAGGACCGTGGCCTCGCGCGTCTCGCCTGCCAGCACACCCTGACCCTCGCGGTGCAGGATGGTCGAGGCGACGCTTTCGTCGACGTAGCGGCCGAAGGTCTCGCGGATGCGTTCGCGCTCGCGCAGGCCCTCGACCATATTGTTGAACTGGCCGGTCAGTTCGCCGACGTCGTCGTTGGAAGTGACGGGCACGCGCAGACTGAGGTCGCCGCCGGCCACCTTCGTCATTGCGCTCGAGAGCGCGTGGAGAGGGCGCAGCAGCGAGCGGCTGATGAAGTAGGCCATGATGGCCACACCCATGGCGGCCGAGGCGACGTCGATCAGAATCTCGACCTGCAGACGGTCAGCTTCGTAAGAAAAGAGATCGGCGAGGATCGCCGCCAGCGGGCCGATCGAGATCACCAGCAGCGCCACCAGGAGTTTAATCGTGTAGCTGCCGAAAAACAGGCCGAGGTTACGGCCATGGTGCCGGAAGATGAAGGTGCAGAGGCTGGCGAGGTAGTCGCTGACGACGAAGTAGGTGTAGGAGAAATAGAAGATGGCAATTGCGTCAGGCGACGCTGGATGTCCTCGAACGGGATCTTGCCGTCGAGATAGCGGCGGATTGGCTCGAACAGGTACCGGACGACCAGCCAGTTGACGCCGAGCAGGAGCAGCAGGCTGCTGCCGACCTGCCGCCAGCCGCTGGCCCACGAGCCGGAGGCCGTCATGAAGATCACGGTGATGGCGAGGTCGAGGAAGAAGATCGACGTCGCCATCCAGAGATAGCGCCGGCGAATCGCGGCGATCTCGACCGACGTGGCGGGGAAGGGGACGTTCATGCCTGCCGGTATATACCCGGCGGGCCGACCGTTCGAAACGTCGAAGAGCGCTAGGCTGCCAGCTCGCGCGCCGTGATGCGGTACTTGAACTTGTCCGGATCGAGCGAATCGAGGAAGCCCGCCTTGTTCTCGGCCTGCGGATACATCAGAAACGCGATCGCCGGTTCCCTGGATCCGGGCAGCTTCACGTCATGCGCGACGTTGAAGGCGACCCAGTTACCCTCCCATGCGCCGAACAGCGCCCGGCGCGCCGCCACGACCTTGGGATCGGTCATGGCGAGATTGGCCGGCGGCTCCTCGAGCACGACCTTGCGCACGTCTGCGGGATCGACCGGCGTCCAGCCGCTGCCGGCGAGCCAGACCTCGGCGCGGCAGTGCTGGGCCTTGCTGACGACCTCCGATCCGGCGCCCAGCGCCTTGAAGCCGAACTCCGAGGGCGCGACGCGGATGCCATAGACATCTCGTGCCGGCAGGCCGACGGAGCGCGCCAGGCCGACATAGAGCGCGTTCAGGTCGGCACACTTGCCGTTGAGGTTGCCGGTCTTGATCATCGAGGCGATGTCGCCGACGCCGCAGCCCAGCGTCTTGGCGTTGCGGAACGTGTTCTCGACGATCCATTCGTAGAGCGCCCGCGCCTTGGCGACATCTCCCTTCTTGCCGTAAATGATTTCCTCGGCGGTTTCCTTGACCAGACCGTCGGTCGGCAACAGCTCGGTGGCGGCGAGGTTGAGTTTGCGTTCCGCCTCGGTGAGGGGAACCACGCTTTGCGGCAGCCCGACGCGGACCGCGCGATTCTGTGTCTGTACCTGCGCCGTGACTTCGATCACTGGCGACTGCTGGTCGCTCGCCCATTCGACGCGCAGCATTTCGGCGCCATACTTGGGATCGCGCACCCGTTCGGCCACACGGGCGTTGCCGCTCCAGGTGACGTTGCCCGGGCGCTGCCAGTCGGCCGCCTCGAAGGTCGGAAGCGGAATCCACGCCTTGGTGCCGCCGCCCTGCGGCTCCACGCGCGCGGTCAGCACGAAGGTGCGCCAGCCCTTGGGCACGGGCGCGAAGGTCGCTTGGGCCGATGCCGGACGCGGCACGAGGCCGATGGCGCCGACGGCGATGCCGGCCTTGAACATGTCGCGACGATTGATCATTTCACTTCTCTCCATGGCGATGCTTGCCGGGGAGGGTCGACATTACCGTCGTCGGAAACGTCCGAACCATCCCGGATCAAATCCGCGCCGCACGTGGCAGCGGTCTGTACCGGAAGTGCACAGGATTGCAGGCCTGTGGTACGGCCGTCAACTGGCCGGCGTCGCTGGCCTAAAGGCCGAGATAGGCCTGGCGCACGCGATCGTTGGCCAGCAGGTCGCCGCCGGCACCGCTCAGCCCGATGCGGCCGTTCTCCAGGACATAGCCTCGATGGGCGATCTTGAGCGACGCCATCACATTCTGTTCGACCAGCAGGATGGTGAGTCCTTCCTCGTTCAGACGGCGCACGATGCGGAACACCTCCTGGACGATCGTCGGTGCGAGGCCGAGCGAGGGTTCGTCGAACATGACCAGCCGCGGCTGACCCATCAGGCAGCGGCCGATCGCCAGCATCTGCTGCTCGCCGCCCGAGAGCGTGCCTGCCGCCTGCCGGAGTCGCTCGGCCAGCCGCGGAAACATCTTCAGGACGCGATCGAGCGTCTGCCGCTCGGCGGCACGGGCCCGCCT
>JACPVT010000349.1 GCA_016191685.1 Rhodospirillales bacterium | reverse complement strand
GTGAACCCGTCCTAGCCTCAGTCCCACGCCGCATCGACGATGCGGCCGTCCTCCGACAGCACCAGGGTCAGGCGGTTGGGATCGAAGGTATAGGCGGGCAGGCCGTCGGTCGGCTTGATGATGCGCAGCTTCCACGGCAGGTCGGCCTCGCGCACGATGCTATCCGCCGCCGCGCCGGCCGGGGCGGCGGCGCCCTTGGCGACAAAGAACTTGCCGCGGCACAGGGCGCAATCCTCCTTGGGCGGCGCGATCTCGGCATATCCCGGCAGCGTCTTCACCGTGACCGCATTGGTGCCCGAGCGCACCCGGACGCCCTTGTAGGGATGGCCCGGCGCGACCGGCAGCAGCGCCTCGAAGGACATGAAAGGACCGAGCGGCGCCGGGCTCGTCGGCACCGCGCCCTGGAAGATCAGGTCGAGGATGCCGTCGACCGGTTCGCCGCGCGTGATCGGCACCAGGTGCGGCGCGCCCCAGGCCGAGGACGTGACGAGGCCGCGGGCGCGCACGATGTCGAGACCACCGGCGCGCGTCGAGCGGAGGACCTCGACGCTGGTCACCAGCATGATCGGCCATGGCACCATGTCGGCCGGGCTGCCGCCGTCGGGCGGCGGGCCACCCTGGCTGTAGCCGGCGGGTGGCTTGGCGCCAGCCGCAGGTGGCTGCGCCTGAGTTTGGGTCTGGGCCTGGACGCCCAGCGTCCAGGTCGCGGCCGACAGGCAGGCGATTGCGAAGAGCAAGGATCTGTTCATGGCATCCTCGGTGACAGCGCCGGTTGGGCGGCGGGTTGGGCGATGGTGGAAAGACCGTTGCCGGTCCAGCTTTGTGCGAGCTTGTCGTAGGCTTCCAGGATCAGGTCGGTCGGCACCATCTGCGTCAGCGTGCAGAACGACGTCGTCGTGCTGTCGAAGCGGCCGTTCTCGAACAGCTTGTTGACCGGCGCGCCGCCGCCACAGACCGAGAAATACTCGCAGGTCGCACGGCACGCCTCGGTGCCCACCTGGACATCGCGCAGCAGCGCCGAGCCGAGGGTGGCCTGGTAGATCTCGGCCAGCGACTGGCGGTTGATGTTGCAAGTCACCATCAAAATGTCTCGAGTCACCTGCAAATTGTCTCGAGTCACTTGCAAATTGTCTCGAGTCACCTGCAAAATGTCTCGAGTC
>JACPVT010000348.1 GCA_016191685.1 Rhodospirillales bacterium | reverse complement strand
TGCCAAGGCAATTTGGGCCATATGCGATTGCCCTACCCTAGCGGGGGAGAGGTGCAGGAATGTGCATCAGCGGCAGATGAAGGCCTTGAAGGTGATGATGTCGCAGGGCGAGCCGGTGCGCTCGCAATAGGCGACGAACTCCTCCGGCGTGACCTTGACCAACTGGATGGTGTGCCGCCGGGCGCGCCACTCGGCCATCCGGGCCGCTTCCTTCAGGTGCCAGTCGGCGTAGGAGGCGGCGGGGTAGTGCTTCACGAGCTTCTGGAGCTTTTCGTGGTCGGTCGCGGTGACCTTGGCGAAATACTGGACGGCCATGCCGGTGTATCCTCTTTGCTGGTGCCGCTTTTACCCGCCCGAGGATGCTTCCTGCAATGCGCATTCCCGTCCTGATCCTGGCCCTGATGCTGGCTCTGCCGGCACGCGCCGAAACCGTGGCCGGCATCGAGCAGGCCTGGCGCGCCTGGATGACCAAATCCGGCCGCACCACCGGCGGACTCGCGGTGACGCATGGCGGCCGCCTGGTGCATGAGGTGGCGATGGGGCGCGAGGCCCCCGGCGCATCGGTGCCGCTCGCCAGCCTGTCCAAGGCGATCACCGGCGTCTGCGTCGCGGGGCTGGTCGAGCGCGGCCGGTTCGCCTTCGAGACGCCGCTGTCGCAGGCGCTGGCCCGCACCTTCGCGCGCCTCGGCGCGCCGGCCGATCCGCGGATGCAGGGCGTCACGATCGGCCAACTGCTGACCCAACGTGCGGGCTTCGACCGCGCCGGCTCCAATCAGGTCGAGGGCGGCGATCCGGTGACCGGCCGCTTGGCCACCTATCTGCGGACCGCCACCGCGACCAGGCCGTCGTTCGACGAGCAGATGAAGTGGGTGCTGCGTCGGCGCCTGACGGATCCGCCGGGCGAACGCTTTGCCTACACCAATGCCACCTACCTGATGCTGGGTGCCGTGATCGAGGAGGCGAGCGGGCAGGACTACGAGAGCTATTGCCGCAATGCCACCCTGGCGCCGCTCGGGGTCCGCGGCGCGGCGCTCGATCCGGCGTGGCGCATCCTGGCGAGCTACGGCGGCTGGCGCATGCCGCTCAGCGACTACGGCCGCTTCTACCAGGCCTTCGCCCAGAGTAGTCCGACGGGCAATCCCGCGATTGGGCCGGCGGCGCGGCGCTGGATGATGTCGCCTGAGGGCAAGCAGATCAGCGGCGGCGCCCACTACGGCCTCGGCACGATGGTGCGGCCGACGGCGGGCGGCGGCAACTTCTGGCACTGGGGAAGCTGGACCTTCGCCCTGGACAACGCCTTCGACGGCCACCTCAACATTTCCTACGCCACCTTCGCGGTGCGCCTGGGCGCGCTCGATACCAACATGGTGGTCTATATGACGCCGTCGCGCGGCGACACCGACACCACGCGCAACGAGCTCGACCGCGCCCTGGGCGAGGCCGCGCGCAAGGTCGTGCGCTGGCCTTAGGGCGCGGTCAGCGCTTGCAGTCGATCAGGACGGAGAAGGCGCGGGCCTTTTCACCGACGTCGGCGACGCTGAGCTCACGGCTGCTGCCGGACGTCTCGATGGGCACGCCGGCGGCTTCGAGGAAGGTCCGGGCGACATCGGCCTTGAGCGCGAAGTTGACGTTCTGCGGCACGTCGCGGCTGCGCGAGCCGAGCGACGCGGTGATGACGCCGACGACGTTGCCGGCGGTGTCGAGCAGCGGGCCGCCGCTGTTGCCGCCCTGGATCGGCGCAGAAATCTGCAGATAGCGCGAGTCGTCGCGGATGCCGGACAGGGCGCTGATGCTGCCGTTCGTCACCACGCCGCCGGAGGACAGCGTCCCCGTCAGCGGAAAACCGTAGGCGACCACCGCCTCGCCCGCCCGCACCGGGCGTCCGGCGCGAAACGTGGCGACCGCGGGCGAGGGGGTGGCGATCAGGACAGCGAGATCGTTCGAGGCATCCGACTTGACGACGCTGGCCGGAACCGGGGCGGCGCCCTGCCGGGAAATGGTGAGTTCGCGGCACTTGGCGATGACATGGGCGTTGGTGAGCAGATGGCCCTGGCGGTTGATGTAGAAGCCGGTGCCCGTGCCGACACGCTTCGCCGCCGCGGGCGGCGCGGCGTTTCCCGGCACGGCCGCGGTGACGGCGCCCGGCGCCGTGGCCTTGAAGCCGAGATAGCGCGCGCTTTGCTCGCGACTGAGGCCGTAGGTGAAGGCCACGGGACGTCCGCTGCTGGAGGTGCCGCTGCCGAAGCCGCTCATCGGCGACAGGCCGGTGAAGGAGATGGCGGCGCGCTGGCCGTCGTCGCAGGCGATCAGGCCGCGGCCGGTGAGGCCGACGCCGTAGACGAAATCGCCCGAACAGCGGTTGCCCGCGGCATTCTTGAGCTCGATCGTGCCGCTGCGGTCGAGATAGCCGGTCGCCGAGCCGGTGTAGAGATCGTCCTCGTCGCCGACGATGCCGAAGACCGATACCGAGGCGCAGCCGCCGAGCGCCGCCGCGGCCAGAAGAAGCAGAAGAAGATGTGGCATCGCCGTCCCTTGGAGTGTTCCGAACTATACAACCCAAGTTCCGGGCGGCCAGCAACCTGAGATTGCAATCAGTGAAATGCGCGGCGGCCCATCGCCACGACGTCGAACGGCTTGGCTTCCTTCGCGGACGACCCTAGTCTGCCGCCAACGAAATGGAATGGAGGAAAGCGTGACAGTCATTAATCGCCGCGGCTTCGTCGTGGGGGCTGCCGGTTTGACCCTGGCACCGTTGCCGGGATGGGCGCAGGAATTCCCGGCCAAGCAGGTGCGGGTGATCGTGCCCTATCCGGCGGGCGGCGGCACCGACATCGTGGCGCGCCTGATCGTGCCGCGGCTGGCCGAGCGCTGGAAGCAGACCGTGATCATCGACAACAAGGGCGGCGCCAGCGGCATCCTGGGCAGCGACATCGTCGCCAAGGCGGCCCCCGACGGCCACACGCTGCTGATCATGACCAGCGCCCACACCATCAACCCCTTCACCACCAAGGTGCTGCCCTACAACACCGAGCGCGACTTCACGCCGATCACGCCGCTGGTCGAGGGCACGATCGCCCTGGTCGGCTCGCCCAAGGCGGGCTTCGACACGATGGCGAAGTTCATGGCGGCGGCGCGCGCCCAGCCCGGCAAGTACGCCTACGGCAGCACAGAGAACACGACGCGCATGGTGGGCGAGCTGTTCCGGCTGCGCAGCGGGCTCAAGGTCGAGAACGTGGCCTACAAGGGCGCGGCGCCGATGCTGCAGGAGCTGGCCGGCGGCCACATTCCCGTGGGCTTCACCAGCCCGCTGACGGCGATGTCGCACCATCGCGCCGGCACGCTGCGCATTCTGGCGGTGACCAGCGGCAAGCGGCTGTCGGTGCTGCCCGACGTGCCGACCATGGCCGAGTCCGGCGTGCCGGGCATCGACCAGTGGGCGTGGTTCGCGCTGTTCGGTCCGGGCGGCCTGCCGCCGGCGCTGGCGCGGCGCATCCGCGACGACGTCGTGGCGGTGCTGGCCGAACCCGAGGTCAAGGCCAGGATCGCCGATCTCGCCAGCGAGCCGGGCGGCGAGCCGCCCGACAAGTTCGCCCAGCGCGTCAAGAGCGAGCTCGCGACCTGGCAGGCGATCGCCAAGGAAGCGGGCATCCAGCCGGAGTGATTCAAGGCGGACCGCGGGCCTCCAGGCCCGCATCATGATCATGAGCGGGCCTGGAGGCCCGCGGTCCGGATGAGTCTAACCCAAGATCGTCTTCTCCTCGACGATGTAGCTTCGGATGCGGCCGATGAAGATCGCGCCGTCGGCGTGCAGCGCCTGCATCTCGGGCGTGCGCGCCGCGGCTTCCAGGGCAGCGCGGTCGTCGAACCACAGTTCGGCGACGCCGTCGATGGCGACATCGATCGCCGGAATGTCGGCACGGGTGCGCTCGTTCCGGATGTGGTTCTGCACGTAGCGCCGGAGGCCGGGTATGGCATGGGCGAGCGGCGCATGGACCTCGACCCAGTGCTTCATGAACTGCTCGTGCGTCCAGCCGGGCTTGCGCGCGAGCAGGCCGATGGTCTTGATCATGGTGCATTCCTCCAGCCTTTGGGCCCTCGAGCTTTTGAGGCTAGTATCGCTCATGATCCGTGCTCTCGCGATTGCATTGCTTGTGCTGCTTGCCGGCAATGCGGCGGCGCAGTCCGTCAGCTTCCCCAGCGTCGCCGTCGGCAGTTCGGCCGCCGGTCCGGAGATCAAGGGCTGGATCTACAAGCCCTCCGGTCCGGGACCGTTTCGCGCCATCATCCTGGCGCACACCTGCGGCGGCACGAGCCCGCACACCGACATCTGGGGCAAGCTGCTGGTGAGCTGGGGCTACCTCGTGCTGGCGCCCGACTCGGTCGGCCCACGCGGCGAGAAGGCCGTCTGCACCAAGCCCGGCGCCGTGACGCCCAACATGCGCATCGCCGACATCGCCGGCGCGCTCGATTATCTCGCCACCCGTCCCGACGTGATCAAGGGCAAGATCGGCATCATCGGCCACAGCCACGGCGGCTCGACCGTCATCCGCGCGGCGCAGAAGAGCTTCGACCTTGCCAGGCGTGGCCTGGCCGGCGGCGTCGCCTACTATCCCGGCTGCAATCCGGCGTTCGACACCGGCATCGACCTGCCGGTGCTGCTGCTGGCCGGCGACAAGGACGACTGGACGCCGGCCGACCGCTGCCGGCAGATGGTCGCGGGTCTCGCCAAGCCGGCGCTGGTCGAGGCGGTCTATTATCCCAGCGCCTATCACAGCTTCGACAACAAGGCGCCCGACCGCAGCGTGCCCGGCGCCGGCGGCAAGACGCACCGGCTGGTCTACGATTCGGTGGGCGCGCCCGATGCCGAGGCACGCACCAGGGCGTTCTTCGTCAAGGTCCTGCAATAGAACGCGCACGATCGTTCAAGCACGAACGTTCAAGACGGCGGTGACCGGCGGGCGATAGCTTGCGCCCATGTTGCTGTCGCTGATCGTGGCTTCGCTCGTCGTGATGGGCAGCCCGGGACCCTCGACGATCAGCGTGACGGCGGTCGGTGCGGCCTTCGGGTTCGGCCGCTCCCTGGGCTACGTCGCGGGACTGATCGCGGGCACGATCGCTGTCCTGCTCGCGGTGGCGACCGGCGTGGTCGCCGTGCTGCTGGCCATGCCGCGCCTCGCGCCGGTGCTGCTGGCGGCATCGGCGATCTACATTCTCTATCTCGCCTACCGCATCGCCACTGCGCCGCCGCTGTCGCGGCCTGACGCAGCGGCTGCCGCCCCCTCCTTTGCCGGCGGCATGCTGCTGGCGGTCGCCAATCCCAAGGCCTATGTGGCGATTGCCGCCGTCTTCGCGGGCTCTGCCCTCGACGCCGCTGCCAAGACCGCGGTGCTGGCGGTCATGATCGTGCTCATCCATCTTGTGTGGCTGCTGGCAGGTGCTGCCTTCTCGCGGGTCTTCCACGATCCGCGGTGGTCGCGGCGCGTCAATCTCGCCTTTGCCGCGGCGCTGGTGGCGACGACGGTCTACGCGGTCATGTGACTGCCGAGATCCGTCCGGTGCGCCTTGCGGTGTCCGGGACGTATCAGCGATATCAGGCCGGCCAGCGCGGCCAGACCGCCCAGCAGCAGGATGACGTCGCGGCTCGCCGCCACCAGCGACGGCGTCGGCACACCCAGCGTGCTGCCGCCGGTCCCGCCCAGGCCCAGCGCGAAGAGCGTCGAGGCGCCGGCGATGCCGGCGCTCATGCCGATCAGGCGCACCACATTCAGCACGCTGCCCGCCTGGCCGGTCTGTTCGGGCGGCGCCGTCGCCATGATCGCGCTGCTGTTGGGCGAGATGAACAGCCCCTGTCCTGCGCCAAAGATGGCCAGGGCGAGAGTGACCAGCGGCAGCCTGTCGGCCGAACCGTCGAGAAAGACATAAAGCATGGCCAGGCTGGCGACGCAGATCAGCATGCCGCAGCAGGTCGGCATCCGGGCGCCGAAGCGGTCGAAGAGGGCGCCGCCGACCGGCGCCAGCAGCCCCAGCGTTACCGGCAGGATCGACAGCCGCAGCCCCGCCGCCCATTCGGAGTCGTGGTAGATGCGCACGAGGACGAAGGGGATGAGGAAGAACACGCCGAACAGGGTGGCGTACGACAGGAAGTTCGCCGCATTGCCGAGCAGGAAGGCGCGCTTGCCCAGCAGATGCAGGTCGAGCAGGGGGGCTGCCGCGCGGCGCTCGGCGCGGACGAACAGCACGAGGAAGACGATGCCGAACAGCAGGCAGCCGATCAAAGCCGGCGATGCGAACCCCCAGGCATGGCCCTCGTTCAGCACCGCCACGACCGCCGTCAGCGCCGGCGCGATCAGGAGCGCGCCGTGCCAGTCGAAGCGGCCGGTGCCGGGCAGTGCGGTGGTCCGGGGAATCACGAGCCAGCCCAGGACGACGCCGACCAGGCCGATCGGAACATTGACCCAGAAGGCCCAGTGCCAGCCCAGCGTGTCCAGGATCAGGCCGCCGACCGCCGGTCCGACGCCGAGCCCGATCGCCTGGGCTGCCGACTGCAGGCCGAGGCCGCGTCCGCGCTCCTTCGGGCCGGTGGCCATGACGATGATGGCGATGCTGTTGGAGGTCAGCAGGGCAGCGCCGATGCTCTGCAGGATGCGGAAGAAGATCAGCGTCGGCAGATCGGTGGCGAAGCCGCACAGGCCCGAGCCGATGATGAAGAGCAGGAAGCCGCCGGTGTACAGCAGCTTGCGCCCGACCATGTCGGCGAGGCGGCCGAAGATCGGCGTGAAGGACGCCATCGCCAGCAGATAGGCGACCGCGACCCAGCTCACGCTGCTGAGGCGAGCCGCGAACTCGACCTCGAGTCGGGGCAGCAGCACCTGGGTCATGCTGGCATCGACCTGGCCCATGCACGAGCCGATGCACACCGTGCCGACGACGAACCAGCGGTACGAAGCGAGGCGGGCGATGGCCTGCAGCGGCGGCGGCTCGCGCCCCTCGAGCGCCGCCGCGCGAAGCGCCCCGATCGAAAGGGGACCAGGAGATGCTTCGGTCATCAGGCACGGTAACGCGTGGCGGCGGTTTGACGCCAGTCCAATTCGCAGGCGATGCTCGGCCGGGCAAATGGCGACGATCAAGGACATGCGCACGTGACATCACTGGAGAACGTCCGGGCGCTTACTTTCGACGTGCAGGGCACATGTGTCGATTTCTGCCAGCCGCTCCTGCGCATGGGCGAAGCCGTGAACCGGGCCAAGGGCCTTGCCATCGACTGGGCCGCCCTGTCGTCGGACTGGCGCGGGCTCTACCGCGCGGTGCTCGACCAGATCATCGCGGGCGAGCGGCCGTGGCTCAGGGTCGACCGCATCTACCGCGAAACCCTCGATAGGTTGCTGGAGCAACACGGCCTCGCGGCATCCTTCACGGCTGCCGAGCGCGATGAGCTGAACCAGATCTGGAGCCGCCTGGAAGCCTGGCCGGACAGCGTCGAAGGGCTCACGCGATTGCGCCGGCGCTTCGTCGTCTCGACGCTTTCCAATGCCGGCATGAGAACCATGGTTGCGGTGGTCAAGCACGCGGGGCTGCCGTTTGACGCGGTGCTGACGGCGGAACTCGCGCAGAGCTACAAGCCGGCGCCCGCGGTCTACCAGCTCGCGGTCGACTATCTCGGCTACCGGCCCGACGAAATCATGATGGTGGCCTGCCACAAGTACGACCTGAAAGCCGCGCGCGCCTTCGGCATGCGCACGGCGTTCGTGGCCCGCCCGCTGGAGTTCGGTCCGGGCGCCAAACCCGACGTCGCGCCCGAACCGTGGTTCGACGTCTATGCCGAGAGCTTCGTGGCACTTGCGGACGCGCTGGGCGCCTAGGGTCAGAATTCGCAGAAGCGCGGTTGGCCATCCGGTTCAGGGATCGTGACCTTCAGGGCTTAGACCTTGAGGAAGGCAAGGCGATCGTCGGTCCGGCCCGGCGCGACTTCGAGGATGTCGGTGCTGACCACGTCTTCGGCGACGAACGGATCTTCCTTCAGCCGTGCTTCGAGGTCGGCGCGCGAGATGTTGTAGGCGAGAACCGCGCCGCCGAGACCCGGCGGGAGGCTGCCGGTCAGAAGAAAAAAGCCATCCTCGAAACCCTTCATGATCCAGGCGTTGTGGCCTGCCATGAATTGCGGAGCCTTGGCCTTGTTGGTGGAGAATTTGAGAGTGACAACGAACATCCGGCTGCCTCGTTCAGGTGTTCAGGGGCGACGGGGCTGAGCGACGACGTCTTCCGTCCGGCCGCTGGGCATCAAGCCACGCGCACATGGCGTCGACTTCCCGGCGAATGAAAGTCTCATCGCGGAAGGCGGTCGCCAAAGTGGCAACACCCTGGCTGCGGACGAGCAGGTGCATCGCGAGTACATCGGCGTCGCCCTCGCTTCCGAGCGCCGCGAATTGCCGCGTCAACCAGTCGCGAAACAAAACGAAGAGCTTGCCCGCTTTTCTCTGCGCGCCGTGATCGAGCTTGGCGAGTTCGTGGCAAAGCGTGCCGACCGGGCAGCCATGGCGCATGATCTTGGCCCTGTTTGCGATGAGGATATGGATGAAGCAGCGAATCCGATCCGCCGGCGCGCCGCCCTCGGCGTCCCACGCATCAAGCATCTTCCGCGTGTTCGCCAGGCGCGCGGCGATCACCGAGTCGAGAATCTCGTCCTTGGTCTTGAAGTGATAATAGAAATTGCCGCGCGAGAGACTTACGGCCGAGGCGATGTCTGCGAACGACGTGGCCTCGAACCCTTGCTCGTAGAAAAGCCGGTCGGCCGCCTCGACAATCTGCTCGCGTGTGCTCGCTCCGCTCATGCCGTCGCGTGTAGGACAATTGTCCTAATACGTCAAGCTTGTCCCAGGAACCGCAGCAGCAGACGATTGACCTCGGCCGCCTGTTCCTGCTGCACCCAGTGGCCGGCGCCGTCGGGGAGATGGATCTCCTTCATGTTCATTCGGCTTCGGGGGAGCGAGGTCGGGAGCGGAGCTACTGTGACTTCGAGCTCAACGCTGCGTCGTCTGCCAGTCGCGCCCTGAGAGCGTCGGGGGCGAGAATACTGATGTGGCGATAGGCCAGCTCGATCTCGCCGGCCACTTCGAGGCCGTGCAGCACCGCGCTGGCGGTCGTCCGGCCGACGTTCGCGGCCTTCGCCAGCTCATGCTGGCCGGCATCGACCTCTATCTGTCGGACGCCGCGCGGCGTAGCCGCCCGGCAACCGCCATAATGCAGGAGAACGGCGATCAGCCGTTCGCCGTGGTCCCGCCTCAGCAGGTCGTCGCAGAACGACATCGTGACATTGAGATCGCCCACTTCCAGGCGCGCGAAGTGGCGCCAGCTCCTGGGGTCGGCCTCGACGATCTCGTCCATGGCAGCGGCCGGCAGGAACATCAGTTCGACGTCGCGGCGTGCCGTGAAGCCGACGTTGCGCCGCTTGTCCGTCACGACGGCCCGCAGGCCGACCCATGCCCCTGGACCGACCAGCAAGGTGAAGTGCGGGTTGTGATATGTCCCGGCCGATTCGACGAGCGCGTTTCCCGTGCAAACGCCGAAAATACCGGTGGGCGGATCGCCGATCCGGTAGATCGCCGATCCTGCCTTGACCTTCCTCGCACGACAGCGCTCGAGCACGGCCTTCCGGAACGCCTCCGGCGTCTTGCTCAGCCATCCCTTCGTCCGAAAGACATCGGTCGCGGCAACCATGTGCACGATCATCGTCGATCGCGCCGGTCCAGCAAGGGAAATGTTCGTGCGTGGACAATCGGGCCGTGTGCAATCGGCTATGCATCAAAGAGAGAAGTGAAAGCTCGCGTCACGTGAAATAATGGCCGGCATCGGAGGTGCGGCTGTGAGGGGAAGCACAGGCAAGTCCGTCGCGCAGTGGATCGCCGCCGCGGCTCTGACCGCCGCCGCGCTACCGGCGTGGGCCGGGGGCAACTGCAATAGTCAGGGCGGCCTGTTCTATCTCGGCAACAACAGGAACGACACGCGGTCGATCTGGCTGTCGGGCACCAGCTCCGGGTCGTTCAGGCTGGACGCCGCCCAAGGCAACACCACGGTCGACCAGTGGACCAAGAGCCACCGGGGCCTGAACATCACTGCCTCGCCCTTCGTTTCCCAGGGCAACGGCGGCGTCCACAAGCTCTACGACACCAGCGGCAACAAGGACTGCCTGCTCGACACCCAGAACCAGAAGGGCGGCCTGCAGCTTCCGCCGCACATCAGCCTGCCGAACATACGCCCGCCGAACCTTGCCGTGCCGCCGATCGGAAGCCTGTTCCCCGGCTTCCAGCCGATCACGCCCGGCCTGCCGGTGCGGCCACCGACCGGGATCATGCCGAGCATGCCGGTGCAACCGGCGCCGCCGATCGGTGTCCTGCCGCCGACCACCGGCGTCACGCCGGCGCTTCCCGTGCAGCCCGCACCGCCGATCGGTGTCTTGCCGCCGACCACCGGCATCACGCCGGGCCTGCCGGTGCAGCCCGCACCGCCGATCGGGGTCCTGCCGCCGACCACCGGCATCACGCCTGGACTTCCGGTGCAACCGGCGCCACCGATCGGCGTCCTGCCGCCGACCACCGGGATCACGCCCGGACTTCCGGTGCAACCCGCGCCGCCGATCGGCGTCTTGCCGCCGACCACCGGCATCACGCCGGGCCTGCCGGTGCAACCCGCGCCGCCGATCGGCGTCCTGCCGCCGACCACCGGCATCACGCCTGGACTTCCGGTGCAACCGGCGCCGCCGATCGGGGTCCTGCCGCCGACCACGGGCGTCACGCCGGGACTTCCGACGCAGCCACCGTCCGCTCCGGTGGTGGTTCAGCCTGTTCCAACGGCGCCGACCGAGCGGGCTCGCCTGCCGAACGATGACCGGCAGCTTCAGTGTCCCGATCCGCGCAGGCTGCCGGCCGGCACGCCGATCTCGCCGGAATGCGAGGACGTGAAGCCATTCTGTTGGCCGGACAACTGCCAGGTGGCCGGTGGCGAGCGGCCTGTCGGCCTCGCTCGACACCAGTCAGGTCGGCGGTTTTGGCGGCTTCTTCCAGTCCTCGTCGCGCGGCATCACGATCGGGCCGTACATTGCCGCGATGCTGTCGAACAACTGGGCTGTCGACGCCGCGCTGGGTTACAGCCGGATATCGAACGATCTCGGCATCGCCTTCCTCAACGCGAACTTCCTGTCGCAGCGGCTTTCCGGCGCGGTGAACCTGCATGGCCAGTACGATTTGGGTTTGGTCAATGTCCGGCCGCGGCTGTCGACCGGCTATTCACGCACCTACAGCGACGCCTACGAGCTTCAGGGCGCCTTCAACGCACAGGTGCTGGGGCTGAACATCTCGGCGCCGGTCAACGTGCCTTTCCCGGAAGCCTCCTACGACTATGCGTCGGTCGAAGGAGCGGTCGAGGTCAACCGGCTGTTCACCATGGCGAACGGCAACCGGCTGATGCCCTTCGCCGAGTTCGGCGCCCTCTACGAGTTCGTCCGCCCCAACGACGGACAGATCCTGACCAGCGACCTCACGCTGGCCATTCCCTCACCGTGGAGCTTCTCAACCAAGGCAGGCCTACGCCTGCTGCTGTCCGAGGCGCTGCTGATCGAGGCGCGTGCAGGCTATCTGAGTTTCGGGCAGAGCGGGCTCGACGTCGTCGAGGCCCGCCTGCACGTATCCTTCTCGTTCTGAGGTAAGGATCGGGCTAGATTTCGCCAAGGACTGAAGGGGAGAGCTGCGTCTTGGAGTTCCTGTCGAAGCTGCCGTCGCTGACGGCGTTTGCGCTCACGTTAATGCTTACCCTGATCCTGCCACGGCTGATGGAGCGGATGCGCATTCCGGGCCCCGTCGGCTACATCCTGGCCGGCATCATTCTCGGTCCCCAGGTGCTGGCGGTGCTCAATCCGGAAGGGAAGGTCGTCCACTTCTTCGCCGACACCGGCAAGCTCCTGCTGATGTTCTTCGCTGGCTTCGAGATCGACATCGCGCAATTCAACCGGGCGCGGCGCAAGGCCGCCACGTTCGGGGCGCTGACCTTCAGCTTGCCTTTCCTGTTCGGCATCGGCGTCGCCGCTGCGATGGGCTATCCCGCCAATGCCTGCGCCGTGATCGGCGCCATCCTCGCCTCGCATACCCTGCTCGGGCTGCCGGTCGTCAAGCAGGCGGGTTTGCTCGGCCGCGAATCGGTTGTCGCAACGGTCGGCGCCACGGTGTTCACCGACCTCCTGTCGATCTTCGTTCTGGCGATTTGTCTGCCGATCCATCTCAGCGGCTTCGACCCGCGCGACATGCTGATCGAGCTGGGCTGGCTCGCGGTCTATGTCCCCGCCGTACTTATCGGGTTGAGCTGGGCGGCGCGGAAGACGCTGGCCCTGCTCGGCACGACGAAAGCCAGCCGGGCGCTGGTCATGCTGCTGGTCATGGCGATCGCCGCGCAGGCGGCCGAATGGATCGGCATGGAAGGCATCATCGGTGCCTTCCTGGCGGGCGTGGCGCTGAAGCGCGCCTTCGGCGACACGCCGAGCGACGATTCGCTGGAGGTGATGAGCCAGACGCTGTTCATTCCGATGTTCTTCATCGCCGCAGGTTTCCTGGTCGACTTCAAGGTCTTCTTCGCGACCTTGCGCGACCAGCCGATGCTGGTTGTCGGCATCCTCGTCGCCCTGTTCGGCGGCAAGTGGCTGGCCGCCGAGATCGCAGGCCGCCTGTTCGGCTATGCGCGGTCCGACCGGCTGCTGATGTATTCGCTCTCGATCCCGCAGGTTGCCGCGACCCTGGCGGTCGCTCTGGTCGCTTATGCGACGAAGAACACGGCGGGCCAGCGGCTGATCGACGAGCCGATGCTCAATGCCACGGTCGTGCTGGTCATCGTGTCGTCGCTGATCGGTCTCATCCTCACCGGCAAGGCCGCGAAGCTGCTCCAGGAACGCCCGTCGGCTAGCTCGTCCCCGAAGTGTGCAGGAACCGCAACAGCAGACGGTTAACTTCAGCCGCCTGCTCCTGCTGCACCCAGTGGCCGGCGCCGTCGAGGAGATGGATCTCCCTCATCTGCGTGCAGGCGCCTTCCTGCATCCGCGTGATCGCCCCCGGTGTCTGGTAGATGCCCCAGTCGTTTTTCCCCGAGATGAAGGTCGCGGGCACGTCGATGGTGCGGCCGGTGAAGACCTCCAGTTCGGCGGTGAGCCGGCCGGTGGTGCGCACGCGATACCAGTTGAGCCCGCCCTGGAAGCCGGTGCGGGCATATTCGCTGCTGTAGACCGTGAGTTCTTCCTCGGTGAGCCACTTGTTGGCGGCGATCTCGCCGGCCGACGGTATTTCCCTGGCCACCGTCTCGGCCATGCCGTCGGCCTGATCCATGATGTAGTAGGTCGGCATCTTCGCGAGTTCGTCGGCCGTCCAGCCGGCGAGTTCGAACGGCTTGTTGGCCTTCCAGTCGGCGCTCTTGTGATGATAGTAGCCGCGCAGGAAATCGTGCACGCCCTGCGATGCCCGCCACATGTTCTCGTTGGCCGGCCGAGTCGAATAGTACCACTGGTAATGCTTGCGCGGCCGGGCGAGCGCCGCCAGCGCGGCATGGATGTCTGGTCCCTTGGGCGACCGCCGTTTATCGGCAGTGTCGAACGGTACCGATGGCGGCCCGGCGTAGGGCGCGCTCATCAGCACCAGGCGCTTGAAGATGTCGGGCCGCACGAGCGCCGCCTGGGCTGCGACCGAAGCGCCGAAGTCGTGGCCGACCACCGCCTCCGCCGTGCGGTGGCCCAGCGCAAACAGCACGCCGATGGCGTCGCGCAGCAGGTTCATGAATCGGAAGTCGGCCAGGTTGCCGTCGTAGTCGGCGTCCCAGCCGGTGGTGCGGCCATAGCCGCGCTGGTCGGGGGCGATGGCGTGATAGCCGGCGGCGGCGAGCGCCGGCAGCACCTTGCGCCAGCTGTAGGCGAGCTCGGGGAAACCGTGCAGCAGTAGGACGGCCGGCCGGCCCTTGTGATCACCGGTGTCGTGGCCGGCCTCGAGCACATGGATATCGAGGCCGTTGATGCCGGGCAGGATCCGCGCGCGGACCCCCGCGGGCAGGGCGGAAGCAGGCAAGGGGTCGAGAGCGGTCATGACGTTGTCACTTGATTGGAGAGGGTCTGCTTTTCTACGCTCGTGACGTCGAAAAAGGCAGGCCGGTGTGGTTTAGCCCGGCGCTTCCGTCCGCAGAGCGGGCGGTGGTCCTGTCGGACTCGGTGGGTTCCTGCGAACCCGGCGCGTCTTTGTCCCGCGACCTCGCGTCCGCGCAATTCCGCGCCGGCGAACCAGAGGGACGTGGACCATGACGACGACCATGCAGCAGCAGATTTCTCTCATCACCCTGGGCATTTCCGATCTTGCCCGCTCCAAGCGCTTCTATGGCGAGGGCTTCGGCTGGAAGCCCGTGTTCGAGACGCCGGGGATCGTCTTCTATCAGATGAACGGCCTGATGCTCGGCCTGTGGCCGACGCTGGACCTCGAGGCCGACATGCAGCGTCCGGGGCAGCGTCCGGGGCAGCGTCCGGGCCTGGCGCGGCCCGGCGCCTTCGCGCTGGCGCACAACGTGCCGGCGCAGGCCGACGTGCAGCCGCTGCTCGACCGGCTGGCGGTGGCGGGTGGGCGGATGCTGCGCCTCGCGGATGCGCCGCCGCACGGCGGCTTCCGCGGCTATGTCGCCGATCCCGACGACCATGCCTGGGAGATCGCCTGGAACCCGTCATGGCCGATTGACGCCGATGGAAGGGTGACGTTCGGGATCTGATGCCGACGCAAGGCCGGCCGGGCGAAATGTCCGGCCGGCCCATTGCGGATTACGGTGCCCGGTCTTGTGTCCGGTCTCGCGCCCGGTCTAGGGCGTGGTGATGTAGCGGACCGGCGTGGCGATCACGTAGCCGTTGTGATCCAGGCGGTCGCCATAGCGGTCGTAGCGGTTGCCGTAGGCGTCGATGGTCGCGGTCGCGCGCGGTGTGTCGGAATGGGCCGGCACGTAGCGCACGGTCGGCGCCGGGTAGGGCTGCAGCGCCGGGCTATCCATGGTGTTGGCGATGCACTGCTTGTAGCCCAGCGTGTTGGGCGGCAGGCCATAGGACAGGCAGAGGTCGCGGGCCTCGCCGGCCGTGCGCGCCGTCCGGTAGGCGACGTAGGGTTCGCCGCGGTCGAAGGCGTGCGCCGTTCGAATGACGCAGGCATTGAAGGCCGCGGAATTGGGCCGCACGCCGTTTTCCGAGCAGGCGAACTCGGCGCGTACCAGCGCGTCGCCCGACTGGGCCTGGACGGACAACGGCACGATCGCGGCGGCAAGGCCGCCGAACGCGAGGGCAAGCATCTTCTGGCGGATCATGGTGTTCTCCTTTCTCCTCAGAGAAGTTTCCCTCTCATCTGGACCAACGGCCGGTCGCGGACCCCGGTTGCCCGCCGGAAATGGGGCGATTAGGCGGCCAATGTATGGACGCGCGCCTTCCCGGGATCATTCAACAGAATGGTTGAATATCTCGACGGGCGCCTCTATATTAAACCACATGGTTGAACAGAACGCCGCCGCCCTCGACCGGGTCTTCCATGCCCTCGCCGACCCCACCCGCCGCGCCATGCTGCGGCGGCTGGCCGACGGCGAGCACAGCGTGGGCGAACTCGCCCAACCCTTCGACATGTCCTTCGCCGCCGCCGCCAAGCACGTGAAGGTGCTGGAGGGGGCGGGGCTTCTCAGCCGGACGATC
>JACPVT010000285.1 GCA_016191685.1 Rhodospirillales bacterium | reverse complement strand
TGGCGCTGGGTGCCTTCCCCTTGACCAGTGCGGCCCAGGGCAGCACCCCGGCCGACGGCGCACTCAAGCCCACGCAGCAGCCATCGGCCTTCGTGCAGATCGCGCCCAATGGCGAGGTCACGGTGGCCATCAATCGGCTGGAGTTCGGCCAAGGTGTACAGACGGGCTTGCCGATGATCCTGGCCGAGGAACTCGACGCGGACTGGAGCCTCGTGCGCAGCCGGCACGGTTCGAACGATCCTGCCTACATCGACCCGCTGTTCGGCATCCACATCACCGGCGGTTCGAACTCGATCAAGAACAGTTTTACGCAATACCGCGAGCTCGGTGCGCGCGCCCGCGCCATGCTGCTGGCGGCCGCCGCGGCGCGCTGGAAGGTCGATGTGGCCACCCTCCGCACGGAAGCCGGCACGGTGCTGGGCCCGGGCGGCCGCAAGCTGGGCTACGGCGAGCTGGCCGAGGCCGCGATGGCCCTGCCGGTGCCGGAAAAGGTCACGCTGAAGGATCCCAAGGACTTTCGCATCATCGGCCGCCCCACCGCGCGTCTCGACGCGCGCGCCAAGAGCAGCGGACGCCAGGACTTCGGGATCGACGTTCGCCTGCCCGGGCAGCTCACCGCCGTGGTGGCCCGTCCGCCGGTGTTCGGTGCCCACCTCGCCTCGGTCGACGATAGCGCGGCGCGCGCCATCAAAGGCGTGAAGGCCGTGCTGCGCGTGCCGCTCGATCGCGGCGCCGAAGGCGTGGCCGTGGTGGCCGATGGCTATTGGCCGGCGCTTCAGGGCCGCGAGGCGCTGAAGCTGCAGTGGGACACGTCGGCCGTGGAGAAGGTCGACAGTGAAAAGCAACAGGCCCAGTACCGCGCGCTGGCCGACCGTCCCGGCCCGCGCAAGTTCGACGCCGACATGGCACCGCTCGCCACCGCGCCCCGGCGGCTGGAGGCGGAGTTCGTCTTCCCTTACCTCGCCCACGCGGCGATGGAGCCACTGAACTGTACCGTTTCCCTCGCGGACGGGCGCGCCGAGGTATGGACCGGCTCCCAGTGCCCCGGCCTGGACGCCGCCGCAGTCGCGCGCGTGCTGGGCCTCGAGCCCGGACAGGTGAAGGTGCATGTGCAGATGGCTGGTGGCGGCTTTGGCCGGCGCTTCGCGGCCACGAGCGACTTCGTGGTCGAGGCCTGCGAGATCGCCAAGGCCGCGCGCGCCGCCGGTCTCGGCGTGCCGGTGCGCACGCTGTGGAGCCGCGAGGACGACATGAAGGGTGGCTACTACCGTCCCATGCACCTGCACCGCGCGCGCATCGGTTTCGACGAGCGCGGCAAGGTGTTGGCCTGGGACCATGTCATCGTCGGCCAGTCCATCACCACGGGCACGGTGTTCGGGGAATTCCAGGTGAAGAACGGCATCGACGCCACGGCGACCGAGGGCATGCGTGAACCCTACCCGCTGCCGATGCGGCTCACCGTGCATCACCCCGTGCTCAACGTGCCGGTGCTGTGGTGGCGCAGCGTCGGTTCCACGCATACCGCCTTCGTGATGGAGACCCTGATCGACGAGATCGCGCGCACTGTGAACCAGGACCCGGTGGCTTACCGGATGGGATTGTTCGGCGACAAGCACCCGCGCCACCGTGCGGCGCTGCAGCTCGCGGTTGATAGGAGCGGCTACGGCAAGACGCCGCTGCCCACCGGCCGCGCCTGGGGCGTGGCGGTGCACCAGTCCTTCCAGAGCGTCGTGGCCTACGTGGTGGAAGCCTCGGTGAAGGACGGTCAGCCGGTACTGCACCGCGTGACCGCCGGCGTGCACTGCAATCTCGCGGTCAACCCGCGCAGCGTGGACGCCCAGATGCAGGGCGCGGCCGTCATGGCCCTGTCGATGTGCCTGCCGGGCGCGGCCATAACACTGAAGGACGGCGTCATCGAGCAGGGCAACTTCTCCGACTTCACCGTGGCCCGCATCACCGACATGCCGGCGTTCGAGGTCCACATCGTGCCCAGTGCCGCGCCGCCCACCGGCATGGGCGAGCCCGGCCTGCCACCGCTGGCGCCGGCGTTCGCCAACGCCATCGCGCGCCTGACCGACAAGCCGTTCCGTCAGTTGCCCTTCAACCTGACGTGAGCCGACGCCTGGGGTAGCGCCATGAGTAGGATTAGATAGGTTGACATTTGCCCTATTTCCTACTACTTGGGAAACATGAAATTCTGCCCCACCCGCTCGCGTCCCAATCAAGCCTTCCACACAAAGCCCTGCCAGCGACGAACCGACGTGAAACGAGTCATTTGGCGTCCCACGCCCCCTGCCGGGACAGCGATCCATTCCCCTGCGAAATCAACCGGTTGGCAGACACGGAACAACACGGCAAACGACGTAGACCAGTGTCCCAGTGACTCGTCCGGGATTCGCGTCAGCGGTGGAAGTTGAAATGAACGATCTCGTTCTCAAAGGCGGCAGGCTGGTCGATCCCTCGCAAGGGTTCGACAAGGTGACCGACATCGCCTTCGCCGGCGGAAAGGTGGCGGCGATCGGCGACAATCTGTCGGCCAAGGACACGCGCGACGTCAAAGGCAAGATCGTCTCGCCCGGCCTGATCGACCTCCACACCCATGTCTATTGGGGCGGCACGTCGCTCGGCGTCGAGGCCGAGCTGCTGGCACGCACCGGCGGCGTCACCACCTCGATCGATGCCGGCAGCGCAGGGCCGGGCAACTTCCACGGTTTCCGCAAGCACGTGATCGAGCCCTCGCCCGTCCGCATCCTGCCCTTCCTCAACGTCTCCTTCCCCGGCATCTATGCCTTCTCCAAGACCGTGATGGTGGGCGAGAGCGCCGACCTGCGCCTGCTCGATCCGCGCGAGGCGGTGCGCGTCGCGCTCGAGCACAAGGATCTGGTGCTGGGCATAAAAGTCCGTGTCGGCAAGTCGGCCAGCGGCGATTCCGGCATCATGCCGCTCGACATCGCCCTCGACGTCGCCGAGGAGACGGGCCTGCCGCTGATGGCCCATCTCGATGCGCCGCCGCCCGCGCGCCACGAGGTGGTGGGCCGGCTTCGCCCGGGCGACATCCTCACCCACTGTTTCCGACCGTTTCCGAACGCGCCGGTGCGCGCCGACGGCCGTGTGCGCGAGGAGATCCTGGCGGCGCGCAAGCGCGGCGTGATCTTCGACATCGGCCATGGCGGCGGCTCGTTCGGCTTCGGCACGACACGCGGCATGCTGGCGGCCGGCTTCCTGCCCGACGTGATCTCCTCGGACGTGCACGTGATCTCGATCGAAGGCCCGGCCTTCGATCTCCTCACCACCATGTCGAAGTTCCTCTGCCTCGGCGTCGACCTCGCGACGGTGATCAAGCTCGCGACCTCGAACGCCGCGGCGGCGATCAAGCGGCCGGACCTCGGCACGCTGAAAGTCGGCAGCATCGGCGAGGCCACGGTGATCGAGGTGACGAGCGGCAAGTTCGACTATGCCGACTCGATCGGCGAGCGCATGATCGGCGAGCGGCGGCTGCTCTCGGCCGGCGTCGTGCTGGCGGGCCGCTGGTGGCATCCGGCATGATCGACGAGCCGAAGGAGCCCTCTTCGCCCGCCTGCCTCGCCCACGAGGCCGACGACGCCTACATGGGCTTTGCCACCAGGGCCGAGATCGCGGCCTTTCTGACCGAGCTCGACAGGCTGGACACCGAGGCGATCCGGAAAATGCTGCCGCGGATCCGCGACGATGCCCTGCACAGGGAGATCAGCCCCAGGCTGGCGGCTATTGAGGCCGCAAAATCAGGCACTTAGCGGCCGCGAAAATTCCGGCTCCGCGTCGCAACCTTCGCGGTCCGGCTATCGTTGTCGGGGGACATGGCCGGGCTCTATCCGGTATCGCCCCTGCTCCCCCGCTCAGCGATGCCAACCCTCCCCGCTCGGCCATCCAAGCCCGCTCCCGGGGAAACCCGGGGGCGGGCTGCCTGTTTGGGGCACGGTCCTAGGCGGCGGCTTCCAGATAGACGACGGCGAACTGCCGGCCCGGATCGGTCCAGGTCCGGTCGATCGTGAAGCCGGCGCTTTGCGCCAAGGCCGCGATATCGGCGGTGTCGTACTTGTAGGAATACTCGGTGTGGACGCGCTCGCCCGCGGTGAACGCGAACGGGCGGCCGGCCACGATCACCGACTGGTCACGAAGGCTGCGGAAGTAGATTGCGATGCGGCCCTCGACCGGATCGTAGAAGGCTTCGTGGGCGAAGGCGGAGAGGTCGAAGGTGGCGCCGAGTTCGCGGTTCATGCGGCGCAGCAGGTTGAGCGTGAAGGCGGCGGTGACGCCGGCGGAGTCGTTGTAGGCGTCATGCAGGCGCTGCGGATCCTTCTTGAGGTCGACGCCCAGCACCAGGGCGCCGCGGTCGCCCAGCAGGGTGCGGGCGCGGCGCAGGAAGGCGGTCGCCTCGTGCGGTTCGAGGTTGCCGATCGTCGAGCCGGGAAAGAAGCCGAGACGCGGCGCACCGCTCATGTCGCCGCCATTCAGGTCGACTGGCAGTGTCTCGAGCGCCATGTAGTCGGCGCACACCGGCTCGACCCGCAATCGCGGATAGTCGCGCCGCAGCCGTTCCGCCGTGGCGTCGAGATGCTGGCGCGAGATGTCGATCGGCACGTAGGCCGCGAGGTCGGGCATGGCGTCGAGCAGCAGCCGCGTCTTGACGCTGGAGCCGCTGCCGAACTCGACCAGGGCGCAGCCCGGCCCGGCCAGCAGCGCCAGCTCTGGCGTGCAGGCCGTCAGAATCCCGGTCTCGGTGCGCGTGAGGTAGTATTCCGGCAACTCGCAGATCGCATCGAACAGCTCCGAGCCGCGCGCGTCGTAGAGGAACCTGGGTGGAATGGCGCGCGGCTGGCGCGCGAGGCCGGCCAGCACGGCATCGCGGAACTCGTCGCGGTCGCCGGCTTCGGCGCGATCCGGAGCGGTCGGGGAAAGGTTCATCGCAGATCCTCCGCCAGGCGAATGCCGCCGAACATCCATCGCGCATCGGGTGGGAAGAAGTTGCGATAGGTGGTGCGACTATGCCCCGCCGGCGTGGCGGCGCAACCCCCGCGCAGGACCAGCTGGTTGGCCATGAACTTGCCGTTGTATTCGCCGATCGCGCCCGGCGGTTCGTGGTAGCCGGGATAGGCGACGTAGGGGCTGGCCGTCCATTCCCAGACCTCGCCGATACCCTGCACCGCGCCGGCGCTGGTTTCCCATTCGGCTTCGCGCGGCAGGCGCTTGCCCGCCCACTTGGCGAAGGCCGCAGCCTCGTAGGCGCTGACATGGCACACCGGCTCGGACGGCTGCAGCGCGCGCAGGCCCGACAGGGTGAACACGTGCCAACGCCCGTCCCTCTTCTCCCAGTAGAGCGGCGCCTGCCAGCCGTGCTGGCCGACGCAGTCCCATCCCGCCGACAGCCAGAACTCAGGCCGGCGGTAGCCGCCGTCCTCGATGAAGGCGAGATACTCGGCACCGTTGATCGGCCGCGACGCCAGCGCGAATGGATCCAGCCAGACGCGATGGCGCGGGCCCTCGTTATCGAAGGCGAAGCCGCGGCCGTCATGGCCGATCTCGACCAGCCCGCCGTTGAAGCCGATCCACGAAAGCGGCGAGGCCTCGGCCGCGACGGCGCGCGGGCCCTCCCGGTAGGCCGGACGCAACGGATTGAGCGACAGCATGTGCTTGGCGTCCATCAGGATCAGCTCCTGATGCTGCTGTTCGTGATGAAGGCCAAGCTCGACCAGCACCTGGGCATTGCCGGCGCCGCGCTCCAGAAGCTCGACCATGGCCTCGGAGACGTGGCGGCGATAGGCCATGATCTCGTCGACGCCGGGCCGCGAGACGAGGCCGCGCTGCGGACGCGGATGACGCGGCCCGACAGCTTCATAGTAGGAGTTGAAGAGGTATTCGTAGGCCGGATCGAAAACCCGGTAGACCGGCGCGTGGGGACGCAGCACGAAGGTCTCGAAGAACCACGTGGTGTGGGCGAGATGCCACTTGGTCGGGCTGGCATCGGCCATCGACTGGACCGTCTGGTCCTCGGGCGACAATGGCGCCGCCAGCTGCTCGGTCAGGCCGCGAACGGCAAGGAAGCGCGCGATCGATTCCGTTGCCGCAGGCAAGACGGCTTGCGTTACACTTTTCGACACGACACCTCCGCCACGCCCGTCGACGATAGCCAGTTGCAATACGCCCATGGCGCACTCACAGTCGTAGCCTCCACTTGTCCACCAGAGGGACGCAAGTGCCGATTTGCGAGATCGACCCGTGGCGCGCTCAATATTTCGAGAGTGTGCCGTGTCCCGACGACATCTTCATTCCGACTGAGGACAGCGACGCCTGGACGTGGAATCCCGCGCACCGCTGGGTCTACGACAAGCTCGCGGTGGCGGCGAGCCAGGGCCTCGACGCGGCGCCGCACGGCGTGGCACCTGTCCGCTATCCGGTGTTCTCCAAGCCGATCTACAACCTCAAGGGCATGGGCGTCGGCAGCTGCGTGCTGCGCTCGGAAGCCGACTACGCTGCCGCCTACCGGCCCGGCCACATGTGGAGCACCCTGCTCGAGGGCGACCACGTCAGCAGCGACGTGGCCGTTGTCGACGGCGAGCCGCGCTGGTGGCGTCACGCCAGTGGTCTGGCGAGCGGCGATGGCACCTTCGACCACTGGGAAGTGCATGCAGGAGCTGCCCCCGAGGTCGAGGAGTGGTGCAGCGCCTGGTGCAGTCGGCATCTCGCGGGCTACACCGGCATGGTCAATCTCGAGACCATCGGCGGACGCATCATAGAAGTTCACCTGCGGTTCGCCGATCAGTGGCCCGATCTCTACGGCGAGGGCTGGGTCGAGGCTCTGGTCCGTCTCTATTCGACCGGCGAATGGCAGTTCGACGATCAGCGCCGCCGCACCGGCTACAGCGTGGTGCTGTTCGTCCCGCACGGGTCGCCCCACCGCCATCCGCCCGCCAGCCTGCGGCAGGCGATCACCGGTCTGCCCGGCGTCTCGAGCCTACAGATCACCTTCCACGAGGACGTCGCTCCGGACCGTCACGCAATGCCGCCTGGCGGCTTTCGCGTCGCGATCGTCAATTGCTGGGATCGTGACGCCGGCAACGCGGCGCGCGAACGACTCCGGACACACTTCGAGGCGGCGCGGGGCTGATCGCCTAGAGCATCGAGCCTCAAATAGGAATCGAATGAGGATTCCCAAGGAATCAGAAATCTGATTCAAGGTTCGGGCTGGGTCTGGAGGCCAGCCTGGATGGGAAAGCCTTATTCGATTGACCTTCGGGAGCGCGTTCAGGCGGGAGTGGAGAGCGGGCAGTCTCGTCGTGCTGCGGCTCGCCGCTACGATGTCAGTGCAAGCTTTGCGGTGAAACTCGCCGATCGGGTGTCGCGAACCGGATCGGCAGAGCCGGCGCGACAAGGCCGTCCGCCTGGCGGCGGCAAACTGGCGCCACATCTGACGGCTCTGCTCGAGTGGGTCGAGGCCGAGGTCGACATCACGATGCCGGAACTGGCGGCCAAATTGAAAGCCGAGAAGGATGTGACGGCTCACCCGGCGTCGTTGTCGCGTGCGCTACTGAAGGCGGGACTGTCCTTCAAAAAAAACACTGCTGGCCTCGGAGGCCGAGCGCGAGGACGTGCGCCAGGCACGTGACGAGTGGAAGGCGCACCGCCAGCCGCGCATGCGTGAGGCGGTCCACCGACTGATCTTCCTCGACGAAACCGGCACGACGACCAAGATGACCCGCCTGCGTGGCCGGGCCCGCCGGGGTATCCGGTTGAAAGCCGACGCGCCGTTCGGACACTGGCCCACCCAGACCTTCATCGCCGGACTACGGTGCGACGGCCTGACGGCGCCCTGGGTGATCGACCAGCCCATGAACCGTGAGATCTTCGACATCTATGTCGAGACCCAGCTCGCCCCGACTCTGCAACACGGTGATGTGGTGATCCTCGACAACCTCTCCAGCCACAAGAGCGCAAAGGCCGAGGCTATCCTCAAGCAGCGCGGAGCCTGGTTCCTCTTTCTGCCGCCTTACAGTCCCGATCTCAACCCGATCGAAATGGCCTTCGCCAAACTCAAGGCCCATCTGAGGCGGATCGGCGCACGAACAATCGACGCTCTCTGGAGGGCAATCGGTGACATCTGCGCCCTCTACTCCGAGCGCGAATGCTGGAACTACCTGAAAGACGCAGGCTATGCGCCTGATTAAACGCTCGATGCTCTAGAGGTTCCGCCGGATGAGGCCGGCGAACAGGCTCACCACGAACAGGACCAGGGCAATGACGAACAGGATCTGTGCCATGCCGGTCGCGGTCGAGGCGATCCCGCCGAAGCCGAAGACGGCGGCCACCAGCGCGATCACGAGGAACATCAATGCCCAATACAGCATTACCAAACTCCATCGATGTGATGGAACAACGTGGCGCCGACCGACCGGTTCCGGGGCCGTCGGGGCAGGGCAAGTCCGGCCCGGCAACCCCCGGCCAGCCCGGGGCGTTTGTTCGTAAGTACCTAAGTGATTGTCGGAGTTCCCCATGGAACGCGAACTCACGCCGGTTGAGGCACGTAGCGGCGTCATCAGCGGCCGCATCATCCGCATCCTGATCATCTCCACCACGGTCGCTGCCATGGCGCTCGGCCTTGCCTGGTTCATTTCGCCGAGCTAGGCACCGTCGTCACGGTCGGGCTGCCGGGCTACAGTACGGCCGATGAAATCCCTGTTGGTGAGCTACCTTGCAGCCCTCGTGGCACTGGCGGTTCTTGACGCCCTGTGGCTCGGTCTGGTCAGCCGCGAGTTCTACAAGGCCCGCCTGGGCCAACTGCTGCTCGACCGACCGGTCTGGTCGGTGGCGATCCTCTTCTATCTGATCCACGCCGCCGGCATCGCCGTGTTCGCCGTACCGCTCTCGTTGACCGCCGGAACATGGGTCGCCGCCGTGCTCTACGGCGGCCTCTTCGGCTTCTGTGTCTATGCCGCCTACGACATCACCAACCTTGCCACTCTGCGCGGTTGGCCGATGGCCGTAAGCCTGGTCGACCTCGCCTGGGGAGCCGCCGCCACGGCGGCATCCACCCTGGTTGCCTTCCTGATCGTACGGTCGGTTCAGGGCCCCTGATTGCGGGCGTCGTCGTATTCGGGATGACGATGCACGAAAGCGGCAACGAAGCTGCAGGCCGGCACGATCTTGAAGCCGCGACGATGCGCGTCATCGAGAGCGGCGCGCACGAGCCGCGAGCCGATCCCCTTGCCCTCGCTCGCCGGCGGCACCTCGGTGTGGGTGAAGACGAGCCGGTCGCCCTGCTGTCTGTAGACGGCGATCGCCACTCCGTGCTCGGTGTCGAGTTCGTAGCGGTTGAGCGCCGGGTTATGCCGGACCTCCATCATCCTGCCCTTGGTGCCGAGAGGCGCCTCGCATCGCCTAGGCAGGCTGACGCAACGTATACTCGTTTCGCACGCAGCGATCGTAGCGATCGGTGTACGGCGTCAGGCCGTAGGACCTGCAGGCGGCCTGGGCGTCGGCCACGATACGCCCCTCGCCGTAACCGGCCTGCATGCGACCGGTGCGGCGGGCTTCCATTTCGCGCGACTGACACAGCCGGTATTCCGGCGTGTTGACGCGGAACCCATAGGCCACGCACGAGTCCTCCGTCACGACGACGGTTCGCGTCTCCGTCGCACAGGCGGTCAGCGCGAGCCCGGCAAGGGCCGCAACGAAAAGTCGATTGACCATCCGATGCCTCCATGGGGTGCTGTTCCCACCCATGGTCGACAACGTTCGACGACATCTCGGGTTCCGCTGCGATGATCAGCGATCGACTGCCCAGAACATCGGGTACGACGATTGGATCAGCCCCTTGAGATCGGCCCGGTAGCCCGATGCGATACTGAACTGGCCCCACATGACGGAGGGTACGAGCTCATAGGCAATGACCTGGATCTCGGCCGCAATGCGCTTGCGATCCTCGAGTGTCACAGCCCGCGTGAACGCCTTCAGCAGCTTGGGGATGCGCTCGTCGCACGACCAGCCGGGAAAGTCGTTGCAGCTCGCCGCGATGTAGAAGTGCGTGAGCGGCGAGAACATGTCGGTGCCGTTGGAGTAGACTGGGAACATCGACCAGCCTTCCTTCTTGGCCCGCCGGGCGAGAATGGTCGGCCAATCCCGCGGCTGCTCCTCCACCGTGAAGCCCACATCGCGCATGTTCTGCACGAGAACGCGCGCCGCCGTCTGGCTGATCGAGCCCGCGACTTCCAGAACGATCACCGGTTCGCCCTTGTAGCCCGCTGCCTTCAATTCGGCGCGAGCTGCCGCCAGGTCGACCTTGGCGGCGGCCGATCCTGCATCGGTGCTGAGCGGCGTACCGCACATCCAGAACGACGGGCAGGACTTGGCACGGTAGCGGTCGGGCACGCCGATTGCCGTGAGCGTCGCGTTCTGGTCGGCCAGCTTCCACAGCACGCGCCGAACCGCCGGATTGTCGAACGGCGGGGCTGCGTGGTTCAGGCGGAAGTTGCCCTGGAATTGATGCAGCCCGCCAAGACCCATCAGCTTGACGCCCCGCTCCTTTTCCAGGAGCGGCAACATGTCGAAGGGCAGGTATTGCATGTAGTCGATTTCGCCCACCATCAGCGCGTTGGCGCCGGTGGACTGGTCGGGCATGACTCGCAGCACCAGACGGTCGATCTTCACGTTCTTGCCCCCGGCCAGGAAATCGGGGGCCTCCTTGCGCGGCACGTAGTCGGGATTGCGCTCCAGCACCATCGCGTTGCCGGGTCGCCACTCGCTCTTGACGAAGCGGAACGGGCCCGAGCCGATGGGCTCGGCGATGCGCTGGTCGCCCGGCGTGGCGGCGAGGCGCGAAGGCATCATCACCGGCAACGGTGCGTTCGGCTTGCCCAGCACGTCGAGCAGCAGCGGAAACGGCTCCTTCAGCACGAGTTTGAAGGTCTTGGCGTCGACGGCGTCGAGTGACACGGTTTCGGCCAGCAGCATCTTGCCCAACGCATCGCGCCCGCCCCAGCGCTTGAGCGAGGCGACACAGTCTGCCGCCGTCACCGGCGTGCCATCGTGCCATTTGAGACCATCGCGCAGAACGAAGGTCCAGGTCAGCTTGTCGGCGCTGCTCTGCCAGGTATCGATCATCTGCGGCTTGATCTCGCCGGCCTCGTTCATGGCAAACAGCGTGTCGAAGACATGCAGCGCGAAGGAGCGGGTGATGTTCACGGTCGTGGCATGCGGGTCGAGGATCGTGACCTCGGACTCGAGCACGACCGTGAGCGTCTTGGCGGCTGCGTGCGCCTCGCGCGACCGAATCAGGGACGCAGTCGCCAGCGCCGCACCCCCCGCCATTGCCGTCCGCCGTCCAACTTTGCTGCTGCCCATTCGTGCCCCCATCAAACAGACGGGCAGCGTAGCGACGTTTGGCATGAACGGGAACGGCCGGCTCCGCCATTCGCCGGCGTCCTGCTTGAAATGCTTCGCGCGGCGGAATGCGTCAGGCCGGCGACATCACACGACAAGTCACCCGATCGACGAAGAGGTCGACGGGCGGCCCGTAGACGGGCATGCCCAGCCGTTCGCCCGGACCTGCCGGCGGAACGATCACCCGCGTGTCCTGGACCTTGCGATCGGCATTGGTGAAGGTGCAGCCCACCACCGTGTCGACAATGTCGGCGCTGTTGTTGGTGACGTAGATCACGGTGAGCCAGCGTTCGCCCGGCACTGCTTGCAGCGACGCGCCGTCGAGGGTGACGATCGGCACACTCGGCCCCGCCGTGACCGGCAGAACGGCCATGAGATTGGCGCGTGGCCTCTGGACAGTGACACCTTCGACGACCGCCAGCTGGCTGCGCGGATCGAATGCCCGGTCCCGGACTGAACTGGGCGTCGCTGGACCAGCTTTGTCGTCCTGGCTCACGGTCTCCGGTGTCCAGACCTTGCCGGTTCGCTCGTCCCGAAACTGACCTGGCGCGGTCTGTGCCAGAGACGACGCAGCCGCCATCATGAAGGCAAAGGTGCCAGTCGCAACGATCGTGGCAAGATGAAATGCCGGCTTCATGACCATCCTCCTTCGACCGACGCGAGACATGCGTCGATCACATGTCGCGATTCCGACGTTTCTCCCAGTCGCTCACCTGGGCTTCGGCTTCCTCGTGAGAGATGCCGTAGCGTGTCTGGATCTTGCCAACGAGCTGGTCGCGGCGACCTTCGATTGTCATCAGGTCATCATCGGTCAGCTTGCCCCACTGTTCCTTCACAGCACCCTTGGTCGTCGTCCAGCTGCCCTTGATCTTCTCCCAGATCGTCTTGGCATCGTCCTGCGTGCTGGTTGGCCCGGTCGTCTGGGCATGACCTGCCATCGGCAGCGCGGCAGTCGCGGCGGCAACGCAAATGGCGAAGATTGAAAGTGAACGCATATGTCGTCTCCTGTCTTTGGCGATGACCCGAGCTTGTGAGATCTGTCATTGCGGCAACGGGACCGCGCGCCGGAAGTTGCGCCCCGCGGGCAGCGGCGGGCCGATGGCTCTACGCCGTGGCGAGGGCCACAATCAGGACCACAGCGATCGCAAGAAGACCGCGATCGGCACGACGATCAGGATCGCCGCGTATAGGTCGAGCAGTTCGCCCTCCAGCAGCCGGTTTGCGGCCCGGTCGCCGGGCTCGACACGCGAGGGCCTTCGGCGAGTCGTGACGCTCATGTTGCCCTCCACGAGTGGCGTGATCTCATGGAGGCAACGCGACCGGGCGCCGTCGGTTGCCGATGCCCTGCAAAATCACGGCGGGGTGGCGGTCCGGGAGGCGTGATCGAGCGCCTGTTGCAGGTCGATTGCCGAATAGGGCTTGGTGATAAATTGGTGCCCGCCGACCTGGGCCTCGGGCCGGCCATAACCGCTGGCAATGACCACCGGCAAGTCGGGGGACCGGCGATGCACTTCGGCCGCGAGTTCTTCGCCACTCATCCCCGGCAGCCCGAGATCAGTCAGCAACAAGTCAAACGAGCCGTCCCGCGCCAGCAATTCAAGGGCCTGCTCGGCGCTGCCGACGCCGGCCACCGAACATCCCAAACGCACCAGCATGTCGGAGACTGACAGGCGGAGAACAACCTCGTCCTCCACCAGGAGCACCCGACGCGGTGGAGTCGTCGCGACGGGTGGCGATGGCGACCCAGCGGCCACCGCCGGTCGCACTTGCCGCGTCGCGAGCGCGCCGCGGACCTTTTCGGCCAGCGCCTCGCTGCCGTAGGGCTTGGCGATCATCGCGTAGCCGGACTGGCCGATCTCGGGGATCAGATCCCTGGCATAGCCCGAGGTCAGGAGGATGGCGATCCCAGGCCGCAAACGTTGCGCCAACGCCACCATTTCCATCACCGGCAGCGTTCCCGGCATCACGACGTCGGTGAACAGGAGGTCGAATTCCGCATCCCCGTTCAACAGGATCGCCGCAGTGTCGGGATTCTCCGCCGCCGTGACGCGATAGCCCCAGCCTTTGAGCATGTCGACCACCGTCTGCCGCACGTCGTCGTGGTCCTCGACCACCAGAATGCGCTCTCGGCCGATTGAGGCGGTTGCCGTGTCGGCCGCTTTCTCGATCACCGGGTCGAAGGTGCGCGGAAGGTAGAGCTTCACGCTGGTGCCCTGCCCGATCGCGCTGTCGATACGGATGTGACCGTTGGACTGACGGACGAAGCCGTAGACCATGCTGAGGCCGAGACCCGTGCCCTTGCCGTCACGCTTGGTCGTGAAAAACGGATCGAAGGCCTGGGCCGCGACTTCCGGTGGCATACCGGTGCCGGTATCGCTCACCGCAACGAGAACATAGGGGCCGGGAGTCACCTCCGGATGCAGCGCCGCATAGCGTCGGTCGAGAGTCTCGTTCGACACCTCGACCCTTACCGTGCCGCCTTCCGGCATGGCGTCTCGTGCATTGATTGCAAGGTTTAGGATCGCGTTCTCCAGTTGGCTGGGGTCGATCCTTGCGTTCCACGCATCCTCGGCCATCGCCAGTTCGATGGTAATGCGCTCGCCGAGCGAATGCCGAAGCAGCTCGGCAAGATCCGACAGCAACCGCGCGACGTTGGTTGGCTGCGGTGCCAAGGATTGCCGCCGGGCGAAGGCCAGGAGCTGCTGCGTCAGGCGGGCTCCGCGATCCGCTGCGGCGGTGGCGCTTTGCAGGCGGGCAAGGATCTCCGGCTGGGAGCCGACGTCCTCCTTCATCAGGTCGAGGTTTGCCCGGACGACCTGCAGGATGTTGTTGAAGTCGTGGGCCATGCCGCCGGTGAGCTGGCCTGTCACCTCCATTTTTTGGCCCTGCCGCAGAGCCGCCTCGTCGTGCAGCTTCTCGGTCACGTCGACGCAGCGCACCACCGCCCCACCGCCCGACATCTCTCCACGCGAGACCTCATATTCCCGCCCCTCGTACGAGACGCGAGCGGTCAGCGACCGGCCGGGCGCATCGACGTCGAGGTTCAGCGGCCCAAGCAGAGCGCTCGTCGCCGGCATTCGGCCCGAGAGCAGCTGTTCTCGCGTCAGGGCGCCATTCTTGTCGGGATCCCAGCCCGCGAGTTGCGCAAAGGGCTCGTTCCACGCCACGACCAAACCTTCGGCGTTGATCACAAAGATGGGGTCCCGCAGGCTCTCGAGTGTCGTCTTGAGCAGACCCGAGCGAGCGAGAAGCTCACGTTGCGTGCGCTCCAGCCGGCCGGCACCGCTTATGATGATGATCATGCCGGCGATGAGGCAGATGAAGGCGCCTCCCATGACCAGCAAACCGGCGATATCGGACTTGCGCTGCTCCGAACGCAACGTCGCAAGCCGGCGGGCCAGCAACAGTCGCTGCCCTTCGACGAATGCATCCCCGACGCCGCGGATCCGCTCCATGGTGGCGCCGGACACGCCGGTACGGGCAAGAGCCAGTGCGGCATCTCGCCCATAGAGCTGATAGGTGGACACGGTCCTGCCAAGCCATTCGAGTTTTTCGCTGGCAAGGGAGCGGAACTCCCTGACTTGCTGGGTCGCATCCGGGTCGGTGGACGCGGCAGCCTCGAGTTGCCGCAGGCCACCTTCAATCTGCAGACGCGCCCGTTCATAGGGTTTCAGATTGCCGAGTTCTCCGGTCAGGAGGTAATCCCGCTGGCCGATTTCCGCATCCTGCAGCGCGATCACGATTTCGCGCATCAGCGACATGGTCTCGTAGTTCCCGACCACCAGCCGCTGCTGGCGGGCTGCGGAGTTGGAGTGCGTAATGGCCAGCATGGCGCCGGTCGCGATCACCACTGCAATCGTCAATCCGACGATCAGCCCGGTCGCGCGCGCGGCCTGCGGCACGCTAGGCATCTGTCTGCTCCTTGGCGATCGGGAAGGTCACGGTCACGTGCGTCCCACCACCAACGCGCGGCGCTATCGTCAACTCGCCCCCGAGCTGCGTCGCCAATCCGCGAATCAAGGTCAGCCCGAAGACGCCCCGCCCAACCGACCGAATCGACCCGCTGTCCTTGTCCTGGCCGTTGTCTTCGATGGTGAAAGTGACCTTTCCGTCGCCTTCGACCGCCTCGATTCGGATCTCGGGAGTAGCGGCGCCGCTGAAGTCGTGATCCAGAGCACTGCTCACCACCTCGGTCACGATCAGTCCCACCGGAATTGCCGTATCGGGCCCCACCGCCATGATCGGCGCCCGGATGTGAAAACGCGGCGGCGAACGATTGGCCTCCACGTTTCCGACGGATATCTGGCGCACCAGGTCACTGATGAAGCGTTGGAAATCGACCAGGGCCCAACTCGTCCTTTCATAGAGATGCCGATGCAGGATCGAGAGGGTGAGAACACGGTTCTGAGCATCGCCGAAGAAGCGGCGGATGCGCGGCGAGCGGATTTCACCAGCCTGCAGATTGAGCAGACTTGAGATCATCTGCAGATTGTTTTTCACTCTGTGGTGAATCTCGCGAAGCATGTGGTCGCGCTGTTCCAGTCCGGCCCTCAGCTCAGCCTCGCGGCTGGCGATCGCCTCGGCCATCGCTGCCACCCCCTCGCCCACCGACGCCAGTTCAGGGGTCCAGGGACGTGGCGGGACGAAATTTCCTGGCTCGCCCCGGGCGACCCGGCCGGCAAAGTCCCTGATGTAGCGCAAGGGGCGCACGCACCAGCGGTCGGCGCCGAACCAGACCGCCATGAGCGCCACGACGAGGGCAAGTCCTACAAGCACAAATCCGTCCCCGGCGAGAACCAGTGACAGGAAGCTGTCCGTCGCGGGCGCAGCGGCAATAGCGAAGATTGTATTTCCGACCAGGGGCAGGATCCTGAAGTCGTAGGGCGTTCCATCCTGGCCATAATCCCTGAACGCGGTCTGACCGCCTACAAGAGCCGCGGCAATGCGGGCCGCGACGGGCAGAACTCGAGCCGTCTCGGCGTTGCCGCCGATCGAGGCGCCGCTGCGGTCAACCAGCGCAACAGGGATGCCACCGCCCACCGGAACCGGCGATGCCGCGTCGGCAAAGCTGCCAAGCGCGATGCCGATGGCGCACATGCCACCGAACTCGCCGCCACGCAGGATCGGCAGCGCCATGGGTATGACGCCAAGAGCCGTCACCCGGCTCGCGATCTGGGTTCCGAGGGAGAACTCCCTGGTGTCACGGACCTGACGGAATATCTCACGATCGGAAAACTCCATGCCGACCGCCGTCATGGTACTCGAACAGCGTGCGATACCCTTGTCGTCGGTGACGAGCGCCGAGGAATATTCGGCCGGAAATGCCTTCAGGACACGGGAAAGGTACATCTCACATCCGGTGATGTCCGATGGCGTCGCCTCGGGTCCGGCGCTCTTTGACACCACGTCCTCGGAACAGATCGCCACAAGCAGCCGGCGCGTGCCCTCGATCAGCGTGCGATGGCGGGCGACCGCGAGTTCCACCGCCGCCGCCACGGCTTCGGCCTGATACGTTTCCGCCCTGCGCAGATCACCGTCAGCGCGCCAGGCCGCGAGACCGAGCACTGGCAGAAGTGCTGCGGTCACAAGAAGGACTAACTTCGTGCGCAGCGACAATCGGGCCAGCATCGGGCCGCGCCAGGTTCAGATCGAAACGGTGTGGAGCGCCTGTGCGATCGCCGCGCGAAGGAGGTCGGGATCGAACGGCTTCGAAATGACGAAAGCCGGCTCGACCCGCTTTCCGGTAAGCAGCCGCTCGGGAAAACCAGTGACGAAGATGACCGGTACCGCCATGGCTCCCATGATCTCATTGACAGCAGAGATCCCGCTGTCGGCGCCGCGAAGCTGGATATCCGCCAGCACGAGGTGAGGCGAATGCTTTCGCGCAAGCTCGACCGCAGTCTTCTCCGTCGCCGCAATGCCCACCACTTCATGACCGGCGTTGCGAACGATGTCGGCCACGTCCAGAGCGATGATCGCCTCGTCCTCGATCACCAGAACGCGAACCGACGCCACGCGCTGCAATTCCTGCCGCGCCTCCGCTGAGGGAAGACAGGATGAAGAAGTTCGAAAAAGAACTCCGGCTGCTTCCGCGCGGATTCCCGGTGAGTATTTCAAGTCTCTTAGAATATGAGAAGAAAAG
>JACPVT010000284.1 GCA_016191685.1 Rhodospirillales bacterium | reverse complement strand
GAACATCGTGGTCTCCGGCTTGCCCGACGAAGCAAGCAAGGGACACCGCAGCAGCGTCGACGATGCCGCAAAACCGTTCACCTTGCCGGTCGTCACCGCCGTCCCGGTGCTGCCCTTGCAGGCGCCGGCCCATTGTTTCTGCATGGTCGCCAGATATTGCGCCGGATCGATGTCCGTGCGCCGCAGGAAGACCTGCACGGTCACCATTTCTGTCCAGTTCTGCACTGTCTCGTTCGCCGGCACCCATTCCTGCATGTTCATGCCGTTGCGCGAGTCGTTGAAGGCCATCTTGAAGCCTGGCGGCATGGTGACGAGAAGATTCTCGCCCTTGAACGGCGCCTGCGCCGGCAACGGCGCAGCGGCCAGCGAGAGAGCGACGGCCAGGCAAACGACCGTCGTTATGGCTCGCATGGCCCTCATCATTCCACCGTCGTTGCACTCATGCCCAACATGGCGCGGCGGCGCAGCCACTGGCTCGGCCGATAGCGGTCGTCGCCGGTGATGGCCTGCATCTGGACCAGGATCTCGTGGCATTCCTTGACGCCCATCCAGTCGGCCAGCGCCAGCGGCCCGCGCGGGTAGTTGAGGCCCAGGGTCATGGCGGTGTCGACGTCGGCCGCCGAGGCGATGCCGATCATCGCCATCTCGCAGCCGAGGTTGGCGATCATCGCGCACATGCGCTGGGCGATGAAGCCGGGCGAGTCCTTGATCACCGTCACCTTGGCGCCCGACTTGGCGAGCAGCGCGACGGCCGAGTCGCGGACCGCCACATCGGCGCCGGGCGCGGTCATCACCGTGAGTCGCTTGGCCGTATCACCGGTGAGATCGACCGCGATCGTACGCCCGGGATCGAGGCCGAGTTCGATCGCCGTCGTGGTGCAATCCTTGCCGATCGGCGCCACCAGGATCGGGCTCTTGCCGTCGTCGGCGCCCAGCAGCTTGGCGCCGTCACCCGCAATCAGGCCCACCAGCTTCTTGTTGTGGGTGTCCATGATGACGACGCTCGGCGCCGGCACCACGGAGGTCGGATGGTCGGCGCCGGGATCGACCTTCGCTCCCTTGGCGTCGTAGGCGTACCAGCCGCCGCCGGTCTTGCGGCCGAGCCGGCCCGCGGCATAGAGGCTCTCGTGATAGGGGCTGGGCGTCATGCGCCGGTCGTGGAAGAAGCCCTCGTAGATGATCTTGCGCGCCGGGAAGTTCACGTCGATGCCGGTGAGGTCCATCAGCTCGAACGGCCCCATGCGGAAGCCGCAGCTGTCGCGCATGACGGCGTCGACCTGGGATGGCGTGGCCCGGCCCTCCTGATAGATGCGCAGCCCCTCGGTACCGATGGCCGTGCCGCCGAGATTGACCAGGAAGCCCGGCGTGTCGCCCACCACCACCGGCACGCGGGTCTGGCGCTTGCCCAGCGCCACCATGGCATCGACCGTGGCCTGCGAGGTATCGGCGGCGCGGATGACCTCGACCAGTTTCATCAAGGGCACGGGATTGAAATAGTGCATGCCGCAGACGCGGTCGCGATGTTTGAGCGCACGAGCGATCGAGGCGATGCGGATCGAGGAGGTGTTGGAGGCCAGGATCGCATCGGGTGCCAGCACGGCTTCCAGTTCGCCGAACAGCTTCTGCTTCACTTCGAGATTCTCGAACACAGCCTCGACCACGATGTGGCACGGCTTCAGATCGGCCATGCTCCCGGCGATCCCGAGATTGGCGTCGACCTTGGCGAGATCGGCATCTGTCAGCCGCCCTTTGGCGACCAGCCCCTTCAATGTCTCCAGGATCGCGGCCTTGGCCTTCGCAGCACCGCCCGGCGCTGCGTCGAACATCACGGCCTTCATGCCGCCTTGCGCCGTCACCTGCGCGATACCGCGGCCCATGGCGCCGGTGCCGACCACGCCCACCGTGAGATCGGGGCGGTTGATGTCGAGAGTCATTGTTCCTCCGGAAACAAATCGAATGCCGTTATCAAAGTAACAGTGTCATCCCGAGCGCAGCGAG
>JACPVT010000283.1 GCA_016191685.1 Rhodospirillales bacterium | reverse complement strand
CAATAAAAAAATTTAAAATATTAAATTTTAGTTAAAAATATGGATGTTACATTTACTTTGCTTACTAATAAAGTAAAGCTTAACCGTCTGAAAAAGTAAAGTGAGTAAACTTTGCTTTGTAAGTAATTAGTAATAAGTAAATTACATTACAGTCTCTGAGTTTCGCAGGATGGCCGGAAAACGCCGTCGCAGCGCTGCCACGATCGCGGTCGTGTCGTCGACCGACAGCGTGGTCTGGGTCGCGTAGGCGAGATTGAGCGGATCGTTCACCTCGATGGTCTCGGCCTGCGCCACGTTCTCGACCAGCAGCACCGCGCCGGCGGGAAGCTGGCCCATGGTGCCGATCACTTCGGGATGGCCGGCATGGCCGATCAGCACGATGCGCCGCCCCGACTCGTGGTGGCGTTCGGCCTCGCGATGGACCTTGGAGACCAACGGGCAGGTGGCGTCGACATAGAGCAGGTTGCGCCGGCCAGCTTCGGCCGGCACGGACCTGGGCACGCCGTGGGCGGAGAACACCACCGGGCGGTCGTCGGGCACCTCGTCGAGTTCGTCGACGAACACCGCGCCCTTGGCCTCGAGGTTCTCGACCACGTAGCGGTTGTGCACGATCTCGTGGCGGACATAGACCGGCCGGCCGTAGCGTTCGATCGCGCGCTCCACGATCTGGATGGCGCGATCGACGCCGGCGCAGAAGCCGCGCGGGCTGGCGAGCAGGATCGTGAGCGGCTTCTTCGCGACAGGCATGAGAATTCGTTCTGCAGGATGCCGACCCGCTCGCTTGCGGGTCCGCGGACCATTGCCTAGACTCCACCTTCAGGAGATTGATTCGGCGGATTGGCGCGGCACCGTAACAAAGCCGCCGCAACGGGGAAAGCAACATGACCGAGCCGGTTGTCGCGGCCAGGGCGCCTGCGAAAGTGGCGCTTGAGGCGGGCAAGGACTATTGGTGGTGCGCCTGCGGGCAGAGCAAGAACCAGCCGTTCTGCGACGGCAGCCACAAGGGCGGCAGCTTCTCGCCCATGAAGTACACGCCCGAAAAGGCCGGTGACTACTGGCTTTGCGCCTGCAAGCACTCCAACAAGAAGCCGCTGTGCGACGGCACTCACAAGACCCTGCCATGATCCCCAGAAAGTTGATCGGAGCAAAGTTTGCCGTTTTGGCGCCGGCCGCCGCGCTCGTCCTCGCGCTCGGAAGCTGCGGTCCCTCGACGCCGCCACCCTCCATATCCTGTCCGGCGCCGCTCACGGTGCAGGATGCCGGCCGCATCACCCATTTCAAGGACGGGCCGGGGCGCGATCCGCGCGACATCGCCTATGAAGCGGCGCTGGTGAACGTCGGTTCGTCCTGCAGGCTCAGCGGCGGCGTGCTCGACGTCACCGTGGTGATGATCGTGGCCGTCAGCGCCGGCCCCGCCGTCACGCCCGGCCAGACGCGCGTGCCTTACTTCGTGCGCGTGCTCGACAGCAATGGCAGGGTGGCGCAGGGCCAGGACTTCACCGCCGATTTCAAACTGTCGAGTTCCAGCCCGCGCGGCGAGTCGCGCGAGGAGCTCGCGTTGACCCTGCCGGTCGGCGAGGGCAAGAACCTCACGGGCTTTCGCATCGCCGTCGGACTGAAGCCCACGCCCGAGGAGCTCAACTACAACCGGCGCGCGGCAGGTCGGCCGTGAGCGCCTATGCCGACAGGCTGGAGGCGCTGGCGGCCGAGGCGGCCGACTGCTGCACCGGCTGCGGCAAGTGCTTCGAGGTCTGCCCGACGGCGCGCGAGATCGGCCTCGCCGCCGGCGAGGCCAAGGCGCGTGTCGGCGAACTGTCGGCCCTCACGGTCGGCGGCGGTCCTGCTGCCGACGGCCTGCAGAAATGGCTCAACGCCTGCGACGGCAGCGCCCGCTGTTCCGATGCCTGCCCTGAGGGGATCAACGTCCGCCAGTGGGTGACCATCGCCAAGCTGAAGGCGCTCGATGCGGCCAGGCCGCGCGAGGTGGGCGCTGCCAACGCCGCCGGCCGGTTCCGCCACATGGCGCAGGCGATCCGGCTGCTCGCCAGCATGCAGCTGCCCTCGGAGACGCTGAAGAAGATCCTGCAGCCGGCCGAGCGGCGCACGGCCGAGATCCTGTTCTATACCGGCTGCAACGTGCTGCGCACGCCGCACATAGTGCTCAACGTCATGGACATCCTCGACGCGCTCGAGCTCGACTTCGACGTGGTCGGCGGAACCGCCCATTGCTGCGGCGTCTACCAGTTCCAGGAAGCCGACCTGCCGACCTACGAACGCATCGGCCATCGCACCTTCCAGCGCTTCGGCCAGTCGGGCGCCTCCAAGGTGCTGACCTGGTGCCCGACCTGCACCAAGAACTTCGACGAGCTGGAGAAGGATGTCGAGGAACCGTTCTTCGACCTCGGCCATGTCAGCGAGTTCCTCGCCGCCAACCTCGAGGCCCTGAAGGCGCGCTTCGTCGCCGACCAGCCGAAACGGCGCGTGGTGATTCACGAGCATCTTGGCATCGGCGCCACCGTCGACAGCATCCGCAAGCTGCTCGGCGCCGTGCCCAACCTCGAGCTGGTCGAGCTGGTGCAGGATTCCGGCTTCTCCTATGCCTGCGGCGGCCAGGCGGCCAAGTTCAAGGACCGCGAACAGGCGATCCATCGCGCGCTGGCCGAAGGCGCGGTCGCCGCGGGTGCCGACACCATCGTCACCATGTATCATTCCTGCCACCGTGCGCTTGCCGGCGCCGAAGCGGCCTACCCGCTGCGTGTCGTGAACTTCACCGACGTCCTGGCCGAGGCCCTGGGCCGCGGCGGCCATCCGGACTACTACCGCCTCTACAAGGCGGGCGGCTCGATGGACGAGGCAGTGGCGGCGGCGCGCCGCTTCCTGGCTGACAACGGCGTGCGCGTCGACGAGGCCTCTGTGCAGTCGCTGACTGCCGACATCTTTAACGAGACCGGCCTCGCGGGATCTCGCGAGGCCTTCGCCCAGGCTTTTACGGCGCTGGCGCGCGAGCAGTAGTCGCGGGCGTGACGACCGACGTCTGGCTTTTCTCCTACGGCACGCTGCAGCAGGACGAGGTCCAGCTCGCCACCTTCGGCCGCCTGCTCGAAGGCCACGCCGATGCGCTGCCGGGCTACGCCACGTCGCTGTTCGAGATCAAGGACGCGGACGTGGTCGCAACCAGCGGCAAGACGCATCACTTCATGGCGCGCCCCAGCGGCAATGCCGCTGACGAGGTGCCAGGCGTGATCTTCAGGATCACGCCGGCCGAACTCGCCGCCGCCGACACCTACGAGGTGTCGGCCTACAAGCGCATTGCCGTGCGCCTGAAGTCGGGGCGCGAGGCTTTCGTCTACGTCGGTGCCTGACATGTTGGCATCCGATTGGCCGCCGGTTCAGCCGAACGAGCCGGCGACCTGACGCGTCGTGGCGTTGAGCCGATTCCACACGTTGATGCTGGCGATCGCCAGGATCAGGCCGGAGAGTTTCTCCTCGTCATAGTGCCGGCGCGCTTCTTCCCAGATGGAGTCCGGCACCGCGTCTTCCTTGTCGGCGAGCCGGGTCGTGGTCTCGGTGAGGGCAAGCGCGGCGCGCTCCGCGTCGTTGAACCACGGCGCCTCGCGCCAGGCGGCGACCGCGTAGATCCGATCGTCGGTCTCGCCGGCATGCTTCAGTTCGCGACAGTGCATGGCGACGCAGAGGCTGCAGCCGTTGATCTGACTGGCGCGCAGGTAGATCATGAGCAAGGTGCTCTTGGGCACGCCGGTCTGCTGCGGGATCGCCCCCAGGGTCGTCAGGGCCTTCAAGGCTTCCGGCAGCATCAGTGCAGGATTCTTCATTCGGGCTTGCATGATTTCGTCTCCTTTGTTGTCACATCGGCCGGGTTCGGGCCGTCAAGGAGATGACGAACCGAATTGAGGGAATGTGACGATGGACGAGGAAAAATCTGGCGGACAAAAATTTTTGGCCGACCGTTTCGAAGCCAACCGCGGCCACCTGCGGCGTGTCGCCTATCGGATGCTGGGTTCCGCCACGGAGGCCGACGATGCCGTCCAGGAAGCCTGGCTGCGGCTCAGCCGCAGCGACACCGGCGAGGTCGCCAATCTCGGCGGCTGGCTGACCACGGTGGTGGCGCGGATCTGTCTCGACATGCTGCGCTCGCGCAACGCGCGCCGGGAAGAGGTGCTCGATGAGCGCACGCCCGAGCCCGCGGCGCCGAATGCCGCCGAGGAGGAGGCGCTGCTGGCCGATTCGGTCGGGCTTGCGCTGCTGGTCGTCCTGCAGACGCTGACACCGGCCGAGCGCATCGCCTTCGTGCTGCACGACATGTTCGACCTGCAGTTCGACGAGATCGCTGCCGTCGTCGGCCGCTCGCCCGAGGCGGCGCGTCAGCTCGCGAGCCGCGCCCGGCGCCGCGTGCGCGGCGCGCCCGCGATCCCCGAAGCCGAGGTTGCCCGTCAGCGCGCGGTCGTCGATGCGTTCCTGGCGGCCTCGCGTGGCGGAGACCTTCAGGCATTGCTCGGTCTGCTCGATCCCGACGTGGTCGTGCGCGCCGATGCGGCGGCGGTACGGCTGGGCGATACGGCCGAACTGCGCGGTGCCGCCGCCGTCGCCCAGAAATTCAAGGGACGCGCCCAGCGTGCGCGCACCGTGCTGGTCGACGGCCGCGTCGGCGTGGTCGTGGCGCCACGGGGCAAGCTGCTGATCGTTCTGCTGCCGGTCGTCGCCGACGGTCGCATCGTCGAGATCGAGGCGGTGGCCGATCCGGCGCGGCTCGCCGCTTTCGAGCTGGCGATCCTCGACGGCTGACACTCAACCCTTCCGGAAGGCGTCGACGATCAGGCCGCGCAGCCAGCGGTTGGCGGCGTCGCCGTCGACCGAGGCGTGCCAGTAGAGATAGAGGTCGAGGGTCGGCATCCGAAACGGCAGTGGCAGGATCTGGATGCGCAGGCCCGCCGTAAGCGCGCCGGCATAGCGTTCCGCCATGGTGAGCACGAGATCGGTTTCGGCCACGGCGCGCAGCGCCGCGACATAGTTGCGGCACCGCAGCCGGATGCGCCGCTTGAAGCCGCGCGTGCCGAGTTCCACGTCTTCGAGGCCGGGACCTTTGCGTCGCGACGTCACCATGACGTGGTCCTGGGCGAGATAGGTTTCGAGCTTGAGGCCCTTGGTGACAGCCGGATGGCCGCGTCGTGCGACGACCACCATCCGGTCGGCCACCAGCTTCTGCCGCCGGACGGCCTCGGAGAGCGGCAGGGCGATGTCGATGGCGAGATCGACCGAGCCATTGGCCAGCGCCGCTTCGAGGTTCCGCCGCCGCACCT
>JACPVT010000282.1 GCA_016191685.1 Rhodospirillales bacterium | reverse complement strand
GGCAAGGTCGTCAACGGCAGCAGCGGTCGCACCGGCGACGTGACCAACCCCGCGACTGGCGAGGTCACGGCCAAGGTTGCCTTCGCCTCGGTGGGCGAGATCGACGCCGCCGTGCAGGTCGCCAAGAAGGCGCAGCTCGCCTGGGCGGCCACCCCGCCTTTGCGCCGCCAGCGCGTGATGTTCAACCTCAAGGTCCTGATCGAGAAGCGCATCGATGAGTTCGCGAAACTCATGTCGCTGGAGCACGGCAAGACCTTCGACGACGCCAAGGGTGAGGTCGGCCGTGGTCTCGAGGTCGTGGAGTTCGCCTGCGGCATCGCCCATCACATGAAGGGCGACTTCACCGAGCAGGTCGCCTCCGACATGGATTCGTGGTCGATCCGCCAGCCGCTGGGCGTGGTGGCGGGCATCACGCCGTTCAACTTCCCGATCATGATCCCGTGCTGGATGGGCGCCATGGCGGTGGCCTGCGGCAACGCCTTCATCCTGAAGCCGTCGGAGAAGGACCCCTCGGCGCCGATGCTGCTGGCCGAGCTGTTCGCCGAGGCCGGCGCACCGGCCGGCATCTTTCAGGTGGTGAACGGCGACAAGGCCGCGGTCGATGCCCTGCTGAAACATCCCGACGTGCCGGCGATCTCCTTCGTCGGCTCGACCGCGATCGGCCAGTACGTCTATCACACGGGCACGCAGCAGAATAAGCGCGTGCAGGCGCTGTGCGGCGCCAAGAACCACATGGTGATCATGCCCGACGCCGACCTCGACCAGGCGACCGATGCGCTGATCGGCGCAGGCTACGGCGCCGCCGGCGAGCGCTGCATGGCGATCTCGGTCGCGGTCGCGGTGGGCGACGTCGGTGACAAATTGATGGCCAAGCTGGCGCCGCGCGTCGCCGCGCTCAAGGTCGGGCCGGGCCTCGATCCGCAGTCGGAGATGGGCCCGCTGGTGACGCGCCAGCACCGCGACAAGGTGATGGGCTATGTCGACCAGGGCGTGAAGGAAGGCGCCAGGCTGGTGGTCGACGGCCGTGGTCTCAAGCTGCAGGGCTACGAGAACGGCAACTTCATGGGCGGCTGCCTGTTCGACGACGTGAAACCCGACATGACGATCTACAAGGACGAGATCTTCGGGCCGGTGCTGTCGGTCGTGCGGTCCAAGAGCTTCGACGAGGCGATCGGGCTGGTGAACGACCACGCCTACGGCAACGGCACGGCGATCTTCACCCGCGACGGCGATGCCGCGCGCGCCTTTGCCAGCGGCGTCAGGATCGGCATGGTGGGCATCAACGTGCCGATCCCGGTGCCGGTGGCCTATCACAGCTTCGGCGGCTGGAAGGCCTCGATCTTCGGCGACCACGGCATCTACGGCATGGAAGGCGTGCGCTTCTATACCAGGCTGAAGACCATCACCGCGCGCTGGCCGACCGGCATCCGCTCCGGCGCGGAGTTTGCATTCAAGGCGCGTAACTAGGTAGCTGTCAGGAAACGATATGGCCGAACCCTTTCCTCTCGAACCCTCGTTGTGGGCCGCCACGGCGCCGGCCGCCGCCGCAACGCCGGCGCTCCGGGAGTCCGTCACGGCGGACGTCTGCGTCGTGGGCGCAGGCTATGCCGGTCTTTCGACCGCGCTGCATCTCGCGGAGCGCGGCATAAAAGCGGTGGTGCTCGAGGCCAAGGAGCCGGGCTTCGGCGGCTCGGGCCGCAACGGCGGACAGGTGATCCCGGGGCTGAAGTTCGATCCCGACGAGCTCGAGACCATGTACGGATCCGAGCGGGGACCGCGCCTCGTCGACTTCGTCAGCCGGACCGCCGATGTCGTCTGGGAGCTGATCGACAAGCACAAGATGGACGTTCCCAACACGCGCAATGGCTGGATCCAGAGCGCCATTTCAAGCAAGGCGGTCGGGCCGATCGAGGCGCGTGCCGCGCAATGGCAGAAGCGCGGCGCCCCGGTCGAGGTGCTCGACAGGCAGGAGACGGCGCGGCACATCGGCCACGATCAGTACCTCGGCTCCTGGATCGATCGCCGCGGCGGCGTGGTGCAGCCGCTCGCCTACGCGCGCGGCCTCGCCCGTGCAGCACTTGCGGCGGGCGTTTCGATCCACGGCAACACGCCGGCCACCAGCCTGGTGCGCGAGAACGGCAAATGGATCGTCGGCACCGCCCAAGGTGCCGCCGTCACGGCGGACCGCGTGGTGTTGGCGACCAACGGCTATACCGGCGATCTCTGGCCGCATCTGCGCCAGACCATCATCGCCGCCAATTCCTTCCAGGTCGCGACCAAGCCGCTGTCGGACAATATCCTGAAGTCGATCCTGCCCGGCGGCCAGTCGACATCCGATTCGCGCCGCATCGGGCTTTACTACCGTCTCGATCACACCGGCCGCTTCCTGATGGGCGGCCGCGGGCCAATGCGCGAACCCAAGGGCGTCGAGGACTGGGCCCATATCGAGACGATGATGGAGAAGATGTTCCCGCAGCTGAAAGGCAGCGGCATCGATTTCCGCTGGGGCGGCCGCGTGGCGGTGACGCGCGATCACCTGCCCCATCTGCACGAACCCGCCCCCGGCCTGCTGATCGACATCGGCTGCATGGGGCGCGGCGTGGCGCTGCAATCGGCGATGGGACGCGCGATGGCGACTTATATCGCTTCGGGCGACCCGATGGCGCTGCCGCTGCCGCCGGGCAAAGTGAGGCCCCTGCCGTTCCACGGCCTGAACAAGCTATACTTCCAGGCTTTCGTCACCTGGTATCGCTTCCTCGACCAACGGGACGCCAAAGCCGTCTGACCGGCGGCCGCGTCATTCTCGAAGGTGCGCAACTGAAGAGCCCTCTTCCATTGCTCGGCCTTACACTCGCCGCGGCGCTCTGCGGCAGCTGCGCGGTGACGCCGCTCGGCATCCTGGCCTCGGCGGGAGCGTCGGCCGGCACCAACTACGCCATGAACACCTGGTTCAGCGGCAACAAACTCAAGGGCGACGCAAAGGCGGCCTACGAGCGCGCGCCACCCTGCACCAGCATGAGTCACGGCGTGCAGAACGGCCGCGCCGTCACGCTGGTGCGCGACACGGCGTGGTTCAACTTCTACGAAGCCGCCAACGGCCGCCGCCTCACGCCATCGCCCGGCCAGGGGCTGGTGATGGTCGATTACGAGATCACCAACCGCAGCAACACGGACATCATCGTGACGCCGCGCCGGCTCACGGTGACCAACGCACAGGGCCAGCTGTTCAACGAGAAAGCGGGCGTCGGCGGCATCCAGACCGACGAGACGACGCCCGACGAGGGCGCGATCCTGCCGGACGGTCAGGCGTGGACCATGGTGTCGGTGTTCGACGTGCCGCCGGGCGAGTATGCGCTGATGGTGCCGAACGGCCGCACCGAAACCGACCCCGAACCGACCTGGGTCGACGGCTGCCGCATTCCACCGCCCAACGTGGCGAGCGGCTAGCGGCCGTCCTCGATCACCATCTGGGCGGCCTTGTCGGCGATCATGATGGTGGGTGTGTTGGTGTTGCCCGAGGTGATGGTGGGCATCACCGAGGCGTCGACCACGCGCAGGCCTTCCAGCCCGAAGACGCGGAGCCGCGCATCGACCACCGCGGTCGGGTCGGACGGCAGGCCCATCTTGGCAGTGCCGATCGGGTGGAAGATGGTGGTGCCGATGTCGCCGGCGGCCTTGGCGAGCGAGGCCTCGTCGTCGCCGACACCCGGCCCCGGCAGGTACTCCTCGGGCCGGTAGGCTTCTAGCGCCGGCTGTTTCATCAGGCGGCGCGTGACGCGGATGGCGTCGGCCGCGACGCGGCGGTCCTCGGGCGTCGAGAGATAGTTGGGCGCGATCCTGGGCTTGGCGGCGGGATCGGCCGAGCTCAGGCGAATAGTGCCGCGCGAGGTCGGCCTGAGGTTGCAGGCGCTCACCGTGACGGCGGCGAAGCGATGCAGCGGCTCGCCGAACCTGTCGAGCGACAGCGGCTGGACGTGGAATTCGATGTTGGCGCGCTCGTGGTCGGAGGAGGACATGGTGAAGATGCCGAGCTGCGAGGGCGCCATGGTGAGCGGGCCGGTCTGGAACAGCGCGTACTGCAGCCCCATCAGCGCGCGGCCGAGCAGCGAATGGTAGGTCGTGTTGAGGGTCTTCGTGCCCGACACCTTGAAGATGGCGCGCTGCTGCAGATGGTCCTGCAGGTTGCGGCCGACGCCCTGGCGATCGACGACGGTCGCGATGCCGTGCTCGCTGAGCCACTCGGCCGGCCCGATGCCGGAGAGCTGCAGGATCTGCGGCGAGCCCACGGCGCCGGCCGAGAGGATGACCTCGCCCTTGGTCCGCGCCTCGACGGTCCGGCCGTTCTGGCGGAAGCGCACACCCACCGCGCGCTTGCCCTCGAACAGCACCTTCTCGACCAGCACGCCGGTCTCGAGACGCAGGTTGGGGCGCGCAAGCACCGGCTTCAGGAACGCCTTGGCCGTCGACATGCGCAGTCCGCGCTTCTGGTTCACTTGGAAATAGCCGACGCCATTGTTGTCGCCGGTGTTGAAGTCGGACGTCTTCGGGATGCCCATCTCGGCTGCCGCCGCGATGACGGCATCGAGCACGTCCCACTTCACCCGCATCTCTTCCACGCGCCATTCGCCGCTTGCGCCGTGATGCTCGGTGTCGCCGAGGAAATGGCCGTCGAGCTTCTTGAAGACCGGCAGCACGTCGTCCCAGCCCCAGCCGCGATTGCCGAACTGCGCCCACGTGTTGTAGTCGAGCGGCTGGCCGCGCACGAACACCAGGCCGTTGATCGCGCTCGAGCCGCCGAGCAGCTTGCCGCGCCGCACCGGGATCTCGCGGTTGTTGGTGCCCGGCTCCGGCTCCGACTGATAGCGCCAGTTGGCGCCGGGATGGTCGATCAGCATCCCGAAGCTGACCGGCACGCGCGACCAGGGATGACTGGCGCGGCCGGCCTCGAGCAGCAGCACGCGCGTGCGCCCATCCTCGGTCAGCCGGCTGGCCAGCGTCGCACCGGCCGAGCCGGCACCGACGACGATGTAGTCATAGTCTCCGTTCATCGTTCGACCCGTAGCACACAAGCCGACCCGCGAAACAGTGGGGGCATTGCCCCTCTCGCCAGACGGCGCATAATTCGTCCAGGAAATCCAAGG
>JACPVT010000281.1 GCA_016191685.1 Rhodospirillales bacterium | reverse complement strand
GCCAAGTTGCGATTTCAAGAAAACCGAGCGAATTTGGCACCTATATATATTATCACTCATTTTGACGTGAATCAAAAAAACTCAACTTTCACTCGAGAAAAGCCAACAATACAAAATCTATGAGGGGATTCTCGAGTTCCCGGTCACCGGTGTAGCGCTTGTCGCCAAGCCACTCGTTCTCGATCCCCCAGTAAATGTCCTCTTCCGGCTCCCAGACGTCCTCGCGCCCGCCGCCGAAGCCGAAGGTCTTGAACCCCATCGACTCAAGCGCGCAGTTGCCGGCGAGGATCATCAGGTCGGCCCAGGAGATCTTGTCGCCGTACTTCCGCTTGATCGGCCAGAGCAGCCGGCGTGCCTTGTCGAGGTTCACGTTGTCCGGCCAGCTGTTGAGCGGCGCGAAACGTTGCGTGCCCGAGCCTGCGCCGCCGCGGCCGTCACCGATGCGGTAGGTGCCCGCGCTGTGCCACGCCATCCGGATGAAGAACGGTCCGTAATGACCGTAGTCCGCCGGCCACCACTCCTGCGAGTCGGTCATCAGCGCAAAGAGATCCTTCTTCAGCGCCTTGAGGTCGAGCTTCTTGAACTCTTCGGCGTAGGCGAAGCCCTTGCCCATGGGATCGGCCAGCGGCGAGTTCTGGTGCAGCATCCCGAGGTTCAACTGGTTGGGCCACCAGTCGCGGTTCGATCGGCCGGCGAAAGTCTCTTTGGGGCGATCGGCATGCACTACCGGGCACTTGCCGGCGCTTCCTGCGTTCTGTTCATCCATCTCTCTCTCCCATCTTTGGCTCGTCGCTTCTATATCGGATTAGAATTATTCTAAACAAGGGGTCGTTGCGCCCTATTTTGACGGCTGCCATCTTGGTCGCCGTGTCCAGATCGCCGTCCCCCACTGCCCGTCCGCGCCGCGTCGCGCTTTTCGTCACCTGCCTCGTCGATCTGTTCCGGCCCTCGATAGGCTTTGCCGCGGTCAAGTTGCTCGAGGAGGCGGGCTGCACGGTCGAGGTGCCGCCGCTGCAGGTTTGCTGCGGCCAGCCTGCCTACAACAGCGGCGACCGCGCCACGACGCGGGCGATCGCGGCGCAGGTCATAGGAGCCTTCGAAGGCTACGACGCCGTCGTGGCGCCGTCCGGCTCCTGCGGCGGCATGTTGAGCCATCACTATCCCGGCCTGTTCGACGACGATCCGGCGATGAAGGTCCGCGCCGAGACCCTGGCCGGTCGGAGTTACGAATTGATGGCATTCCTGGTCGACGTGCTGGGCGTGGAAAAGGTTGCGGCGCGCTACGACGGCGCCGTCACCTATCACGATTCCTGTTCCGGCCTGCGTGAACTCGGCGTCAAGGATCAACCGCGCCGGCTGCTCCGAACCGTCCAGGGACTCACGGTCCGCGAGATGAAGACACCCGAGGTGTGCTGCGGCTTTGGCGGCACTTTCTGCGTGAAATATCCTGAAATATCGAATGCCATGGTTGGCGAAAAATCGGCCGATATCGCCGAGTCCGGCGCCGAAACGCTGCTGGCCGGCGATCTTGGGTGCCTGATGAACATGGCGGGCAAGCTGCAGCGCCAGGGCAGTCCGGTTCGCGTCCGCCACGTTGCCGAAGTGCTGGCCGACATGGGCAACCTTCCCCCCATCGGCGAGCCCGGCTGATGGAATCCACCGCGCGCGACTTCAACAGCAATGTCGACCATGCGCTGGCCGACCCCAACCTCCAGGACTCGCTCAGCAAGCTGAAGGTCGGCTTCTCGGAGCGCCGCCGCCAGGCGGCCGAGCGCCTTCCCGAATTCGAGGCGCTGCGTGATCGCGCGCGCGACATCAAGAACCATGCGCTCGCCAATCTCGATTTCTATCTGGAGGAGTTCGAACGCAAGGTGCTGGCGCTGGGCGGCCACGTGCATTGGGCGCCGACCGCTGCCGACGCGCGGCGCATCATCGGCGAACTGTGCCAGAGCATGGGCGCCCGGACCGTCGCCAAGTCGAAATCGATGGTGGCCGAGGAGATCGCGCTCAACGAGCACCTCGAGGCGATCGGCATTGCTCCGATCGAGACCGACCTCGGCGAATACATCATCCAGCTCCGCCACGAGCCGCCCAGCCACATCATCGCGCCGGCGGTCCATCTCACCAAGGACCAGGTGGCCGACACCTTCCTCGAGCACCACGCCAAGCTCGGTTTCACCAGGCGCCTGACCGAGCGCAACGACCTTGTCGCTGAGGCGCGCCACGTCTTGCGCCAGAAGTTTCTCGACGCCGACGTCGGCCTCACCGGCGCCAACTTCCTGGTCGCCGAGACCGGCTCGTCAATGCTCATCACCAACGAGGGCAATGCCGACCTCTCCAACACGCTGCCCAGGATGCACATCGTGCTGGCCAGTATCGAGAAGGTGATCCCGACGCTGGAGGACGCCGCCGTGCTGCTGCGGGTGCTGGCGCGTTCGGCGACGGGCCAGGAATCCTCGGCCTACACCACGCTCAACACCGGACCGAAGCGGCCCGGCGATCTCGATGGGCCGGAGCACTACCACGTCGTCATCCTCGACAACGGCCGCTCGGCCGTGCTCGGCACCGAGATGCAGGAGATCCTGCGCTGCATCCGCTGCGGCGCCTGCATGAACCATTGCCCGGTCTACGGTGCGATCGGCGGACACGCCTACGGCTGGGTCTACCCGGGACCGCTGGGCGCGGTGCTGACGCCGCAGCTGATCGGCGTCGAGGAAGCCGGCAACCTGCCCAACGCCTCGACCTTCTGCGGCCGCTGCGAGAGCGTCTGTCCGGTCCGCATCCCGCTGCCCAAGCTGATGCGCCATTGGCGCGAACGCGAGTTCGAACGCCACCTGACGCCCGTGGCGGTCCGCCAGGGCCTGGCGCTTTGGAGTTTCGTCGCCCGCCGGCCGCGCCTCTACCGCGGACTCACCGCGCTCGCCAACCGCGTGCTGGCGCTGTTCGGGCGTGCCGACGGTCGCTATCGCGCGCTGCCGTTGGCCGGCGGCTGGACTCGCTACCGCGACCTTCCCGCGCCGCCGGCCGGTGGCACGTTCCACGCCCAGTGGAAGAAGAAGGGGCCGACATGAGCGAGGCGCCGACAACGGCCCGGGCCCAGATCCTGAACGGCATCCGCCGCTCGCTCCGCCGCGGCGAGATCACCGGTGAACAGCGCGAGGCCGTCGAAGAGCGCCTGGCCCGGCCGCCGCTCGGCCCCACGGTGGCACGCGCGCAGCTCGCCCAGCCCGAGAAAGTGGCGCTGTTCTGCCAGTGGGCGGAGGCCAACAACGCCACGGTGGCGCGCGTGGCGGCTTCGGACGTTGCCGCCGAGGTCGTGTCGTATCTGGCGCGCAACAATCTGCCGGCACGGGCGGCGATGGCGCCCTCGCCCCAGCTCGCCGACTATGATTGGGACGGCCAGAAGATGCTGTCGTTGCGCCGCGGCCGCGGCGAGGCTGCCGACCAGGTATCGATCACCGGCGCCTTTGCCGGCATCGCCGAGACCGGCACGCTGGTCATGGCATCGGGGCCGGAGCATCCGGTGACCCTCAATCTGCTGCCCGACACCCACATCGTGGTGGTGCGTGAGAGCGACATCGTAAGCGGCTACGAGGACGTTTGGACGCGGCTGCGCCAGCGCTACGGCAAGGACCGCATGCCTCGCACCATCAACACGCTCACCGGACCGTCGCGCACCGGCGACATCGAGCAGGCCATGGAACTCGGCGCCCACGGGCCGCGCCGCATGCACATCGTCGTCGTGCCGACATGAAGCCTGTTGCCGGCGACGCCCCTCCCGAACCTCGGGGAGAACTGCGCGTCGTCGGCACTAGCGTGAGCCGCGAGGTCGAATTGCTCATCGATCGCCTCGCCGAGCGCGTCGGCAGGCGCGCACCGAGGGTCCTGCAGGTCGGATCGCGGGCGCTGCTGTCGGACCGCAACGAGCGCAACTGGCGCAATCTGGTCGCCAAGCGCTTTGGCCGCCGCGCGCGCTTCACGGGCTTCGACCTGCTCGAGGGCGCCAACGTCGACGTCGTGGGCGACATCTGCAGCAGCCCGCGCACCCTCAAGGCCAAGCTGGGCGAGGATCCGTTCGACCTGGTGATCTGCTGCCATGTGCTCGAGCACACCCGCCATCCGGCGCGGGCGGCGGGCAATATAGAGCGCGTGCTGCGGCCTGGCGGACTTGCCTACGTCGCCACGCCCTGGTCGCAGGCATTCCATGCCACGCCGGACGACTATTGGCGCTTTTCGGTGCGCGGCCTGATGTTGATGTTCGGGCGGCTGGAGATCGTGTCGTCGTTCTACAGCGGCGGCGATGTAGGGCTCGACGTCGCCTACCGCGTGGTGCGCGACGGCCGGCCCGAACTCGATCCCCGGGCAGGCGCCGTCGAGCAGGGCCTGTTCCAGCTCGTGCTCGACCATGAGGACAACCGCGCCATGCTGGCCCGCCAGGCTACGGAGCGGCTGCCGGTGTCGCGGACCTACCTGCCGACCCTGTTCGTCAACATCGTCGGTCAGCGCAAGGCCTGAGCCGTCTGGGCCTGAGCACTCTGGCGGTGTCCACAAAAGAAAAGAGCGGGCTTTCGCCCGCTCTTTCCGATGTGTCGTACTGGCCTGCGTCTAGAAGCGCACGTCCAGGCCGAGGAGCAGCGCCCACGCATTGCCGGTGACGGCATTCGAGGGTCCGCTCTGGTTGTTCAAGATACCGCCGCCGGTCAGCTTGATGCCCGGTCCAAGCGCGTAGTTGGCACCAACTTCGAACTTGTTGGCGGTTTCTGCACCGAACGCGAGGGCGAACGGACCGCTGAACACGGTGCTGTTCACGCCGGGCGTGCCGGTGAAGGTACCGGCCGCACCGCCCGAACCATTGAAGGTCGCAGCGTTGGTGCCGGAAGCGATCGACTGAACGGTGTTGGAGCCGTTACCGTTCGAGTTGGTCGCACCCTGCCACTGGAACGACACCTGCCACGGGCCGGTTTCGTACATGATGCCAGCCGCCGCGTAGCGGGTCGCATTGTCGACACCGGTGTAGTAGTTCGAGCCCATGCCCTGGTTGTCATAGCCGATCGAACCACCGATGGTGATGCCCTTGTAGCCGAACTGCAGGCCGGCAGCCCACATCGTCCACGAGGCCAGGTTCGAACCGGTGATCTGGCTCGAAGCCGTTCCGAGAGCGCTGTAGCCCGGGTTGAAAGCGGCGTAGGCCCATGAACCGTAGGCCGCGACCGTCACATCACCGAACTTGTTCAGATAGTTGGCGCCGATGTCGAAGCCGTTCTGCCAAGCGAAGTCGTTCGTCGGGCAAGCGGATACGTTCGCAGCGCCGGCGAAGCCGCAAGCACCGAAGCCGCCGGAACCGAGCGCGCCCGGGCCGGAAGCCAGACCAGTCGTGCCGAAAATAGTGCCGCTGGCAGTGTTGATCTTCGGCGTGTAACCGACACCGATCTGCAGGCCCTGGAAGCGGGGCGTGAAGTAGATGATGCGGTTGGTGTCCTGCCACGCCGCCGTGTTGGTCTGCGTGGTGGTGTGGAAGGCCGCCTTGTTGCTGGCGAAAGCCAGCACGTTGCCGACGTTGTGGTTGTGCTGAATGGAGCCGAAGCCAATCAGCGCCGACGGCGCGCCGTAATACATACGGTAGGAAGCGGCGTCGCGCGAGCCGAACTCGACGCGGCCCCAGTCGCCGAAGGCGAACAGGAAGGCTTCGTCGATGGTCGCGATTGAGCCGGTCGCACCAGCGTTCGGGTTCCAGGCTTCGAGTTCGACGTTCACGCCGACCGAAGTGCCGTTGTCCAGCTTCGTCTGTCCGATGAAGTGGATTTCGCCTTCCTGCGTGAAGAACAGCCCATTGTAGCTCGTAAACGAGCCGTTCGTCGCGTAGGTCGAGCTGATGCCGCCGGCGACGGCGTAGAAGGTATAGTAGCCGCCCACGCCGACCTTGATCGGATCGGCAGCCATGGCCGGAGCGGCCATCAGCCCACCGACGACCAAGGCGGTCGAGCCCAATAGAAGCTTCTTCATCTTTCTCCCTCTCTCATTGATCAGAGACTGGTACGTACCAAAAGGCCTGTCCGACCGGCGAAACGAGGAAGCCCAACTCAAAAGCTGACCACGTCGGCGCCAATGCGGCTCGGGTAATAGAACACAGGCCCAAAAGAAGGGTCAAGAAATGGTCGTGGTACTGCCTGATTCTTCCCCCGACCTGTGGCGTCTTTGTCACAATTTGGGCCGAACCTCTGGCCTTGCACGGACCAAGCTACCGCATCTAGTCGGGGTCCAAAGTGATTAATATTAGTTTTGTAACGCTACTGAATGGCGTCTAATAGTTTTTATACAGGACTAAGTGCGCTGTTACCGCCACTTGAAGTCTTGGGGGCCCATGTTTATGGTTGCGCTGCCATCTCGCCGACGGTTCCGGGGCGCGGTCCGTCGTGCGCAGGCAGTTGCTGGTACAATACCTAGGCCAATTCGGATAAAGGCGCCAACATGTCGGGCTTGTTCACTCCTCTTCGCCTTCCGGTTGTTCTGGCCTGCGCCCTTGCGCTCGGCCTCACCGGCTGTGGCGGTGGAAATAACCTCGACGAAACGCGCAGCGGCCAGGCCAACGATCGCTCCAAACGCGACCTGAACCAGGGCATTGGCGGCCGCACTCAGGAGAATGGCACGTTGTTCGGGCCGGGCGGCCTGTTCGGCTCCAAGGCCCAGAAGAAGGACGACACCGGCACCGGCGTGGCGGTGAACGCCTATCTGTGGCGGGCCTCGCTCGACACCATCAATTTCATCCCGCTGGTCTCGGCCGATCCGTTCGGCGGGGTCATCATCACCGACTGGTACACGCCGGCCGAAACCCCCAACGAGCGCATGAAGGTCCAGGTCACCATCCTCGACCGCGAACTCAGGGCCGACGGCGTGCGTGTCTCGGTGTTCAAGCAGCAGACCGCGCCCAAGGGCGGCAACTGGGTCGACGCCCAGGTCGACCCGCGCACGCAGATCGATATCGAGAACGCCATCCTGACGCGCGCGCGCCAGCTTCGCATCGCGGGCGGCTCCTGACGGCCTCATCACATCGCCAAAACTTGACGTGAGAGGCCGTAGCGGGCATCCGCTGCGGCCTCAGTCTTTTGCGGGATCCAATCTGTGTCGTCGACGCCAGCGCGCTATAACTTTCACGAAACCGAAGCCAGGTGGCAGAAGGTCTGGGACGAACGCCAGACCTTCCGCGCCGTCATGGATCGCGCCAAGCCGAAATACTACGTGCTGGAGATGTTCCCCTATCCGTCAGGGCGCATCCACATGGGCCACGTCCGCAACTACACGCAGGGCGACGTGATCGCCCGCTACAAGCGCGCCAGGGGCTTCAACGTCCTGCATCCCATGGGCTGGGATGCCTTCGGCCTGCCGGCCGAGAACGCGGCGATGGAAAAGAAGGTTCATCCCAAGAAGTGGACCTACGAGAACATCGCCACCATGAAGACGCAGCTGAAGTCGATGGGCCTGTCGCTCGACTGGAGTCGCGAGCTCGCGACCTGCGATCCCAGCTACTACCGCCACCAGCAGAAGATGTTCCTCGATTTCTGGAACGCAGGCCTCGCCTACCGCAAGGAGGCCTGGGTCAACTGGGATCCTGTCGACAACACGGTGCTCGCCAACGAGCAGGTGATCGAGGGCAAGGGATGGCGCACCGGCGCCCCCGTGGAGCGACGCAAGCTCACGCAATGGAACCTCAAGATCACGCACTTCGCCGATGAAATGCTGGAGCGTCTCGACACGCTCGGGCGCTGGCCGGAGAAGGTCCGCCTGATGCAGGCGAACTGGATCGGCAAGAGCCGCGGTGCCCGCGTGTTCTGGCAGCTCACCGATGCGGCGGGGACAGATCGTGGCAAGCTGGAGATCTTCACCACCCGGCCCGACACGCTCTACGGCGCCTCATTCGCGGCGCTCTCGCCCGAGCATCCCATCGTCGCCGAACTGGCGGAGAGCGATCCCGGCCTGCAACGCTTCGTCGCCGAATGCCGCAAGACCGGCACGGCGGCGGCGGAAATCGAGACCGCCGAGAAGATCGGCTACAAGCTGCCGCTGCTGGCGAAACATCCGCTGATCGAGGGCAAGGCCATGCCGGTCTATGCCGCCAACTTCGTGCTGATGGAATACGGCACCGGCGCCATCTTCGGCTGTCCCGGCCACGACGAGCGCGACCACGAATTCGCCACCAAATACGGCCTGCCGATCCTGCCCGTGGTGGCGCCGGCCGATGCCGATCCGAAGAGTTTCAGCGTCGCCCAGGCGCCGTTCGTCGAGGACGGCGTGATCATCAACTCCGACTTCCTGAACGGCCTCGGTGTCGAGGACGCGAAGGCCAAGGTCATCGCCCGCCTGGAAGAGATGGGCGTCGGCAAGGGCACGACGCAGTACCGCCTGCGCGACTGGCTGGTCTCGCGCCAGCGTTACTGGGGCTGCCCGATCCCGGCGATCCATTGCGACAAGTGCGGCGTCGTGCCGGTGCCGGAGAAGGACCTGCCGGTGAAGCTGCCGGACGACGTCACCTTCGACCGCCCGGGCAATCCGCTCGACCGCCATCCGACCTGGAAGCATGTCGATTGCCCGAAGTGCGGCGGCAAAGGCCGGCGCGAGACTGACACTTTCGACACCTTCATCGATTCGAGCTGGTACTTCGACCGGTTCACCTCGCCGCAACTCGAGACGGCGCCGTTCGACCGCCAGGAGAACGAATACTGGATGCCGGTCGATCAATATATCGGCGGCGTCGAGCACGCGATCCTGCACCTGCTCTATTCGCGCTTCTGGACGCGTGCCATGCGCGAGGTCCAGATGACCAGCCGCGACGAACCGTTCGACGGCCTGTTCACCCAGGGCATGGTCTGCCACGAGACGTACAAGGCGAGTGACGGCACCTGGCTGATGCCGGAGGAGATCGAGCGCCTTGAGGGTGGCAAGATCGTGCGCGCCTCCGATCGCAGCCCGGTCGAGGTCGGCCGCTCCGAGAAGATGTCCAAGTCGAAGAAGAACGTCGTCGACCCGGACCAGATCATCCGCGACTACGGCGCCGACACCGCGCGCTGGTTCATGCTCTCCGACAGCCCGCCGGAGCGCGACCTCGAATGGACCGAGGCCGGCGTCACCGGCGCCTGGCGCTTCCAGCAACGCCTGTTCCGCATCGCCACGGCGGCGCTCGAACAGGTGCCGCCGGCCGGCACGCCGAAGCCGGCGCAATTCTCCGACGCCGCAACCGCGCTGCGCCGGGCGGCGCACAAGACCATCGCCGGCCTGTCGGCCGACATCGAGGCCTTCCACTTCAACAAGGCCGTGGCCAGGCTCTACGAACTCGCCAACGGCATCGATTCCGTCAAAGCCGGGGACGAGTCGACGAAATGGGCGCTGCGCGAGGCGCTGGAGATCTTCGTTCGGTTGATCGGTCCGATGACGCCGCATCTCGCCGAGGAATTGTGGCAGGCGCTCGGCCACCGTTCGCTGCTGGCCGATTCGCCATGGCCCCTGCCCGAGGATGCCTTGCTGGTCGACGACACGGTGACCGTCGCGGTACAGCTCAACGGCAAGCTGCGCGGCACCATGGCGCTGCCCAAGGACGCCCCCAGGGAGGCGGCCGAGAAAGCCGGTCTCGCCCTGCCCGAACTCGTACGCGGGCTGGAAGGCCGGACGCCTAAGCGGGTTATCGTGGTGCCGAACAGGATCGTGAACGTCGTGGTGTAAACACCCCGTGGTGTAATCACCCCATCGAGGAGACCGCCGCCATGGCACGCAAGCCGAACTACGACTTCGAACGCCGCGAACGCGAGCGGCTCAAGGCCATCAAGGTCGCCGAGAAGGCCGAAGCCAAGCGGCTGGCCCGCGAGAAGGCCCGGGCCGAGAACGCCGACACGGCCGCCAAGGAAGATGGCGCGCCCGGCGAAGGCGAACCCACCGACAAGGGCTGATCGCCCGCGCTCCGGGCCGAGGTCGGGATGAAGATCGAGCCGCGCCAGGTCGAAGCGTTCCTCAAGAAGCCGGATCCCCGGATTCGCGGCGTGGTGATCTACGGCAACGACGACGGGCTGGTTGCCGAGCGGGCGGTAACGCTGGCCAAGGCCGTCTGCGAGGACCTGGGCGATCCGTTCCGCGTCGTCGACATTTCGGGCGACGTGCTCAAGGGTGATCCGGCGCGGCTGGCCGACGAATTCGGCGCCCTGTCGATGATGGGCGGCCGCCGCGTCATCCGCGTGCGGCCGGCCGGCGAGGAGACGACCGCAGCGTTGGAGAATCTCGTGGCCGCCACCGCCGGCGACGCGCTGGTCGTGATCGAGGGTGGCAACCTCACGCCACGCTCCGGCCTGCGCGCGCTCGCCGAGACCGAGGCCTGCCTGGCGGCGATGCCCTGCTACATGGACAACGAGGCGGCGCTCGAGGGCCTGGTCGAGAGCGCGGCCCGCGCCCAGGGCCTCGCCGTCGACGCCGATGCGCTGCAATGGATCGTCGAGCGGCTGGGCGGCGATCGCGGCCAGACCCGCAGCGAGATCGACAAGCTGCTGCTCTACAAGGCGGGCGGCGATGAAGCGGGCGACGCCTCCAAGACCATCACGCTCGACGACGCCGTCGCCATCCTGGGCGACACCGCGGCGATCGGCATCGACGACGTGATCGCCACCACTTTCGACGGCGACCTGGTCGGGCTCGACCGCGCCCTCGATCGCGTCTTCTCCGAGGGCGGCCATCCGGTGCAGCTCGTGCGCTCGCTGCAGCGCCATGCCGACCAGCTCCATATCGTGTCGGCGCATGCCAGCAAGGGCGGCAGCATGGAATCGGCAATGTTCAAGGCCCGCGGCCTGCCGCGCGGCGGCCCGGTGCGCCAGCGTTTCGAACGCCATCTGCGCGCCTGGCCGCTGCCGCGCCTGGGAGACGTGCTGCAGGCGATCCTCAAGGCCGAGATGGAATGCAAGAGCACCGGCCTGCCCGACGAGGCGGTGGCCCGGCGCTTGTGCCTCAGCTTCGCCATGCGCGCGCGCGCGGCGAAGGCGCGGCGCTAGGGTCCGGACTCAATTGGCCCAGCGGGTCCTTGAAGTCGACGACGCGGCGGATCGCCAAAGGTTTCAACCCGCCCGGGCAATCTCAGCGGCGCGACGGTGTCGCCTCGCCGACGCGGCCGTCCTCGAAGCGCAGGACCTTCACCACGCGATCCCGCGTCGCCCCCGACAGATTGATCATCAGCGCCCAGTCGCCGTGCATTTCGAGTTCGAGGCCGAACCGGTAGGTTCCCTTGGCCGGCCCTTCGGCCGCCGCCACCGGCCGCACGCTGTGCGCCCCGGCCATCGACGGCATGTCGGCGCCGACCGTCACCGCGAGGCCCGCCAGCGGTTCGCCCGTGCGGCTATCGGCGAGGGCGACGGTGCAGTCGTACAGCAATACTTCGGGCGCCTGCTCGCAGCGCACGTCGGCCTTCGCGCGTACCTGCGCCTCGGCGCCGCCGGCGGCGCAGGCCGCGGCGGCCGCGAACAGGGCGACGGCCATCCTCCACAAGTCCGGGCGTTGCGGCATCATGGGTCGGTGCCGGGGCCGGGCCGCCGCAGGTGCAAGAGCGCCCGCCGCCACAGATTGCCGATGCCGTGCATCGTCCGCTCGTCGAGCAGGCCGCGCGGCCGCACGATCAGCAGCAGCGCTACGAGGCCGCCGAAGATGATCATGCGGTAGCCGGCCAGCGCCCTGATCGACTCGAGCAGGCCGATGTCGATCAGGACACCGAGCAGCGGGCCGAGCGCCGTGCCGAGCCCGCCGATCAGGCCGTAGGCGAGACTGTGGACGCCCAGCATCACGTCGAAGATGCGTGGTTCGACATAGGTCGTGAGATGGGCATAGAGGCCGCCGCCCACGCCGGCCAGGGCGCCGGCGAGCCCGGCCGCCAGGACCTTGTGCCAGTTTGATCCGAAGTCTAATTTTTTCAGTTAACTAATATAATCTCTACGTTTTAAATATGTCGCGTATATTTAACACTTTTTAACTCTTTCGGTGTTCTTACAGTGCCGGACAAGGCCATTGAGATC
>JACPVT010000280.1 GCA_016191685.1 Rhodospirillales bacterium | reverse complement strand
CACCAGAAGAGAACGATGCCCGTCTAAGCGCGCACGCCGTTAACCCATTACGAGCTTCGGCAGACCCAGCGCCACGTCGGGAAAGGCCATCAGGAGCGCGATCAGGAACATCATGGCGCCAACGAACGGCAGGGCGCCCCAGATGACGTCGGCGATCGGTCCCCGTTCGCGCATGCCCTGGACGACGTAAAGGTTGAGACCGACGGGCGGCGTGACCAGGGCCGCCTCGATCAGCACCGTCAGCACGACGCCCCACCAGATCGGATCCCAGCCCATGTTGGTGACGATCGGGAAGATGAAGGGCGTCGTCAGGATCATCATGGAGATGGTCTCCATGAAGCAGCCGAGCACGAGGTAGAAGGCGACGATCAGCAGCATCGTGCCGATCTTGCCGAGGCCGAGTCCTTCGATCAGCTTGCCCATGCCGTCGGTGAAGCCGATCGAGGCCAGCACGAAGTTCAGGAACTGGGCGGCCAGGATGATCAGCATGATCATCGCCGTGGTACGCATCGTGCCCTCGAGCACGGTCCGCATCATCGCAAAGCTGAGGGTCCGCTCGACCGCCGCCAGCAGCAGGGCAGCGAGCACGCCGAGCGACGCCGCCTCCGTCGGCGTCGCCCAGCCGGCGTAGATCGAGCCGACCACGACCAGGAAAATGAACAGCGGCGCGACCAGATCCTTCAGCGCGTGGAGCCGCTGCCGCCATGACGTCTCGATCGGCGTTCCCCCCTTGCTCGGCCTGATGAGACAGGCAGCAAGGACATAGAACATGAACAGCCCGGCCAGCAGGAGGCCCGGGACCATGCCGGCGAGATAGAGCCGCGGTACCGAGGTGTTCGTCAGCAGGCCGTAGAGGATGAAGTTGATTGAGGGCGGGATCAGGATGCCGAGCGTGCCGCCCGCTGCCAGGGTCCCGAGGAACAGTCTCTCGTCGTACTTGTGACGCTGGATTTGCGGCAGGGCGGCCACGCCCACGGTGGCCGCCGTGGCGACGCTCGATCCGGAGGTGGCGGCGAACATGGCGCAGGTGCCGATGTTGGCCTGCATGAGCCCGCCCGGCAGCCACGACAGCCATTGGGCGATCGCCGAGTAGACACGTTCGGCGATGCCGGACCGCAGCAGGATCTCGCCCAGCATGACGAACAACGGGATGGCGATCAGGATGTATTCCGAACTGGAATTCCACAGGATCTCGCCCATAGCAAGGTAGAGCGGCATCGACGAATAGAACTGGTTGAGCGCGAGGCCGAGCACGCCCATGGCCGCGGCGATGGGCACGCTGATGGCAAGCAGCACGATCAGCATCACAAGGGCGCTGGCGAGCATCGATCCTACCTTCCCGCGGTGTTTGTCTTGGCTGATTCAGGATGCTTGCCGAAGGCGATGCCGAGACTGGCCAGTTCGCTCTCGATCTCTTCGTCTTGCGACGCCACGCCTGCGGTCTGACTGACTGTGGCCAGGTCGCCGCGTGCCAGCGCGATCGACGCCCTCGCCAGGGCGACGCAGATCGAGAACATGAACAGGGCGAGACCAAACACCCAGGGCATCTGCGGCAGCGACAGCGGAGTCCGCAACGGAGTGTTGGAGCGGTTCCACTCGACGAAGTTGGAATGCACGAGGTCAAAGCTGCGATCGAGCATCGCCAGGGCCACAATGCCCAGGACGAGCAGCGCGACGATGTCGAGCACCGCCCGGGCACGCGCCGGAAAGTGTCCATACAGGGCGTCGATCCGAACGTGGCCGCGCGTGACCAGCACGTGCGCCAGCGACCAGGTCGTACCGACGGCGAACAGATATGCCGCCAGCTCGTCGGATCCCGAATAGACCATCGTCAGCAGCTTGCGGGAGATGACTTCGGCCGAAACGAGGATTGCGGCGACGAGCAGCAGGACTCCGCCCAGACCGGCGAAAACGCGCGATACGGTCGCCGTTGCGTTCCAGATTCTTTCCATTTGAAGCTTCGGCCCCCACCTCGTCGGAGGCGGGGGCCTCCAACCCGATCGCGACGCGTTACTTGGCTTTTGCCGTCAGGCCGTACTTCTTGCCGATCGTGTCTGTCCACTTCTGGGCGCACTCAGGCCCACAGCGGGCCGCCCAGGCCGGCAGCACCACGTCGTTCAGCACCTTGTCACGCGCCTTGAGGTCGGCATCGGTCGGCTTGACGAGCTTGAGCTTACCGGGCGTTCCCTGCGTGCAGGTGCCGATGCCGGTCGTGCAGGCGACGCCCTCGTCGGTCTCGGCTTCGGTGAGCTTCCACGACTTGTCGGTGAGCTTGTCGAACTCCTTCTTGAGCAGTTCCTTGGTCGCCGGCGAAAGTTTGTCCCACGTCCGGGCATTGACGACCCACACCGAAGCGGTGAAGCCGACCGGCAGACGGAACAGCGTGTTGGTCACCTCATGCCACTTCGCCTTGTAGGCCGGCATCGTGCCGGTGATGCCGCAATCGACCACGCCCTTCTCCAGCGCCGGAACGACCTCACCGAATGGCAGCGTCACGGCAGAGCCGCCGAAGCCCTTTACGAGGTCGGCCTGCGAGGCGCCCTGCACGCGCACCTTCTTGCCCTTGAGATCCTCGACGCTCTTGATGTCGCCGCGGCAGTAGAAATTCTGCTCGGGCCAGGTGAAGGTGCCGAGCACGATGGCACCATGGCGCTCGCGCATCACCTTCTGCATCTCCGGCATCCAGGCGTTGATGATGTCCCGGCTCATCTTGTAAGTGCCGGCAACGCCTGCGATGTCGACCGCCTCGACGATCGCGCCGCCGTCGTCGACATAGATCGGCAGGGCCGCTGCGAAGTCGTAGACGCCGGTCTTGAGCAGGCGTAGCACCTCAGTGCCCTTGAGATTGAGCTCGGTGACCGACTTGATGTTGCCGCTGAGTTTGCCACCGGACGCCTCGGGAAGCTCCTTTTCCCAGAATGGCACCTCGAGGACCTTCCAGTTGGTGAGGAAGTTCCATGTTCCAACGACGTTGAATTTCTTCTGGTCGACTTGTGCCTGCGCGCCGGCGCTTGCCAAAACCGTTGCAGCAACAGCCGCTGCAATCATCAAAAGACGCATTATCCCCTCCCAGTTCAGTGTCGCTTTCTTAATCTTTATGAGGACAGGATAGCGCATCGCGACCGACGATGGCTACACGGCGATAACCACCCCGTCGTGCCCCGGGTCTGCTCCGCCGTCCAGCCCGTCCTCGTGTATCCGGATAGCGTGCACCGCAGCAAAGCCGAAGGTGTGGGGGCTGCGGACCACGGGATAACTTCGCCCCTGCAGTTCGCGCTCGACCCGACCCTGGATGCGGTTGGAAATATCGATCGTATCCGAGGTCGCAGAGAAGCGCGGTGCGCTCACCGCCTCGACCATGGTCATGTCGAAGTCGAGCGCGTTCAGGATCACGTGCAGCACGCCCATGGCAATCTGCGTGGCCCCCGGTGCACCGATGATCAGATGCGGCTTGCCGTCCGCATGTTCGTACAGCCGGTCTGAAGCCCAGGCCCGGCGTGACGACGCCCGATGGCATGCCGAGCGAATGGGTCATGGTGAAACAGTTTCCGTCCTTGTCGAGGACGGAGATGTGCGTGGTGTCCTTGGAGATGGCGCCCGAGTTGAAGCGTGGGACCTCGGCTTTCCCGCCGCGCTTGATCTCGTCGGCCATGCCCTTGGCATAGGCCTTCGAGATCAGCCGCTCGATCGGCACATTCACGAACTTCGGATCGCCAACATGGGCATCCTTGTCGATGGTGGCGCGCTTCATCGCCTCCGACACGATGCGGAGGTGGTCGGCCGAGCCGTGTTCCACGCCAGCAAGATCGAAATTTTCCAGGATGTTCAGCATCTCGATCAGCATGACACCGCCGCCCGGCGGCTGGTTGGACGAAACCTTGTAGCCACGGTAGTCGCCCCACAGCGGCTGATTGCGCGTTGGCTTCCACGCCTTGAGATCGTCCAGGGACAACAGCGCGTCGTTCTTCTTCATGTCCTCGGCGATCGCCTGGGCGATCTCGCCCGCGTAGAAGGCGTCGGCGCCGCCTTTGGCGATGGCGCGGAGCGTCTGGCCGTAGTCGCGATTCACGACCTTGTCGCCGACGCGCTTGGGCGTTCCATCCGGGCGGCAATAGAGCGCCCGTGCCGCCGGCGTGAATCCCGTGCGCTCAAAATTGGGCGCCCGGCCAAAGGCGCCGTCGTCCGACCACCAGTAGTGAACGTGCGGCCGCACCGTCCAGCCGTTCTCGGCCCAGGCGATGGCGGGCTCGACGATGCGTGACCACGGCAGGCTGCCGTGCTCCTTGTGCGCCTCGTAGTACATCTTGAGGTTGGCCGGCGCGCAGATCGACTTGTAGCCGATGTCGTTCACCCTCCCTTTCAGGATGAATCCGTAGCCGTCGCGCGCCTCGCTCTCGATCAGGTCGGCCCACATATCGGGCCGTGCGGCGAGCGGCGCGGGTGCATGGGCGTCGATGTAGCCGTGGAAGTTCTTGTCCGGCCTGTAGATGCCGCAGGAGCCGAAGCCTGCGATGCCGCACATCAGCGGATCGACCACGCCCTGGACCAGCGCGCAGGCGATGCCGGCATCGACGGCATTGCCGCCCTCGCGCAGCACGTCGGCCCCCGCTTCCGTCGATTCGGGCTGCGGGGCCACGATCATTGCCTGCTTCCTGTAGCGCACGTCGCTTCCTCCGACTTTTCGTTGGCGCGACTCAATCCCAACCGTTGCGCTTGCGCAACACGGCGGTAGCGGGTGCGAGAGCGAGACCCTTGCCTTGAACCGTCGGCAGCCATTCGGAAAGAGCCTGCAAGGTCGCCTCGTGCGGATGACCGATCGCCACGACGAAACCCTGCCGGCGGGCCACGGCTTCGACCTCGGCGAGCTTGCGGCGCACTGCCTCGACGGATTCCTCGTCGTCGAGGAAGACGTGGCGCACGATGCCGGGCACGCCGAGTTCGTGGGCTGTCTGGTCGCCCACCGACTCCTTGGTCGTGCGCGAGTCGAGGAACATCAGGCCACGAGGCTTGAGCTGGCGCAGCACCGTCTCCATGCCCGGCCGAAACGCAGTGAAGCGACTGCCCATGTGATT
>JACPVT010000268.1 GCA_016191685.1 Rhodospirillales bacterium | reverse complement strand
GGACCTTTTCAGTTCGTTGGCGCAGATCGTCGACCTGGGCGCGCATGGCCTCGGCGTTGCGCTTGAAGATGTCGGAGCGGCTATCGACGGCGGAAGAAAGGATTGTCATGTCCGGGCGAAACTGCCCGTACCCGGGCTCGCGTGCAAGGCCGCCGATTCCGCTCGCGCTCCGGCGGTCAGGGCAGCCGCGAGAGCGTCCGCCAGGCAGCGCCCTGCGCGAGGAAGCCGCGCTGGTTGGCGAGCGCCGCGGCAAAGTCCGGATCGCGGTCGGCCAGCTCCTTCAGCACGATGCCGGTGTTGATGCGGAAGGCCGTCAGCAGCTCCGGCGACCATTGCTTTATGGTAACGCCCGAAGCGCGCAGCTTCTCGAGCGCCAGGCCCTGCACATTGGGCGACCGGCTCAGCATCCAGGCGATGTTGGCGCGGCAGGCGGTCTCGATCTGCGCCCGCTGGGCGAGCGGCAGCTGCTCCCACTTGTCCTTGCGCATCAGGAAGTCGAGCACGGCCGAGGGCTGCTGCCAGCCCGGCATGTAGTAAGGCAACCCGAGCTTGTCGAAGCCGAGCGAGGCGTCGATGGCGGGCGTCGACATTTCGCCGCCGTCGACCTTGCCCTGCTGTAGTTGATAGAAGAACTCGCCGGGCGGCATCGGCACCACGGTGGCGCCGAGGCGGGCCACGACCTCGGCCGCGAACTTGCCGAAGCGCAGCCTCTTGTCCTTGAAGTCGGCCACGGTGTTGAGGTCGCCGCGATACCAGCCGCCGCCCTTGCCGCCCTGCACGCCGCAGGGAATGCCGGTGACGCCGAGCTTTTCGTAGGCGTCGCGATGGATGCGGCCGCCGTCGCCCTCGAGCATCCACGAGGTCATGTCGTCGGGACCGGGGCCGAAGGGAATGGTGGCGAAGACGCCGAACACCGGCGCCTTGGCCGCCGCGTAACCCGACCAGGTGAAGGCTGCCTCGAGGTCGCCGGCGACGACGGCGTCGAGCATGTCGGGCGTCGGGCAGATGCGGCCGGGTTCGATGATCTTGATGGCAAGGCTTCCGCCCGACATCTGCTTGACCGTGCGGGTGAAGATCCGCACCCCTTCGCCGGAGCCCGGCAGGGCGGGATTGAAGGCGGTCTGCATCTTCAGGATACGCGGCGGCGGCGGCCCGATATCGGCGCCCTTCGGTTTGTCCTGGGCGACGACGCCCGTCGCCGCAAGCGCGCCTGCGGCGATGGCAACGATTGTCAGGAAATTACGGCGCACGACCGACCATCCGCCGCCCGGCTCCCCCTGTTCCCCACCGCTTGTGCGGCCTTCTTCACTGCCACTGAGCTTTGCATGCGGACGGTCCGGGGACAAGTCAAAGACGGGCCCTATAAGGCTGCCAAACCGCGGCCGATCAGGATTCGCTGCACGTCGCTGGTGCCTTCGTAGATCTGGCAGACGCGCACGTCGCGCCAGATCTTCTCCACCAGGTAGTCCGACACGTACCCGTAGCCGCCGTGGATCTGAATCGCGGCCGAGCACACCTCCTCGGCCATCTCGGAGGCATATAGCTTGGCCATTGCGGCCTCCGTGAGGCATTGCCGCCCGGCGTCGCGCAGGGTAGCGGCATGCCACACCATCTGCCGCGCCACCGTGATCTTGGTCGCCATGTCGGCCAGGCGGAATTGCACGGCCTGGTGGTTGATGATCCGGGTGCCGAAAGCCTCGCGCTCGCCGGCATATTCCCGCGCCGCCTCGAACGCCGCCCGCGCCATGCCCACCGACTGGGCCGCGATGCCGATGCGGCCGACCGACAGATTGGCCAGGGCCACCCGGTAGCCCTCGCCCTCCTCGCCCAGCAAGGCGTCGGCGCCGACGGCACAATCTTCCAGGGCGATCTGGCAGGTGTCGGACGATTTCTGCCCCAATTTCTTCTCGACCGAGGCCACGCGGTAGCCCGGCGTCTTCGTCGGCACGATGAAACAGGAGATGCCACGTTTGGAAGAATTCGGGTCGGTCACGGCGAAGACCAGCGCCATGTCGGCGCTGCGTCCCGAGGTGATGAACTGTTTCACCCCGTTCAGCACCCAGCCGTTGCCCCGCCGCTCGGCCCGCGTCCTGAGGTTCGAGGCGTCGGACCCGGCGTGCGGCTCGGTGAGGCAAAAGGCGCCCAGCACCTCGCCGCGCGCCAGCGGCTTCAGCCACTTCTCCTTCTGCTCCGGCGAGCCATAGGCCAAGAGCGCCGCGCAGTCCGGCGAGTTGTTGACGCTCATCACCGTCGAAAGCCCGCCGTCGGCCGCCGCGATCTCCTCCAGCGCCAGCACGTAGGAGATCATGTCGGCCCCGGCGCCGCCCCACTCGGCCGGCACGCACATGCCCATGAACCCCAGGCGCCCCATCTCGGCCAGCAGCGGCCGCGGGATCTCGCCCGCCGCCTCCCAGGCGCGGACATGGGGCAGCACCTCCCCCTGCGCAAAGGCGCGGGCGGTGTCGCGGATCAGGATCTGTTCTTCCGAGAGGATCATGGCTTCTTCCTTTAGTTGGACCGACGCGCCAGGGGAATCGGAATTGGCGGAACCACCGGCCCGCGCGCCGGTGCCCCTGAGCCTGGGGCTTTGCCGACACCCCGGTGTCGGGAAAATCGTGTCGGAATATTCAAGACATTGATCGACAAGGCTTTTCGCCGGCCATTTTCCGACACCTGCGTGTCGATTAATGTAGGCATGTGTCGGGATTTCCCGCCGCGCCACCCGCTCTGCGCGCGTTCATATCCTTGCGAACGCCGGCTTCTCGACGCCGATCATCGTGTCGTAAGCCTTGAGGATCGTCTCCTCCGGCGTCCGCGTGACACCGCTATCGTGGTAGATCGCCTTCAGCCACATCGCCATCTTGGTGTGGTAGCCGTTCGCGATGAAGCGCTCGGTCATGACCTTGCGCAGCATCTCCTCGCCCTTGGCGACATAATCCGCGTCGGGCTTCCCGCCGTCCGCGAGGTGGCGGCAGGCCCATTGCCCGTACATCAGTTCCGCCCGCACGATGGCCGGCGCTGACGAGGCCTTGGTGGTGAGCCCTGCCTCCCGACAGAACTGCAGACCGACTTCATAGCGTCGCGCCGCAAGGTTGAGCGGCAGCGCGAGTTCTAGCCCCTCCCGCATCAGCAGCTTCGTCCCGTTGGGCTCGAGTCGGTCGAACTGGTCCCACTGCCGCCAGTCGGCTTCGCTCGCACGGGTGAACTCAACCACCGCCGGATCGCCGTCGATCAACCACTTGCACAGGCCCAACGTCTGCCACCACTGATAGACGCGGTAGCATTCACTCGTATCCTTGCCCTCTGGCGGCGCCGGCTGTGCCTCCATCCAGGCCACGAGCGCCCGTGCTGTTGGCGACACTCGATCGCGCAGGCCCAACAAGTGAGCATGTATCAAGTAACCTAGCGTACTTGCCATATAGCCTGCTCGGTTGAACGGGCCGGTTTTTCCGGCTCGAACTTCGTCGCAATTGGCAGGAGGAAATCGAGGTAGAACTGGCGATTTTTCTCAGGCTCGAAAACTCTCGACATCAGGGCCTCGGGGAACTGCTGGACGATGTCGTTGGCTAGGCCGTACTCGCCGCGCAGACCCTTCCGATGGCTCTCGTTGTCGGGTAGATCGTCGCCCCCATGTTTGCTGTCTCCGCAGGCACGGAAAAGCCCGCCGCGGCGGCTGCCGGGCGGGCCATAAAGTGGCGATTTCAGTTAACGGGACGAAACCAGATCACTCTAGCCAGATGGGCCGGATGTCGGGCTTCTCGAACTCTTCGGATTTCATATACTGGTGCTCGTAGGACTTGGGCCCCTCGAATGCCTGCAGACGAATGGGCCTATCGTATCCGAGGTGCCTCTTGTCGTACTGAGCACCCTCTAGCACTCGGTCCAACGCCGAGAACACTGAGTGAAATGCAGCGGCCAGGTTTGACGCCCGACGATCCAGCCCGACGCTCTTCTCTCCGAGATTGAATTCATCCCAGGAACCAGGGACGACCGGAACAGCACGAAATATGCGTCGGCACTCGTCGAGCTGGCCCGCGAGGGCGTCGAGGTCCTCTCTGGCAACGGTGCGTCGGTAGAGCCGGTCCGTCACCAGCGCGAGATCGCCCACAATCGACTTCTCCTTGTGTCGGTTGATCAGTTCAAAAAAAGCGGCGATCTCCGATCGGGTTCCAATCTGCTTTATGAGCGACCCGCCAAACGCAGCAACATTGCTCATCGCTAGGGCTCCATGAATGTGATGTGTTCATCCTTGAGCAATCCGTTCGATTTCTCGATGATTCTTCTCGTGACGTCATCACGCTGCTCCGGGGACACGTTCTGCCCTCGAACATCGATCCTGATGTGCTGTTGCATACCCGGCGGCAGATGTCGGACGCGTTCATGTACCTGTTCGGCCACCTTGCTCACCAATTTGTCTGCGTTAGTATTGATGTCATAGTTTTTCATCTCGAACGAGGCGCTACGCCGGTCTTTCGATACGCCATCAGGGCGCACCGAATCGGGCGTCCAGGAGCTTACTTCTTTGCCGTCCTTGAACGAGACTTGCGGAGCAAAGTCCGGCTGCCGATCTGCCGCATCGTCTAGTTCGCTCTGCCGCCAACTAGGCCTCTGACCGGGCGGAAATGGCGGCATCGGAGGCCCGGAGGGCGGTCGCTTGTCGTCGTCGACCGGCTCCGGCGGATTGTTGTGGCCCTTGCCCGGCTTCCTGTCGGTCGGGCGGGCCATCTCGCTGGTGCCGGAAGCGCCGCTCGTGCCTTGGCGGGCGATCGTGTCGTCTATCGCCTTGCCGACGATCACCGCACCGATCGCCGCCGCCGTGAGGTCCAGCAGGAAGGGGATGGCCAGCAGCGGGGCGGCGACGTTCTGCACCGTCGCCACGGGCCCGTCGCTGTCCCATATGTCGGTCTGTGGTGGCCCATCCGTTGGCTCGGCGGTGCGCGTCACGCGCTCGCCGTCGAAGGTCGTGGTGACAGCGCCCAGCGTTGCGCCCTCGGGATCGTGCACTGTGTCGACCTGCGACCAGTGCCCCTCGGCGGGATAGGACCACCGGCTTTCTACGCGATGGCCATCGGCGAAGACGGCGCCCGTCGAGACGATGCGATCCTGCTCGTCGTAGGCTTCCGTGACGTCGGCCTTGCCGCGCTCGGTGTCGACGCCGCTGCGCGCGACCAGTTTGGTGCCGTCGTCGAACCGCGTGACGTCGGGCTCGGTCGGCGTCCTGGGTGTTGTAGCGTCTTTCGGGTCAGGGTCTGTCGATTCTTCGGCTACCACTTCGTCGCTGGGTGGGGGTGTCGGCATCGCATTGACGGCACGGCGGGCGATATCGTCGAGGTCGGCGCCAACCGGCGCGCGGCCTTCGATGGCCTCGAAGCTGTCGAGTTCGTTGCGCGCCTCGGCGCGGACCTTTGCGGCCACAGGCCCGTCGGTGTCGATGCCCGAGGTCTTGAGCGTTCGGTCGATCCCGCGCCGCAGCCAGTCGTAGCGCACATGGCTAGGCTCGAGCCGACCCTCTACGATCGCCTTCTGCCCGCCGACGAAGCGCGCGTGATCTTCGTCATCGAGCGAGAGGCGATAGCGATCGAGATCGACGACGGCGAACGCCTCGGGCTGATACACCATCTGACGATCGAACTGTTCGAACAAATCGCCGTCGGTCTTAAGACGGCCTTCGATCGCCAGGATTTCCAGCCCGCGCCATTGGTCGGGTGCCAGCCAATCGCTGATTTCCGGCGGCATTGCCAGAAACGACCCCTCAGGGATCTTCCCGATCCAGTCGAGGGCGGCGACGCCGGCCTCGGCCTGCTGCTTGTTCCACCGCCGCTCGGCGCGGCGCTGGGCGAAGGTCGCGACCTCAGCGATGCGGGCGCGCACCTCTTCGCTTGCATCCTCGGGCGTGAGCTCGGCGGCTCGTTCCTGGAATACGTCGGCCCCCGGCGGCCCCGCCGGCTCGATCGGGATGCCCGCCATGTCACGATCGACATCGCGGTAGAGGACGGCCTCGCGGGCCCGAACGAAGCGGCGGTCGATGGCGGCCTGACGCTCGGGATCGATGACCTCTCGGGCGTGGGCGTAGAGAGCCGATGCACCGTCGAGCTCGTCCTGGCCGATCGCGGTCTCGACTGCCCCGGCATAGAGGTCGCTGAGGCTGCCACGTACCTTGGTGTCGGTTTCGGTCGGATCCCAGCCGCGACGCTCGCCCTGGTAGCGCAGCTCCTCCACCGCGGTGCGGCCGAGCCTGCGCAGGTACGCAGGGTCCTGCCACGACGTCGCCGCGTCCTGGTTCAGGCTGGCGATGCGATCGGCGACGCTCGCATCATCCACTTCCATCGTGGCGCGCTGCGCCAGCTGGCCCAGCGTGCCCGCCGCCCAGTCGAGTCGCGTCTCGATCAGAGATTCAAGGATGCCGCGCTGACGGGGGCCAATGGCCTGGGCCAGCGTGCGGTTCTTCAGTTCATTGAGCACTGGCATCGCCCCGGCGATGGCATGCAGCGCCACCTCGCCGCTCTGGCCCGCGATCCCGGTCTCGGGATCGTGCAGCAGGCCGCGCACCCCTGCCGAAAACTCGTTGTCGAGCTGGCGCGCGAACATCTCGTCGATGCGGACCGTGTACTCATCAACTGGCCACGGCTCCGCCGCGGGCTCTGCCTCAGGCAGGCCCGGGATGAGGATTCTTCCCATGTTTGCTATCTCCGCAGGCACGAAAAAGCCCGCCGCGGCGGTTGCCGGGCGGGCTGGATGGGCGGATACGGGATCCGCCGGAGTAGGCTTTTTCTTAGCCTATTCCTGCTGAACCTGCAACTCTTTTTTGAAAGATAATATGAACGGCCATTCAGGCGGGGTCGGATAGGCGAAGGATCGGCCGATGGGGTCTGCTACGGTCGGCTTTTTCTTAGCCTTTTCCTGTCCAACCTGCAACTTTTCCGGAAAGAAAATATGAACTGGCATTCAGGGCGATCAAGGCGCGCCTCGGACAAGCATGGTCATCCCGCGCTACCAGGGAAACTCTGTGCCGTCGTAGTTGAGGAAACGGCCGCTGTCCGAAGGCTTCAGCCCGTCGATCAGATTGACCATCGCCGGCACGCTCTGCTCGATGGTGAGCGTGGCAGCGGCGCCGCCCATGTCGGTCTGCACCCAGCCGGGATGAAGCACGACACAGATCACGCCCTTGCCCGCCAGATCGATCGACAGCCCTTTCCACTTCATGTTGAGCGCGGCCTTGCTGGCCCGGTAGGCATAGCGTCCGCTGTCGGCCAGCGCGATGCTGCCGAGGCGACTGGAGAGGGCGATCATCTTGCGTTGCTCGGAGCGCGCGACATGCTCGACGAAGGCCTGCGCGATCATCAGCGGCGCCAGCGTGTTCACCTCGAAGGTCTGGCGCCACACCACCGGGTCGATCGAGCCCAGCACCGTCGCTTCGCGGCCGGCGATTCCGGCGTTGTTGAGCAGAACATCGATCTGTTCACCCGCCAGCTTCGCGGCAAGGGCGTTCACAGCATCATAGTCGCTCACTTCGAGCGGATGGGCATGGACGTCGCCCTCGATCCCCTCCAGCGCAGTGGGCGTGCGCGCGCAGGCATGCACCCGCCAGCCCCTGGCGGCATATTGCTTCACGAAATCCAGGCCGAGACCGCGTGCCGCGCCGGTAATCAGGACAGTGGGCATGGTCTACTCCGATGTCAGCGAGGGCCCCGTCTCAGGTCCGATTGAGCAGTCGGCTGCGCTGGCGCTGCCAGTCGCGTTCCTTGATCGAGGCGCGTTTGTCGTGCGCCTTCTTGCCGAGCGCCAGCGCGATCTCGAGTTTGGCCCGGCCCTTTTCGTTGAAATAGACCTGTAGCGGCACCACGGTGCGGCCCTCGCGCTGGATGGCGCCGATCAGCTTGTTGACCTGGCTGCGATGGAGCAGGAGCTTGCGCGGCCGGCGCGGCTCGTGATTGTTGCGGTTGCCGCCGGCGTATTCGGGGATGGTGGCGTTGACCAGCCAGGCCTCGCCCTCGATCGCCGTGACATAGGACTCCGCGATCGTGCTGCGCCCGCCGCGCAGCGACTTCACTTCGGTTCCCGTCAGCGACAGGCCGGCCTCGAAGGTCTCCTCGATGAAGTAGTTGTGCCGCGCCTTGCGGTTCTGGGCGACGACCGTCTGCCCAGGCTCGGATTTCTTCGCCAATTTCTACTCGGCCAGTGGATT
>JACPVT010000267.1 GCA_016191685.1 Rhodospirillales bacterium | reverse complement strand
GATGCCGCCGTTGCCGCCAGTGATCAGCGACACCTTGCCCGTCAGATCGAAGCCCTTGTAGGCCATGGCGTTCCCCCAAAACGAAACCGGGCGGGATCAAAGCCCGCCCGGCCAACATCGTCAATCGCGTGGGGTCTCAGTTCAGCTTGTCGGTTTCGACCAGCACAATCTCGGTATCCTCGATCGCCGTGATCTCGATGTCGTCTTGATCGGCCACGGCAATGCCATCACGGGCCTTGGCGGTGATCGGCTTGCCGTCGCCGCCGCGCACCTCGATCTTGCCCTTGGCCGGCACGAGATAGGTCGGCTTGCCGTCGAGCTTCTGGCGGATCGTCTGGCCAGCTTTCAGCGTGCCGGCGAACAGAGAGCCGTCAGCGTAAAGTGGGATTGCACCTTGATGGCCGCGGCCCGATGCCAGGGGCACCAGCCTGCCGTCGCGCGCCTCGGTCGGGAACTGCACCGTCTCCCAGCGCGCCGGCACGCCCTGCTTATTGGGCAGGATCCAGATCTGGAACAGCTCGGTCTCGTCGCTCTCCTTGTTGTACTCGGCATGCTGGATGCCGTTGCCTGCGCTCATCACCTGGATCTGACCCGCCTCGGTGCGGCCCTCGTTGCCGAGGTGATCCTGGTGGGTGATCGCGCCTTTGATGACGTAGGTCACGATCTCCATGTCGCGATGGGGATGCGGCGGGAAGCCGGAGTCCGGCGCGATGCGATCGTTGTTCCACACCCGCAGCGCACCCCAGTGCACGCGGTCGGGATTGCGGTACTCGGCGAAGCTGAAGTGGAAATTGGCGTTCAGCCAGCCGTGGTTCGACTTGCCGAGTTTCTCGAAGGGTCTGAGTTCGATCATGGGTTACCTCTTGGCCCCCAAAATGGCGCCAAAAGGCCCCTGATCAAGTTTCGGATTGGTAACGGCCGCTACCGTCCCTCGCGCCACCAGGCGCTGCCGATCGCCATCAGGAAGGCCACCGCCACCAGGATGCCGGGCAGCAGCGGCAGCTGGTTGATGCCGGCCACCGTATAGCCCTCGTTGCGGCGCAGCCCGATCCAGTCCGAACCGCCGGCGGCGCGGCCCGGCCGTACGGTCCGGATGTCCGGGTCGGGCTGATCGACCAGCCACAGCATGCCGCCGCCCGAGGCCTCGACCAGGCGTTTCAGCTTGGCATCGGTCGCACGGACATCGGAGAATTCCAGCGGGTCGGGACTGCCGACCGCCGCCACGGTGCGCAGCGTGCCGTCGTCGAAGCGGTAGAGGCCGGGCTTGTCGACGTCGACGATGCCGAGGCCGAGGCCGGGTGCGGTCTGGCGCAGGCTGAGCGTGCGGGTGCTGCCGTCCGGCGAGGTCATGGTGACCGTCGGAAACGTCGTGGCAAGTGTGCGGCGCGTCACCTCGATGCGACCGCCGACGGCTGTTGCCCGCAGAGCCTCTTCCTCGAGATCGGGCTCCTTCATCAGCCAGTGCGCCACGCGACGCACCAGTTCCGGCTGCGGGCCGCCGCCGTCGATGCCGCGGTTCCATAACCACAGATGATCGGACATGAGCTGCGCCACGCGGCCCTCGCCGACACGGTCGAGAACCACCAGTGGCTTGTCCTCGGCACCCGCCAGAACGGCGTTGCCACGCTCAGTGCGCGCGGTGACGAGGCGGAACCAGCGGCCCCAATCCGGTTCCTTGTCGGGCTGGCCGGCCTGCGGCAGGTTTGCGGTGACCGGATGGCGCTGACCGATTTCGCTGACCCTGGGCTTGAAGGGTGTCTCGAGCACGTCGCCCAGCGGGGCCGCCGGCAGGATGGCGCCCAGCGGCGTGCGGTATAGCGAGCGCTGCGTGGCGAATACCGGACCCACCGAGACCAGCAGTGCGCCGCCGCTCTTCACGTATTCCGCGATGTTGCGGAAGTAATCGCGGGTGATCAGGTTCCCCGACTCGTAGCGGTCGAAAATGATGAGGTCGAATTCCTTGAGCTTCTGCTCGAACAACTCGCGCATCGGGAAGACGATCAACGACAGTTCGCGCACCGGCGTGAAATCGTCCTTCTGAGGTGTGCGCAAGATGGTGAAGTGAATGAGATCGACCGCAGGGTCGCTCTTCAGCAGGTTCCGCCACGCCCGCTCGCCCTGGTAGGGCTCACCCGACACCAGCAAAACGCGCAGCCGGTCGCGCACGCCGTTGATGGTGAACAGCGCGCGGTTGTTGTCGAGCGTGAGTTCGCTCGAGCCGGCACCGACCTCCAGCTCGACCACGTTGGCGCCGGGATTGCCGACGACGATCGGCAGTTCGACCGAGCGCCCGACCGGCACGTCGAGCCGGCGCATCACTTCGCCGCCGACCGACAGGGTCACCGGCGCGGTGCCGCCGGCTGGATCCTCGATCCGGAACTTGGTCGTCACTTCACGGCCCACCACGCCGAAGCGCGGTGACTGCTCGAGCACGATCAGCCGGTCACGCTCATTCTTCTTGCCGGCGATCAGGCCGTGCAATGGGGCGCCGCCGAGTTCGGGCGGCAGCCCGGCGGGGACGTCATGGACCTGACCGTCGGTCAGCAGCACGACGCCGGCCAGGCGTTCCGGCGGCACTTCCACAAGCGCCGAGCGCATGGTTTCGATGAGGCGCGTGCCGCCCGGCCGTTCGCTGCCGAGCTGGATCTGGGCGGGTGGCAGGACGACCTCACGGATCTCGAGCCCCTCCTGTTGGCCGAGCTTGCGCTTAAGCGACTCACGCGCCGCCTGGACTTGCTTTCGGCGCTCGCCGATGGCCATCGAGTCGCTGTCGTCGACCACGACCAGCGCCACATCGGCGATCGGTTTCCTCTGCTCTTCGATCAGGGCGGGATTGGCGAGAGCCGCCAGAATGACGGCAATCGAACCCAGCCGCCAGATCGTGCCGCGGGCGCCGGCGCGCAGGCCGAGCAAGACCAGCACGAGGCCCACGCCGCCCAGCACCGCGAGCGCCGGCCACGGCAGCAGCGGATCGAAGGCGATGGAGACGGCCGATGTCGGGTTCATCGCCTCAGCCTCTGCATGATGTCAGGCAGGTGCACGTGGTCGTCCTTGTAGTTGCCAGTGAGCGCATGCATCACGAGATTGACGCCGACGCGGAACGCCATCTCGCGCTGGGTCTCGCCGCCCGGTGTCACCGGCATCAGGCCGCGCCCGCGCTGGTCGACCGCCCAGGCGCCGGCATAATCGTTGGCGCCGATGATGATGGTGGTGACGCCGTCGTTGACCCGGCCGCCGCCAGCCTCGATCCAGATCTTTCCGCCCTGCCAGCGGCCCGGCATGTCGGACAAGAGGTAGAACGCCCGGGTCAGCACATGATCCGGTGGCATGGCGATCAGCGGTGGCGTCTCGACGCCGGCCAGAAGGCGCTTGAGGTCGGGATTGCCGCCGGCCGGCCGGTCGAAGCTGAGCTGCTGGTCGCGCGTGTCGACGAAGATGATGCCGCCTGTGCGCAGGTAGCGGTCGAGTGACGCCGCGGCGCGCGGCGACAGGGCGGGCTGTGTCGAGGTGACTGGCCAATAGATGAACGGATAGAGGCGGGGCTCGTCGCGTTCGAGATCGAGCCCGACCGGGTCGGCCGGCTCGACCGAGGTTCTATTGCGCAGGATCTCGCTCAAACCTTCGAGGCCCGCCTTGCTGATGTCGTCGACTTCCTTGTCACCGGTCAGGACGTAGGCGAGCCGGATATCGAGCGAGCCCTTGAGGGCCTGTTCGAGGCTGAGCGGCGGCGGTCCCGGACGGTCGCGCGTCGCCGGGCCGGCCGGGGCTGAGGGCTGCGGCTGGAACTGCGGTCGCGGCGGCGGCGGCGATTGCTGGGCGCCGGCGTCCGGCGCGCCGGCGAACATGGCCAGCAGCACGAGAGCCGCTGGTGCCGCGCGACCGATGCGTAGGGCGCGCGGCAGCAGGCCACGCAACCACAGCGAGATCAGGAGATCGGCCAGCAACAACATCAAGGCTGCGAGCAGGAACCAGCGAGACAGATCGGTCTCGCCGCCTTCCGACAACTTGTCGGTCGAAACACCGCCGGGCAGGACCAGCGGCTTCGGCGTGCCGACACGACCGCCGACGTTGAAGGCTACCTGGGCGTTCTCGTCGCCGTAGAGGCCGGGTGGCGTGGTGGGCTTGGGTTTGAAGGTTTCGCCAGCATCGGCCGGCAGAATTTGCGCCCCGGCCGGCGGCGCACCCAGCCGGCCAAAACCGTCGAGCGTACGCCACGGCTTCAGCGCCTTGTTGACGCCATCGCCGGCGACGCCGCGCGACAGCGTCACCAGCCGTTGCAGCATGTTCACGAACAGGCCGGACAGCGAGAGGTTGCTCCATCCCGTGTTCGCGGTGGTGTGGATCAGCACGAGATAGCCCTGGCCGCGCTTCTCGGCGGTGACCAGCGGCGTGCCGTCGGCCAGTCGCGCCCAGGTCTTTTCGGCGAGATCGGGCGTCGGTTCGGCCAGGACCTGCTGGGAAATGCGCACGTCCTTCGGGATCGGAATGCCGAGGAAGGGGCTGTTGGCGGGGAATTCGGCAAGCGCGCTGGGTTCGCCCCAGCTCATGACGCCGCCCAGCGCCCGATCGCCCAGCCTGAGCCGGGTCGGCACCAGAGTGTCGGCTCCGGCGGCGAGATTGGCGCCGGCGAAACGCACGGCCACGCCGCCACGCTCGATCCATTTGGCAATTTCCTCGCGGTCGTTGGCCGAGGGGACCGCGCCATCGGGGATCAGCAGAACCGCCGTGTTTCGCGTGAGTACCGTTTCGAGATCGCCGATGCTGAGGCTGACGTAGGGATCGAGGGCGCGCTCGAGGAAATAGACTTCCTGCAGCAGCGGCTGGCCGCCCGCCGTGGCGCGCTCGCCCATGATGGCGACGGGCCGGCGGCGATGGCGCTCGTCGAGCAGCACGGCACTGCCGGCGCCGCCTTGGGCCTCGATGTCGAGCCGCGCCATGCGGTTGCGCAGTTCGGCCGGTGCCGGCAGGACGCCTTCG
>JACPVT010000266.1 GCA_016191685.1 Rhodospirillales bacterium | reverse complement strand
GGGTGACGTTCAGCACCAGGGTCGGAATCCTGCCCTCGATCTCAAGGCGGTCGAGGCCACGCACGAGGACGTTCGTAATGCCGCCCTGCACGATGATGCCGAGATCGGAGCGCTCACCCGGCAGGAACTCGTTCAGCCCGTGCTCGACGATGAAGCGCTCGGCGGCGGGCTGGCGGACCTCGACCTTGATCTTCTCGTGGGCGTAGGTCGACGGCGGATGGGAGATGCGGTCGTAGTTGTGGGCGGCCGGATCGGCGAGGCGATGGTTACGCGAGACGGCCGGCGGCACGTTGTCCTTGGCCACGAACTCGCCCGTGACATGGCAGGCGCGGATACGCAGCTCCATCATCACCGGCGTGTTGGTGGCTTCCGACAGCTCGAACGCCATTTCCGTGCACCGCACGATGGTGGGCAGCGACGGCCGCGGATCCATCAGCCAAAGTGATGATTTCAGCGCGTAGGCATGGGCGCGTTCCTGGATGACGGAGGCGCCTTCGCCGTAATCCTCGCCAACTACGATCAGGGCGCCACCGATCACGCCGGGCGAAGCAAGATTGGAAAGGGCGTCGGCCGCCACGTTGGTGCCGACGATCGATTTCCAGGTGACGCAGCCGCGGATCGGATAGTTGATCGAGGCGCCGAGCAGCGCCGCCGCCGAGGATTCGTTGGTACAGGTTTCGAGATGAACGCCGAGCTCGTCGAGCAGATCCTGCGATTCGACCAGGACATCGACCAGATGCGACACTGGCGCGCCTTGATAGCCGCCGACATAGGCGACGCCCGCCTGCAGGATCGCCTTGGTGACGGCGAGAATACCCTCGCCGCGGAAAATTTCACCCTGCCCCAGACGCAGCGCCCGCACCTCCTCGGTGAAGGAGCGCTCCGGGTTGGTGCGTTGGGCAACGGGAAGCTGCGGTTGATCCAGCATGCGGCGATTATAGGGGTTAACGCCGCCGCCGACGATCCCGTTTGCCGCCCGGGGCGCCCGCAGCGCGGGCCTTGGCGATCAGTTCGCGAAACGGTGCCAGGACCTTTTCGCGAACGCCGGGATCCACCTCCAGGACCGATAGCGCAAGCGCTGCGGCCTCGAGCGTGGAGACGGCGTCGGGCCGCGCCTCCTTGCGCAGGCTGCCGTAAAGCGACGGCCCGTCAGGCACGATCACGAAGCGGCGGAGCTTGGTCAGCCAGGCATTGCGCCACCACAATGCCTTGGCCTGGGCCCAGCTGCCGTCGAGCACGACCAGACCCTTCAGGCCTGATAGCGCCGCTTTCTGGTTGGGCAAGGTTTCACCCTTGCGATCGAGCGCGACGAGCGGCCCCTGGGCGGCCGCATGGGCCGAGCCAAGATAGAGGACACCCCAGTCGCGCGCCTCCACCGGCTCTCCCAGCGCATGGCCGAGATTGCGCCAGGAGAGGCCGATAGCGAGCCGGGCCTGGGCAAGCGTCGCCACCAGCAGGCCCGCCGTACCCAGCGCATGATCCTGTTCCTGCGGATGCTGCAGGACCAGCACCTTCACCTTGTTTTCGACAGCCGGCACCGCATCGGACATGGGCGGACATATAGACCTTTTGCCGATAAGCTGTCGCCATGAGCATTGGCCTTGTCGTCGTACCCAGCGTGACCAAGCTGCCGCCCGAAACGGACGGCGCCGTACTGGTGGGTGGCTCACATGGCGCCGTCTATGCCGCCTATCTCTCCGCCAAGGCTGGCGCCCGTGCCGCGATCCATAACGATGCCGGAATCGGCCTCGACGAGGCGGGCGTGAGCGGGTTGGCCTGGGCCGAGCGGCACGGCATGGCGATGGCCACCGTCGCGACGGCGAGCGCACGCATCGGCGATGGTGCGGACATGTTGCGCCGCGGTGTCATCAGCCGGGCCAATGCGCCGGCGGCAGCATGCGGTGTCGTGACCGGCCAGAGCGTCGCCGAAGCGGCCGAGCGGCTGAAGGCTGCCCCGTGGCCACATCGCAAGCCGGAACCGCTGGTCGAAGGGCGCTCGACGTCGGGCCGCATCGTGTGTGTCGATTCGATCTCCCTCGGCGATGCCCGCGACCGCGGACGGGTGATCGCCAGCGGCAGTCATGGCGGCGTGCCCGCAGGCGAAACGGCGGCGGCATTCCACCCGGCACTGGCCCTGTTCAACGATGCCGGGTTCGGCATCGAACACGCAGGCGTGGCGGGCCTTGCCATCCTCGACAAGGCGGGAATCGCCGGCGCCACTGTCGGGGCATTGACGGCCCGTATCGGTGACGGCAACTCGACCCTCATGCAGGGTGTGCTTTCCGAGGTCAACGAAGCCGCATACCGGCTCGGCGGCCGAGTCGGTGCGTCCGCCCTTGCCTTGGCCCTCTCGGTATCGGAAAAAGCTCGATGAAGGACATCGGGGAGAAGATCGGGGCATGGCCGTCGTCAATGTGAAGTCCGAGATCGCGGGCAATGTGTGGAAGATCCAGACCAATCCCGGCGACCGTGTCGAGGTCGACGGCGAGATCATGATCCTCGAATCGATGAAGATGGAAATTCCGGTGCTCTCGCCCAAGGCGGGCACTGTCAGGGAAATCAAGGTCAGCGAAGGTGAAGCGGTCGGCGAAGGCCAGCTCGTCGCCATCCTCGATGCGTAGCAACACCGTCGCCGTCGACCTCGCCCGCCTGTGGGCGCCCGACAATCTGCGCCGGGCGGCTCCGGGCGTCGCCTTGTGCGCCGCCATTGCCACCGTGGCCTTCGTCGCCGATACGCGGAGCCTCCTGCGGTTCGGTGCAGTCTGGGTGCCACCTCTCATACTCACGCTGGTCATCGGCATGGCATTGCAGCCGCTCTCGGCGCGGCCGATCCTGAAGCCCGGCCTCGAGTTCGCGGGCCGTACCCTGCTGCGCGTCGGCGTCGCCCTGTTCGGCGCGCGGCTGACCTTCGGCCAGCTCATCGACGACGGCGCGATGCCGGTCGTGGTCGCCATGGCAGCCGTTGCCTGCACGATCGCCTTCGGCGCCTGGGCGGCCCGCTTTTTCGGCCTCAGCCGTGATTTCGGCCTGCTGACCGGCTGCGCCACCGGCGTGTGCGGCGCGGCGGCGGCGATGGCGGCTTCAGCCGTCCTGCCCAAGCACGAGAATTCCGACCGTGATCTCGCCTTCACCGTGATGGGCGTCAACTTCCTCAGCACGGTGGTGATGGTCCTCTACCCGCCCTTACAGCAGGCACTGGGCTACTCTCTGTTCGAGATGGGCGTATTCCTGGGTGGTGCGATCCACGACGTGGCGCAGGTCGCTGGCGCGGGCCAGACGATGGGCGACAAGGTGCTGAGCGATGCCATCATCACCAAACTGCTGCGCGTGGCGTTCCTGTTGCCGGCGATCGCCGGCATTGCCTGGTGGGTGTCGAGGGGCGGTGGACCGGTAAGCGACGCGCGTCCGGCGCCGCCCATCTTCCTGTTCGGTTTCCTGGCGCTCGCCGCCCTCAATTCGCTGGGGGTCGTGCCGCCCGCCGTTCAGGCGGCAGTAACGCAAATCTCGTCCTTTCTGATCATTACCGCCATCGCGGCACTCGGCATGAAGACCTCGCTGCTGGCGCTGGCTCGGATCGGCATGGGCCCGGTGCTGCTGCTGATCACCGAGACCGTGTTCATCGGCCTGCTGGTGATCGGTCTGATCTACGGCCTGCGCGGCGTGGGCCTCTGAGGCTTCACGCCCGCGCGCTGGGCCGAGACGATACCGCACTCCACCAACGCGCGAGATTGCGATGATCCTCGGGAATCGACAGCTTGAGCGCGCCGCGCGCCGTCAGTAGTGCCACCTGCGCGGTGATGTCGGCAATGTTGTAGCGGTCGACGCCGATGAATTCGCGGCCCACCAACTCGCCGTCCAGCCAGCGCATGCGGTCGATGAGCTGGCGTCGCCGCAGGTCGCCGAAGCCAGCGACCTGCTCGCGCTTGCCCTCCCAGAACGGATGAGTGTGCACGAACACGTCGATTGCCGGCAGCAGCAGCTCGAGTTCCATGCGCCGGTTCCACATCTCGACCTGCGCTCGCTCGAGCGAGGAACGGCCAAATAGAGGCGGCTCGGGGATCATCTCCTCGAAATAACGGCAGATCGCCACCGACTCTGATATCAGCGTCCCGTCGTCCAGTTCGAGCACCGGCAGGGTCCCAAGCGGATTCTTGACCAGAAACGCCGCGTCCTTGTGCGCCCGGGTCTCCATGTCGAATTCCTCGATCGGCAGGGACATCCGCTTCTCCGCCAGGAATATGCGGACGCGGCGCGGATTGACGCCGTTCTTGAGGCTGTAGAGCTTCATGTTCCGGGCTTCGTCCCGGTCGCCCGCACGACGTCGCCCCAGGTGTCGATTTCCTTCTTGATGAACTCGGCGAACTGCAGCGGTGAGCCCGGCGCGGGCACTGCGGCGCGCTGCTCGATCTGGCGGACCACCGCCGGATCATTGAGCAGGGCCTGGATGTCCTTGTTCACCTTGGCAACGATTTCCAGCGGCGTACGCGCCGGTGCGGCAAGGCCGGACCAGCCGGCGGCATCGAAGCCCGGCAATGTCTGGGCGATGGTCGGAATCTTGTCGAGCGGCGGCGGCGCTGGCCGCGCCGTCGTCACGGCCAGTGCCTTGATGCGTCCCTCGACGATGTGATTGAGCGCCGCCGCCGTGCTGTCCATCATCAGCATGACATGACCACCCAACAGGTCGGCCATGGCGGGACCGCTTCCCTTGTAAGGCACGTGTACGATATCGAGCTTCGCACGGAGCTTGAACAACTCCATGCTGAGGTGCTGCGCCGTGCCCGGTCCGGCAGAAGCATAGGAAAGCTTGCCCGGCTCCTTGCGCGCCAATTCGATCAATTCACCCAACGTC
>JACPVT010000265.1 GCA_016191685.1 Rhodospirillales bacterium | reverse complement strand
CGGGCGAGGGATTGTTGTTCATCTCGCCGCCGGTCTTAGCACAGTGGTCCTCCCACCATTTGATGCGCTCGACGATCTTCTCGCCCACTGCCTTGCTGACGGCGCGGCGGGTGAGCAGATGCTCGGCGCCGTAGATCTCCGGCGTCTCCGACAGCACCGCCGAGCCGCCGTTGCGTACCAGCAGGTCGACCGCAGCGCCCAGCGCCGGGTTGGCCGAGATGCCGGAGTAGCCGTCCGAGCCGCCGCACTGCAGCGCCAGGATCAGTTCGCTGGCCGGGATCGCCTCGCGCCCGACGTTGTTGGCCTCGGGCAGCAGCTCCTTCAGAAATCCAACCGCACGCATCACCGTCTTGCTGACGCCGCCTTCGTCCTGGATCGCCATCGGGATCAGCTTGGGCCCTTCCTTGAGGCCCTCCGCGTTCATCAGGCCCGAGATCTGGTTGGTCTCGCAGCCCAGCCCCAGCACGACGACCGCCGCCATGTTGGGATGGCGCGTGTAGCCGGCGAGCGTGCGACGCAGCACGTCCATCTCTAGGCCCGATGCCGCCATGCCGCAGCCGCCACCGTGGGTCAGCGGCACGACACCGTCGATGTTGGGAAATGCGCTGAGCAGCGGCTCGATGTGACGGGCGATCATGCGGCTGGTGGCGGCCGAGCAATTCACCGTGGTGACGATACCGAGATAGTTGCGCGTGGCGGCGCGACCATCGGCGCGGCGGTACCCCTGGAAGGTCGCGGCTGGCACGAGGTAGTCGGTCGGATGCGCGTCGGCGCAGAAGGCGTAGTCGCGCTCGAAGTCGCCCATGACGCAGTTGTGGGTGTGGATGTGCGTGCCCGGCCCGAAGTCGTCGGTGGCGAAGCCGATGATCTGGTTGTACTTGCGCAGCGCCTCGCCCTTCTTCACCGCCCGGGTCAGGATCTTGTGGCCGGGCGGCACGCGCGTGGCCGCCGCGACCTCGCCCTCGACCCTGGTGCCGGCCAGGATGTCCATGCGCGCCACGATGACGTTGTCGCCGGGATGCAGGCGGATGGTGAGCGGTGCGGTCATGACGATCTCCTAGGCCGCCCGCCGGGCGCGGATGGCGTCTATGGCGGCGAAGAGTTTCAGGCAGTCGGTTTCGTTCAACGACTTCAGCGGCGCCCGCATGCGCGACCAGGCGACCGGATCCTTGCGGCGATGGCCGACCAGGGCTTTTACCGCGGCGGTCACGGCGTAGGGCAGCACGACCTCGACCATGGCATTCACGCGCGGCTCCTCGACGCCCTCGATCAGCGGCTTCATCAGGTCGGGTGCGATGTTGGCAAGTCCGGTGATGGCGCCCGAGGCACCGAGGTTCATGGCCTTGGCGAGCAGGCGCTCGTCGCCGATCAGGATGTGCAGCTCGCCGTGATGCTTCAAGAGCGCCTGGGCGTTGTCCCAGTCGCCCGACGAATCCTTTACGCCGGTGACCTGCTTGGGGAACGCCTTCTTGAGCTGCCCGATCAGGTCCATCGACAGGCCGACCGAGGTCACCTGCGGGATATGATAGAGAATGACGTTGCCGGCCTTGGGGCCGAGCCCTGTCAGCACCGCGGCGAACCAATCGAACAATCCTTCATCGCCCGCACCCTTGAAATAGAACGGTGGCGCCAGCAGGAAGCTCGGGCAACCCACCATCAAGCCGGCGCGACCCTGGGCGATCGCCTCCTCGACCGAGGAAGCGGCGATGCCGACCACGAGCTGTGTCGCGGGGTCGACGCCCGCCCCCACCAACGCGCCCAGGGCACGGTTGCGTTCGTTCAATCCCAGCGAAGCGCCCTCGCCCGTGGTGCCGAACACCGTGAGGCTCGCGCAGCCGTCGGCCAGCGACTGGCGGCCGTGCGCCACCAGACGCGGCAGGTCGATCGACCGGTCCTCGGCGAAGGGTGTGGCAAGGGCAACGGACAGGCCGAAGCGGTTGGCGCGAAGCGGCACGATTGTTTCCTTCCCGTCGTTTCTTGGCCCCGATGATAGGTCAGGTGCCGGCCTACGGCAAAATCACAGGACCGGATGGGGCCGGACAAGTATGGCCGCGCCGCTCATCGTCTGCTAGAAGCGCCGGCTTCGGCGGACGGACGAGGGCAGAATGGACACGCTCACCTACTGGAACGGCACGTGGCACGAGGGCAACCCCGCGATCCTGGGGCCGCGCGACCACGCCATGTGGCTGGGCTCCGTCGTCTTCGACGGCGGCCGCGCCTTCGAGGGCTGCGGCCCCGACCTCGACCTCCATGCCGAACGCGCCGTGCGCTCGGCCCGCTCGCTCGGCCTCAATCCCAAGCAGACGCCGCAGGAGATCCTGAAGCTGATGCACGAGAGCGTGCGCCGCTTCGGCCCCAAGGCGGAACTCTACGTCCGGCCGATGTTCTGGGCCGGCAAGGGCGGCGCGGGCCCGATCTCGGTCGATCCCGACTCGTGCCAGTTCCTGCTCTGCACCTATATATCGCCGATGCGCGCCGGCACGCCGCTGACGCTCGGCCTCTGCCGCAGCATTCGCCGGCCGACGCCCGAGAGCGCGCCGACCGACGCCAAGGCAAGCTGCCTCTATCCCAACTCCTCCAGAGGTGCTGCCGAAATGGCCAGGCGCGGCTTCACCAACGGCATCGTGCTCGATGCGCTGGGCAACGTGGCCGAAACCTGCAGCTCCAACGTCTTCCTGGCGCGAAACGGCGTCGTCGCCACGCCGGTGCCCAACGGCTCGTTCCTGGCCGGCATCACGCGCAACCGCACCATCAAGCTCCTGCGCACCGCCGGCATCACCGTCGAGGAGCGGACCGTCGTGACCGCCGAACTCGACGAGGCCGACGAGATCTTCACCACCGGCAATGCCGGCAAGGTCCAGCCGGTCAGCCGCTACGAGGACCGCGACCTGCAGCCCGGCCCGATCGCCGCCCGCGCCCACGACCTCTACATGGCGTTCGCGCGGACGCAGAGGATCATCTGAACGGGTGCGAGACCGCCGTTCCTGCGAACACGAAGTGTCCCGATTCAAGTCGGCCAGGTGTTCGCGAGGCCGTCCTCAAGGCGGCGGTTTGTTGAACCGTTACAGCGACTTGCCGTCCCTCGCCTGAACAGCGCCGCGGGCAGTTCCGACGCAAGCCCGAATCGCGGGACTGTCAACGAGGCATGCTCATTTCACGGCTTTGTTGATCCCGCCGGGCTGCTCATACCGGGCGTGGGCGGCCCGCTGGTGGCGGCGCCAGAATTGGTGCCAGGGCCGCTCGCAGGCTTTTCCTTCATGGAAAAGTACCAGACCCCGGCGATTGCCACGATGCACGCCCCGAAGATCATTCTGCGTATTTCTGGGCTCATTTCAGTCTCTTCCCTTCAATCGAATAGACCCACCCGACCACGGCTTTTTGTTCTCTGATCATGTGGTTTCGATGACGGCGATCCCTCCCATGTCGTCAGAGAATTAGGCGATTGCATTGGCTCTTAGCCGGCAGGTTCCTAGTTCGTGATCATGCGCACGAACCTTCATAGCGTCCACTCATCAGGCCAGCCGCTCTGCGTTTTGTGCAAGCAGTGCAAGCATGGCGGTCCGGGCACGCGCGATGTCGATCTGTCCGCTCATCGCCAGCTCCCGTCACGGTAGTTGTCGGGCTCCTCGTCCATCTCCGCCCATTCCTTGTCCCAGGCCGCGACCACGTCGTAGTCGCCCCACGGGCTGGCACCCCGGAGGCTGTTCGCGTCGCCGGCGTTCCAGCGGTCGTCGAACTCCGCCCGCATCGGCCAGGCGAAGGTGAGCGCCAGCGCGTCACCGATGTCGGGTGACAGCAGCCCGCGCTTCTTCATGTCTTCCTTGCGTTCGAGCTGGATGGCGTTGCGCGCGTCGTAGCCGTACTCGACGCCCGTGAGATCCTGCGCCAGCTCGGAATCGTCGGGCAGGGCGCCCTGCTCCAGCCAGCGCTTGGCCATGCCCCACATCTCGGCGCGCTTGTTGGCGTAGAGCGGCGCCTGGCCCTCCGGCGTCCAGCCGCCGGGCCTCGACGCGAAGTTGATGCCGTGCACGCCGGGCACGCCCAGTTGCCTGAGGCGATCGACGACACCGGCGCCGATGCCGCCCTCGTCGACGAACACGGCACGCGCCCGCACCTCGGCGGCACGCTCGCAGACCCGGCCGGCGAGCTGCATCAGGTCGAGGCCCTTCAGCTTCTCGACCGACCAGCTGCGGCCGTCCCT
>JACPVT010000303.1 GCA_016191685.1 Rhodospirillales bacterium | reverse complement strand
TGGCGGCACCGATCGCCACCGCCGAAGAATAGGGAAAGAACGCGTGGGCCACGGCGGCGGCGATGACGAGCGTCAGCACGACCGGCGAGGACTGCAAGGTGATGGTCATCGCCCGCGCCGGCCAGCGCAGCAGGATCATGCGCGAGCTCTGTACGGCGCCCAGCAGAAGAGCAAACAGCAGTGTCGCCGCAAGCGCCCCGGCGACCAGGATGAGCGAGTTCACGATGCCATCCTTGAACAACGACCAGGCCGGCACCGTCTTCAGCATCGGCAGCGACAGCTCGACACCGGTCCGCGCCTCGAACCATTTCTCGAATGCCACGACACGGCCGACGAAGGGCGTCGGCTGAAGATCGGCATTGAGCGCGGGCAGAACGCAGGCGGGATTGGTGCTGCCGGTGTCGATATCGCACTGCGGCCGCTTCCAGACCGCCTGCTGGTGCTCGAGGAAGCCTGTGCTCACACGATTGGCGCGGGCGATCTCGAGGAAGACGCCGTCGCGATGGAAGATCTGGCTCATCAGGTCGAGCGCCCGGGCGAGGCGGTCGCTGCTGGCGGCTCGGGCCACGGCCATGCCCCAGGGCACCTGGGCGAAACCGAACTTCTTGTCGAACTGCGCGGCAAATGCAGGGTCGATGAAGTAGTAGTCGAAGAAGGAGTCGTCCTGGGCCGCGAGCGTGCAGGTCTCGTCCTTGAGCTGGGCGGGCAGCATGCCCGCCTCGTCGAACAGCATAAGGCGGGCATTGTGCGAGACGATCTGGGCGTTCGAACCGTTGCCGATGGTGACGCAGACGGTGCGGCCGGCAATGTCCGGCCAGTCCTTCACGGCGAGCGCGCGCGGGCCCACGACGATCGTCTCGGATTGGTAGTAGTGCGGGCGAATGAAGCGGACCTGGCCGTCGCGCTGGGTGTTGTGCCCCATGGTCGCGACGATGACGTCGATGCGACCCTCGGCGAGCAGCGGGATACGGCTGGCGGCATTCACGCGGACGAAAGCGGGCTCGACACCCAGGTGCCGGGCCAGGGCCCGCGCCACGTCGATGTCATAGCCGCTCCGGGTCTCGCCCTCGCGAGTGCCGAACAGCGGATAGTATTCGCGTACGCCGGGACGGAGCCGGTTCTCGCAGAAGATACGGACCAGCCGGTCGAGGTTGGGCTGCGCGCAGGCGCCGGGCGCCAAGGCCTCGGCCCGGGAGTCCTCGATCAGATTCGCGAGCGCCATATCGGGCGTCTCGGCGGCTGCAATGACGGGAAACGCCGAGATGGCGGCAGCCAGGGCACCCATCAGGGCCGGCAGCAGAGTCCGCCACGGTCGCGTCACACCGCGGCTCCCGCTCCGACCCTGGCCGACTCGATCTCGACGATGTGCATATCGCCGAAGGTGTAGGGGCCGTAGCGATGGATCGTGCGCCCGTCCTCGGCACGCAGGACATCCGCGGTCATCCGCGCCAGCTTCTCGGGCGCGATATAGACCAATGTCGTAAGGGCAATCCGGAGCGAGAGACCGCTCCGGGCGAGCAGCTCGCGGGTACGCCCGAGGTCGACGAAGGCATTGTGCGTGATGACGGCGCGGCCGCCCGGCGCGAGATGCTCGGCGAGGCCGGCGAGGAACACATCGAGCAACCGTCGGCCATCGGCGCCGCCGGCGCTCCAGGTCGGCAGGCGGCCGGCAATTTCGGCGGGGCCCATCGGAAAGTGCGGGAGATTGGCGCCGATCAGGTCGAAGCGGCGGCCGGCGACAGGCAGCCACATGTCGCCGCGATGCAGTTCGGCGATGCCGCCATGGCCGAGGTCGCCGAGCAGCAGCGAACTCGAGGCGATGGCCTCGTCCTCGATATCGACGCCACACAGCGAGGCGGCGCCCAGCGCACCCAGGGCCGCGAGCACGACGCCACTGCCGGAGCCGATCTCGAGGACGCTCATGTCGCGGATGCGGTCGGCATCGGCACGCAACACCTGGATGAGGGCCGCGGTGTACTCGCTCGGGCGTAGCGCCGCGTGAGCGGCGGGAGCCAGGGCCTGCCTAGAGTCGGGCAACTGGACCTCTCCGCGCGACGTCGGTCGCCACGCCTGCTGCGAGCCGCTTGGCCATTTCGAGGGCCACGGGATCGCCGGGATACTCGGCGAGAATCGCCCGGTAGCGCTCCAGAGCCAGCGAGACATTTTCGGCAACCAGGGCTTCATAAGCAGTGCGCGTCAGCCGGCACAGCTGGACCGTTGCCTGGTCGGGTTCGAATTCGGGCCCGAGCCCGTAGGCACCCATCAGCTCGTAGATGGGAATCTTCGCCCGCCGGCCCTTGACGGCGACGTCATCGATTGGCCGGACGCAAAGGCGCTCCCCCGCCTCCTTGAAGACGGAATGGCTGATCGTGATGCGGGTGCCGTAGTCCTTGTTGATACCCTCGAGCCGCGCCGCAACGTTCACGCCGTCACCCATGACCGTGTAGCTCATACGCTCCTTCGAGCCGATGTTGCCCACGAGAACCGCGTCGGAGTGGATGCCGATGCGGATGTTGAGCGGCTTCAGCCCTTCCTCCTGCCAACGCGCGTTGAGCCCATCCATGCCCTTGCGGATGCGGAGCGCGGCAAAGCACGCGCGCGCGGCATGGTCGTCGAGCAGCGCCGGCGCCCCCCAGAAGGCCATTACGCCGTCGCCGATGAACTTGTCGATCGTGCCGGCTTCCTCGTTGACCGCCTTGGTGACGATGGCCAGATAGGCCGAAACCCGCAGCAGCAGCTCCTGCGATGGCACCTCCTCCGACAGCGACGAGAAGGCCTCCAGGTCGGAAAAGAAGATCGTCAGGAACCGGCTGTGGCCGCCCAACTCCAGCTTCTGGTCCGATTCGAGGAGCTGCTTGACCAGGCCAACCGGCACGAAGGCGGCAAACGACTTCACCGCGGCGTCGAGCGTGTCGATCGCGCGCGAAAGGACGGCAACCTCGCGGATCGGCGAGGCCAGCGGCGGCAGGTTCTCGCCCTCGAGGTCCTGGATGCGGACCACTTTCTGCGCAAGCTTCTCGAGCGGTGCGGAGATCACGGTCGACAGGAAGTAGATGATCAGTATCTGCAGCACGATCGCGACCAGTCCGAAGAGGAAGAGCCGCGTGTTGTGTTCCTGG
>JACPVT010000335.1 GCA_016191685.1 Rhodospirillales bacterium | reverse complement strand
AGGGCTATCGCATATGCACAAAAAGCTCCGCCATCCAAGGGCGGGGGTTACCCCGCCCGAACCGGAGCCGAGCGTAGCGAGGCGAAGTGGAGGGACCTAATTCTTCCCTAGCCATCGCCACGATCAGGTCCCTCGACTGCGCCGCCCTTCGGGCGACTTCGCTCCAGGGCGGGGATTACCCCGCCCGAGATGACGGAAAATTTGGCCACATGCGATAGCCCTGCCCCCACGGGGGAGAGGAACATGAAAGGGCTGAGCCAAGGATGCCCTAGAAATCGGGCTTCTTGCCCGCGATCACGGCCACGAAACGCTCCGGCGTGATGGATGACAGCGTCGTCCCGCGACCCACGGTCGGCTCGACCGTGAAGCCTATGACCGGATCGAAAACGGCCGTTGCGGGATTGAAGGCGTAGAGCTGGCCCTTGGTCATGTTGAACCACCAGGCGTGCAAGACGAGCGTACCGGCCGCGACCTTGTCGGCGATCCAGCGGAAGCTCATCAGGTTCCTGACGCTGTTCAGCACCGCGGCCTGTTCGACCGCGCGGGCGATCTCTTCCCGTGGACGGCCCTTCAGCTCCTGCACGACAAGGTCGCGCGTATCCTGGGCAATGCTGGTCCAGGTCGAGAGGTAGTCGTAGTCCGCATAGACACTCGCGCGACCATCGACCAGCGCGCCGATGCCGCCGCAGAGCGCATGTCCCAGCACGACCACGTGCTCGACACCGAGGCCCCTCACGGCGAACTCGATGGCCGCCGATGTGCCGTGGTGGCGTGCATCGGGCGGGAACTGCGCCGGCGGCACCATCGCTGCCACATTGCGCACGGTGAAGAGTTCGCCGGGCTTGGTCTGGGTCAGAATGCCTGGATCGACGCGCGCATCGGCGCAAGCCACGATCAGGATTTTCGGGGACTGGCCCTCCGCGGCCAGACGGTCGAAGAGCTCGAGATGCTCGCGGTAGTAACCCAGATGGAAGTCCGAGAAGCCTTTTAGGAGCCGTTCCAATGCCATGCTGTCTCGCCTACGCCTGTTTGCGGCGTGGCGCGACATAGACGATGATGATGCCGCCTTCAATTCAGTCTGTTTGTGTGAAAATGACCGCTGAACTCCTCTACGAGACGCGTGGCGACGTCGGCTGGATCACCTTCAACCGGCCGCAGGCACGCAATGCCCTCACATTCGCGATGTATGAGGGACTGGCCGAGACCTGCGTCAGGGTGGCCAAGACCCGGGAAGTGAAGGCGCTCATCGTCACCGGTGCGGGCGACAAGGCCTTCGCCGCCGGCACCGACATTGCCCAGTTCAAGGCCTTCAAGGGCGGCGAGGACGGCATCGGCTACGAGCGCAAGATGGATCGCATTCTGGATGCAATCGAGCGTTGCGCCGTGCCGACTATTGCCGCCATCGCCGGATTCTGCACCGGGGGCGGCGCCGCTATTGCCGCCGTCTGCGATCTCAGGCTGGCCTCAGCTTCCGCGCAGTTCGGGTTTCCCATCTCACGCACGCTGGGCAACTGCCTGTCGATGTCCAACTACGCCCGGCTTGCCGCCCTGATCGGCCCGCAGCGGGTGAAGGAAATGATCTTCCTGGCCAAGCTGATGGACGCGCCGGCGGCCCTCGGCGTCGGCCTGGTCAGCGAGGTCCTGCCCGATGCGGCGAGCCTTCATGCCCGCGCCGAGGAGGTGGCCCGCACCGTCGCAGGCCATGCCCCCCTTACCCTGCAGGTGACCAAAGAGGCGCTGCGCCGCCTCCAGGCCCGGATCGCCGACGAGAGCATCGACGATCTGATCCGGTTGGCTTACGGTAGTGCCGATTTTCGTGAAGGCATGGTGGCGTTCCTGGAGAAGCGGGCGCCGAAATGGACGGGCGCCTAGGACTGCTCAACGAGGAGGAAGCGATGGTTAAGGTCGGATCAATTCTTGCAATTCTGGGACTGTGCGCTGCCGTCGCCGCCTGCCAGAATCCGCAACAGGTCATTGGCAATAAGGAAGACATGATGGCCGCCGCCGGCTTCAAGTTCGTGCCGGCCAACACGCCGGCGCGTCAGAACTCTTTCAAGAACCTGCCGCCGCACAAGTTCTCCCGCGAGATCAAGAACGGCCAGGTCTTCTACGTCTATCCCGACCCGACAGTCTGCGTCTGCCTCTATGTCGGCAACCAGGCGGCCTACGCCGCGTATCAGAAGAACGTCTTCCAGAAGAACCTGGCGGACGAGCAGCAGATGACCGCCAACATCAACTCGATGAACGACTGGGACTGGGGTCCGTGGGGCGGCTACCCGTATCCGGGCTGGTACTACTGACCGCTCGACCGCAACGGCGACCGCCAAGGAACGCCACGATCGCAAGCGCCTGGACGACACCGGCGGCGACGAACACCAATGTCGCCTCCGCCGGCGAGAGCGCGCGGAAGGCCCCGAACGCGGCGGGTGCAAAGGCGTAGGTTCCCTGCCCGATCGCCACGATCGAAGGCACCACCCGCTGCACGTCGGCCTTGGCAAACTCGACCTGGGCGATGAGCGGCGGCAGCGACGTGGTGTTGCCGATGCCGAAGCCGAACAGCAGGACGCCCGCGACCAGCAGAACGACGTCGGAGCCGGCCGCCAGGATCAGCGCCACCGATCCGGCGATCTGCACGATGTGGCTGGCGCAGGCGATCAGCCGACGGTCGCTGCCCGGCGGCATCAGCCAACCGACCAGCGTGCGGCCCGCAATCGCGCTCGCCGTCGCCAGGCCCATCAGGATGCCCGCCGCCTGCTCGCCGAGCGCGGGCACCAGCAGCGAAAAAAGATGGGCGATCAGGCCGATTTGCGCAAACAACCCGAACGCCATTGCGGCCGCCAGGGTGAGGAAGCGCAGGTCGCGCCATAGCAGACTGCCTGGCAGGGCGGGCGCGGCCGACGGCGTCGGAACCGCCGGCGCACCCGGATGCTCGCCATCCGGCAACTGGCCGGTGTTCTCCGGCGTGCATGAGAACACCCGGTCCGCGAGCAGCCAGACCACCACGATCATGGCGAGGCCGATCGTCGTCGCTGCCATCGGGAAGCCGAGCCAGGCGATCGCCGCGACCCACAGTGGCGAGAACACGACGCCGCCGATACTGGCGCCGTTGTAGGCCATGGAGAGTGCCGCCGGTCGCTTCTGCACGAACCACGGCGCGATGATGGCGTTCACGGCGGCAGCGCCCATGGCCACCCATCCCGCGCCGCTCAGCAGCGTGGCCGTCAGAAGCTGCCAGGGCTCGAGCGCCACGGCCCATCCCAGGACCCCCAGGCCCAGCAGCAGGGCGCCAGCCTTGGTCACCGAAGGCAGGCCAAACCGGCGATAGAGCGCCGGCAGATTGGCCACGACGACGGCGCCGACCAGGAAGTGAACCGTGACGGCCGTCGACACCAGCAGGACCGACCAATGCCGCGCCTCTCGCACGGCGTGGAGATAGACTGGCGGCCCGTAGAAGCCGAGACCCCAACCGAAGACGGCGAGGACGAAGGCGCCGGCGACCACGCGCCAGCCGAAAAATTCACGTTGCATGGGGCCTTATGACCCCCGCCTGACGTCCCTCGTTACGGTCCCGGCCGAAGAATCAGAAGGATGCCTCGACCGATCCCAACCCGACGAACTCACCCTGCGCCCGAGTGCCGGGCGGAAAGTAGCGCAGGCCCGTCCATGAGCCGGTGGTGATCGCCT
>JACPVT010000334.1 GCA_016191685.1 Rhodospirillales bacterium | reverse complement strand
CGGGTAGGGCAATCGCATATGAATCAAGGATCCTTCGCTGCGCTCAGGATGACATCCATCCTTTGCATGGGCGCGGTGCGTAAAACCCAGCAATAGTGTCATCCTGAGCGCAGCGAAGGATCTTTCTCTTCCCCTTGGAATGCGAGTTGCCAAGGCAATTTGGGCCATATGCGATTGCCCTACCCTAACGGGGGAAAGGAGCATGATGGCGATGGCATCTAATCTGAATACGCCCTAGTTCTGCTCCGATCCGGTGATGAGCCGCGCGCCGGACTGGAAGGTCATGTAGGACCACATCCACTCGAGCATGACGACCAGACGGTTCCTGAAGCCGATCAGGAACGAGATGTGGACCAGTCCCCACATCAGCCACGCCAGAGTGCCGTCCAGCCGCAACCAGCCGAAGTCCGCCACGGCGGATCGCCGGCCGATGGTGGCCATGGTCCCGTAATTGCGATAGCGGAAGGGCGGCGGGGCCGGCTTGGCGGCGAGCCGCGCCCGCAACACGCGCGCGACATAGGCGCCCTGCTGCTTGGCAACCGGCGCCAGGCCCGGCAGCGGCTTGCCATCCCGGCCGGCAGCGCTTGCGGTGTCGCCGATGACGAAGATCTCGGGATGGCCCGGCACGGTGAGATCCGGACCGACGGGAACGCGGCCGATGCGATCTCTCTCGACGCCCAGCCAATGCCCGGCCGCCGAGGCGGCGACGCCGGCGGCCCAGACGATGGTCGCGGTGGGCAGATGCTCCCCGCCAATCGTGACCCCGCTTTCGTCGCAGCTCGTGACTGGCACGCCAAGTCGGACCTCGACATGCAGCCGCTCCAGCGCCGAGCGTGCCGCCGCGCTCAAGGTTGGCGGGAAGGCCGCCAGGACGTTCGAGCCCGCCTCGACCAGGATGACGCGCGCCTCGCGTGGGTCGATGGTGCGGAAGTCGTGCCGCAGGGCCACGTGGGCCAGTTCGGCGATGGCGCCCGCCATTTCGACGCCGGTCGGCCCGGCGCCGATCACCACGAAGGTGAGGAAGCGACGCCGCGCTTCGGGCGATTCCGTGGATTCGGCATGCTCGAAGGCGGTGAGGATGCGACGGCGGATGTTGGTGGCGTCGTCGATCTTCTTGAGACCGGGCGCCACGCGTTCCCACTCGTCATGGCCGAAATAGGCATGGCGCGAGCCGGTCGCCAATACGAGCTGATCGTATGGAACTTCCTGGTCGTCGAGCCGGACCACCCGGCGCGCTTTGTCGACACCCGTCACCTTGCCCAGCACCACGCGCACGTTGGCGTCATGGCGCAGGATGGCGCGGATGGGCGAGGCGATCTGCGCCGGCGACAGGCCGGCCGTCGCCACCTGGTAGAGCAGCGGCTGGAAGAGGTGGTAGTTGCGGCGGTCGATGACGGTGACGTCGGCATCGGCGCCGCTGAGCGCATGCGCGGCACTCAGGCCGCCAAAGCCCGCGCCGACGATGACGATGCGCGGCCGGGCCATGGTGGAACTCCCTTGCTTAAGCGCGCCCAAAAAGGTTGAACGCGATGATGCGGTCGATCGACAGTTTGCCGGCTCCGCGCGTCACGACATAGGCGAGAATCGACGCCCACATCAGGTGCTCGGGCCAGTTGCCGGGATAGACCAGGAACTGGATCGTGAGCGTCATGGTGAGCAGCGCTGCCGCGCCGAGGCGGGCAAGGAGGCCGAACACGAGCAGCACCGGCGCCGAGAGTTCCACCGCGGTGCCCATGTAGGCCGCGATCTCCGGCGGCAGCAGGGGCAGGCGGTATTCCTCGCGGAACAGCTCGATGGCGGTGTCGAAGCTTTCGAGCTTGTTCATGCCCGACTTGAAGAACGTGGCGCCGACGGCCACACGCATGCCGAGTTCCAGCAGCGCGAGCGGAAAGCGGCGGGCCGTGTCGCGGAAGGCGGCAAGGCGGGCGACGAATCGGGACTCGTAAGGCGCGGGAGCCTAGGTGGCGGTGGTCATGGAGATTTCCTCGAGGATGGTTCGGCCGCCGGCCCCGGCATCGTCCGCGGAACGGACGAGCCGACGTGTGACTTGGGGGCGGGGTGCGCCGGCTGGAGTGCCGGGGCGCGGCGTCCGATGGCTTGCGTTGGTTGGGCCGATCAGCCCTTGGCGTTCGTCAGCTTGCCGCCGACGATCTTCTCGCAGGTGCCCTTGGGGACGCTGAGCCAGGCGCTGACTTCGGCATCCTTCTTGGACGTGCCGGCGCACGACGACGTCGCGGTCTGGCAGTCGTTCTTGCCGGCCTTCGAGACGCCGTAGCACTTCTCGATATTGCCCTGGGCCTGGACCTGGGCGGCGGCGCCGAGCAGCAGCGCGGTGCTGAGCGCGGCGGCGATGGTGAGCGTGGTCTTCATGGTGAACTCCTTCGGTATGGTGTCCCTTTCGGGTGGCCGCACCATGCCGGGAGTCCCGTCACGCCTGAAATATCGAGTCCCTATGGGATCGATGCGCCGTCGCTATGAGGCGGCGCCAACGAAAAAGGGATGCCCGAAATCTCGGACATCCCACTATCGCGGCCACGATAGGCGAAAAGAAACAGTCTGGCAACTTCCGGCGTATGGCAATAGATGAGATCCCCTTGGCAACTGAAGGGGACCGGGATGATTGCCTGCGGATTGGATTTCGGGACGTCGAACTCGGCGATCGGCGTCGCGCGCGACAGGACGGCGGCGCTCGCGCCCATCGAAGCAAGCAACACGCTGATGCCGAGCGCAGTTTTCTTCGACTACGAAGCCAAAGGCCGGGTGCTGTTCGGCAACGAGGCCATCTCGGCCTATGTCGGGCAGACCGAAGGCCGGCTGATGCGCGCGCTAAAATCGATCCTGGGCTCTCCCCTGATCGACGAGGAGACCAGCCTGGGCAGCCGCAAGGTGGCGCTCAGGGAAGTCGTCGAGATCTTCATCAGGCGTCTGAAGCACAAGGCCGAGGCCTTCGCCGGACAAGAGATCACAACCGTCGTGCACGGCCGGCCGGTGCGCTTCGTCGACGACGACGACAAGGCAGATGCGCGGGCGCAGGAAGTGCTCGAGGCCATTGCCCGGCGGGCGGGCTTTCGCGACGTCGCGTTCGTGTACGAGCCCATCGCGGCCGCCCATCATTACGAACGGACGGTCGAGCGCGAAGAGCTGGCGCTGATCGCCGACATCGGCGGCGGCACCAGCGACTTTTCCATCGTCCGTGTCGGCCCGCGGCGGCGCGAGCGCGCCGATCGTGGCCAGGACGTGCTGGCGACCGCCGGCGTGCGCGTGGGCGGCACCGACTTCGATACCGCGCTCAGCCTCGCGGCGGTGATGCCGCTGCTGGGTCTCGGCACTCGACTGGTCGAAAAGAACCTGCCGATGCCGAACGCGCCCTATCACGAGCTTGCCACCTGGGCGACGATCAACTTCGCCTACACCTACAAGAACGAGCGCGAACTCGCCGAACTCGCCGCGCTGGCGGGCGAGCCTGCGAAAGTGAAGCGTCTTCTGGCCGTGGTGCGCCAGCGGCTCGGCCATCGCCTGGCGTTCGCCGTTGAGGATGCCAAGATCGCGCTGAGCGCCGAGGAGCGTGCCGAGGTGCCGCTCGCCTTTCTCGAGGCGGGCCTTGCGATCGCGGCGACGCGCGTCGATTTCGACCAGGCCATCGAAGCCAGGATGGATCGGCTGCACAGGACGGCGAGCGCGTGCATCGCGGCAGCGGGCGTCACGCCGGCCGCCATCGATACGATTTTTCTCACCGGTGGATCGAGCCGCGTGCCGGCCGTGCGCGCCGCGATCGGGCGGGCGGCGCCCTCCGCGCGTCTGGCCGCCCCGCTGACCGGCGGCTCGGATCTCCTGTCCGTCGCGCTGGGACTGACCGAGATGGCTGGGATCGTGACCTGAGCTGACGGCCCCTACAGCACCATCTGCGTCTGGGTCACCACCGCCACCAGCTTGCCCTCGGCGGTGGTGATGCGCGTCGTCCAGACCATGGTGCGGCGGCCGCGATGGATCGGCGTGGTCTCGCCCACGACCGTGGTGCCGACCGGCGCCGGCCCCACGAAGTTGGTCTTGCTCTCGATCGTGGTCGTGCCCTTGCCCTCGGGCAGGTTGAGCACGGTGGCGGCGGCGCCCAGCGTGTCGGCAAAGGCCATGACCGCGCCACCGTGCAGGATGTCGGGCCGCGTGCAGAGCTCGGGCCGGACGACCATCTCGGCCACCACCCGCGTCTCGCTCGCGGCCGTGAACTTCAGCCCCAGCACTTCGGCGAAGGGCAGCTTGACGTCGTTCAGGAGCTGAAACTTGTCCATTTTCGCGTCCTCAGTTGGCGGCGCCGATCTTGCGCAGGCCGAGATACTCCAGGATGGCGAGATCGGCCACGATCACCGCCAGCACGACGATGCCCGCGATGCCGGCCGTGGTCCACGAGGCCGGCAGTGCCAGCACCAGCACGCTGCCCGCCACCCAGGCGAGATCGGCGGCGAAGATCGCCCGCGCCCAGGCCTGCGGCAGTTCCGGCCGCGAGGCAATCCAGGCGCAGAGCGCGCCGAAGGCGATGACGCCCACGCCCAGAAGCTCGAACAGGATGGCAAGGTCGAGGCCCATGACCGACACCGGGGCATCGGTGGCAGCCCTAGCGAACGGCCCGGCAAAGATCGCCAGGACCCCGCCGGAAACGACGGAGAAGGCGGCGTTGCCCCACAGGGTGCGGCGGAGCAGGCGGTCGGCTGAAGCGTTCATGATGTCCTCCTTGTGCTTGTGGACGCGTCAGAGATCGCATCGGCCCGCCCGTCCCTCAATTACGCCGGAGGTAATCGGCGGAGCCGCGGGCCGGTGCTAGGTTCTAGCCCATGATGAGCAATCCCTCCGTTTCCGCCGCCCCTCCGCCCGACCTGTTCGGCCCCATGCTGCGCGCCTGGCGCCGTCGCCGCGGCGCCAGCCAGCTTGCACTGGCGCTCCAGTCCGGCGTCTCGCAGCGCCACGTCAGCTTCCTCGAATCGGGCCGCGCCAAGCCCAGCCGCGAAATGGTGGTCCAGCTGTCGACCGCCCTCGACGTGCCGCTGCGCCAGCGCAACGCCATGCTGCTGGCGGCAGGCTTCGCGCCGGCCTATCGCGAGAGCAGCCTCGGCGCACCGGAACTGACCCCGGTGCGCCGGGCGATCGACCACATGCTGAAGCAGCAGGAGCCCTACCCGGCCGTGGTGATCGACCGGCTGTGGAACCTGCTGCAGGCCAACGAGGCGGCGAGCGCCTTTACGGTGTTCCTGTTCGAAGGCCCGCCGCCGGGCAAGCCGCCCAATCTGCTGCGCTGGCTCCTCGATCCCAAGGCGCTTCGGTCCAAGGTCGCCAACTGGGAGGAAGTCGCCCGCTATCTGGTGTCGACGACCTACGCCGAGATCCTGGCCGACGGCGGCGAACCCAAGGCGCTCGCCTTCATCGAGGAGATCATGGCCTATCCCGACGTGCCGGCCTCGTTCCGCAGACTGCGCTTCGAGGAGCGGCCGACGCCGGTGCTGACGATCGACTACATGGTCGGCGGCAAGGCGCTGTCGGTTTTCACCACCATCGCCACCTTAGGGACCCCGCAGGACATCACCCTGCAGGAAGTGCGCATCGAATGCTTCTTCCCGGCCGACGACCGCAGCGACGCGCTGTTCAAGAGCCTGGCCGCGAAGCGCTGAGCCGTTACCGCACGGCCAAGGTGGCGTGGCAGCGGCAAAATGCTAAGCACGCTGCCGACCATGAACGGCCCCGGCACCCTCGTCATCCTCGACACGGCATTGCGCGGCGCGGCGATCGCGCTGCTTTTGCTCGTCGCCGTCGCCACCCTGCGGCGCGGCCGCGGCCGGCCGGCTGCCTGGCTGGGCGCCGTCCTGGCCATCGGCGCCGCCTCCTACGTGATCTGCTCGTCGCCGGGGCCTCACGGTCCGCCGCCGCTCTGGATCGCGCCGGTGCTGATGCTGTGCACCGGCAACGCCGTCGTCTTCTGGCTGTTCGCGCGCGCCCTGTTCGACGATGGCTTCAAGCCCAAGCCATGGCATGCGCTGGTCTGGCTGGGCCTCGCGGTCTGGCCGCTGATCCACATTCTCAGCCCGGCCTATACGTTGCACTGGCTCGTGGCGATCGGCGTGCGCGTCACGGTGATCCTGTTCGCACTGCTGGCGCTGGTGCAGACCGTCCGCGGCTGGGGGAGCGATCTGGTCGAAGGCCGCCGCCGTCTGCGCCTGTTCATCATGATCGCCGTTGCCCTGCACATCGCCGTCACCGTCACCGTCGAGCTGACGGTCCCGCCACATGATGTTCCCGTCGGTCTTCACGTGCTGAACGTCGCAGCCCTGACCGCAATCGCGGCGATTATCGCCGTGCTCCTGCTCCAGGCCGACCTCGACCAGATCCTGGCTGTCCCGGTCCCGGCGGCGCCGGTCCCCTCGCCCGCCGCCCCCGAAGAGGAGCCGGCGGATCCGGGGCTGCTCGCCACGCTGGAGCGGCTGATGAATGTCGACCGGCTCTATCGCCAGGAGGGCCTCACCATCGGCGTGCTGGCCGGCAAGCTCGGCCTGCCGGAATACCGGCTGCGCCGCGCCATCAACCGCGGCCTGGGCTACCGGAACTTCAACGAATACCTGAACCGGCACCGACTGGCCGACGCCAAACAGGCCCTGGCCGATCCGGCCCAGGCCGAGGTCCCGATCCTCACCATCGCCCTCGATTCGGGCTTCCAGTCGCTGGGGCCCTTCAATCGGGCCTTCAAGGCCGACACCGGCGCGACCCCGACGGAGTTCCGCCGGACGGCAACGGGCCGCAACGGCCCCTGATTCCTCGCCGATTCCGGAAACGGCGAGCCGATTTTCACCCGTAGCCACTGATTTTCACCTTCGGCGCGATCCAGCCGCCGCATGCCCCTAGGCAGTGGGCACGCCTGCTGGAGGGGCGACCGATGAACGAATCGATGCAAGTCTACCTGTCTGCCTGGCCCACGGTCTGGGCCATGGATACCGGCCGCTACCTCGTGGGCGCCACGCTGATGGCTGCGATCCTCGCGCTTTTCTGGAGGGCCGGGCTGGCGCGGCGCAAGCTTCAGGCTCGCGACCCCGCCACAGGCCAAAGGCGGCGCGAATTCCTGGCCTCTCTGCGCACCGCCTTCATCTTCTCGCTGCTGGGCACGATCGTGGCGGTCGGCGACCACCAGGGCTGGATCACGATCTACAAGGGTTTTGGCCAGGCCGGGCCTGCCTACCTCGTGGGGTCGTTGGCCCTGATGCTGGTGGCCCACGACACCTATTTCTACTGGGTCCATCGCGCGATGCATCACCGCCGCCTGTTCGCGCTGTTCCATCGCACGCATCATCTGTCGCGCACGCCGACGCCATGGGCGGCCTATTCCTTCGCCGTGCCAGAGGCCATCGTGCATGCCGCCTTCGTGCCGCTGTTCCTCCTCGTCGTGCCGATGCATGGCCTCGGCCTGCTCGCCTTCGGCATCGTGCAGATCCTGCGCAATGTCATGGGGCATGCCGGCGCCGAGGTGCATTCCGCCGCCTTCGGCCCCGGCCGGTGGCTGGGCTGGAACAACACCACGACGCACCACGACCTCCATCACGAAACCAGCCGCTACAACTACGGCCTTTACTTCCGCTGGTGGGACAAGCTGATGGGCACCGAACATCCCGACTATCGCCGCAAGTTCGAGGCGATCATCGCTCCCGAGGCAAGGACCACGCAGCCCGCGATCGCCGGCCGCGTCCTCGTCCGGACGATCGCCGCCCTCATGCTGGCCGGCGGACTGGTCGTCGCAGCCGAGCCCACACGGGCCGAAGGCAGTCCCGTCGGGCGCTGGGCGACACCCGGTGTCGCCGCGATCGTCGAGCTCGCCCCCTGCGCCGACACATCGGGTCTTTGCGGCACGATCCGCTGGCTATGGGATGCCGTCGACGAAAAAGGCCGGCCGCGTCTCGACGCCCAGAACGCCGACACCGCCTTGCGCACGCGGCCGCTGCTGGGGCTTTCCATCCTGTCCGGGCTGACGCGGTCGCCGAACGGCAGCTGGGAGGGTCGCATCTACAACCCCGAGGACGGCCAAACCTACCGTGCGACCGTCCGCCAGACTGCCGCCGATACATTGACGGTCGAAGGCTGCGTGCTGTTCATCTGCCAGAAGCAGGCGTGGCGAAGCGCATCGGCGCTCGCCGCCGTGTTACGGTGAGTCGACCGGGCCAATCGACATCCCGAAGGTCCCGGTCGCACCCGGTGCGATCGAGACCATGCCGGGCTTTTCGGCAAGTTCACCATCGAAGCCCTCGGGGCTGGCATAACCCTGCCACGGTTCTATGCAGACGAAGCCCGCCCCGGGCTTCGTCCAGATGCCGAGGTGAGGCATGCGCGGAAACGACACGCGGAGCGCATCGCCATAGACGAGGCTGCGGCTGGCCAGCGTGTCGAAAACGATGGCGCCGTCCTCGAACAGGCTGTCGTGCAGCGCCAGACGGCGGCCGCGCACGGGCGTCGGATACCGCGCCGAACTCAGGAGGCCATCGATGGGCCGCCGGATTGGCGCGGGCTGGTCGTGTTCGAAGACGATCTCATGCGCCGCACGCGGCTTGCCATAGGGCAAGGGCCAGCGCAGCGCCGGGTGGAAGCCGAACGAAGCGGGCATCGCGCCTTGGCCTCCGTTGGTGACCTCCGCCGTCATGCGCAGTGCGCCACCTTCGATCGCGTAGGTGACGTCGAGGCGGAACTCGAACGGATATTGCCGTCGCGTCGCCTCGCTCGCATCGAGACGCCAGACGCAGCTCGCAGGCCGCTGGGACACAAGGACGAACGTCGAGGTGCGGGCAAAGCCGTGGCGCCCGATCTCGTACGACGCGCCCGCGACCCTGATCCGGTTGCCCTTTGCCTCGCCGACGATGGGGAACAGGAGCGGCGACCGACCGGTCCAGAAGGCGGGATCGCCGTCCCATAGCAGGTCCAATCCGTCGCGATCCTGCAGACGTACGAGCTCCGCGCCTTTGGCGGATATCCGGGCGCTGAGCGCGGAGTCGGAGATCGCAACGATGTCAGCCATGCCGCATCATGAGCAGCCGGGCCTGCGTCGTGAAGGGGGGAGCGACGATGCCGCCCCGATCAGGAGCCCGGCGCCCGCGCCTCGATCAAGGCCAGCAGGCCCTTCACGATCTCGATCGGTGCGGGCGGGCAGCCGGGCACGTGCAGGTCGACCGGCAGGATGTCGGCCAGCGGGCCGACCACGGCCGGGGAGCCCGCGAAGACGCCGCAATTGGCCGCGCAGACGCCCAGCGCCACCACCCACTTGGGCTCGGGCGCGGCATGGTAGGTGCGCAGCAGGGCTTCGCGCATGTTCCAGGTGACGGGCCCGGTGACCAGCAGGACGTCGGCATGGCGCGGCGAGGCAACGAATTTGAGGCCGAATCGCTCGATGTCGTAGACCGGGTTGTTGAGCGCGTTGATCTCGAGTTCGCAGCCGTTGCACGAGCCCGCATCGATCTCGCGGATCGACAGCGAACGGCCCAGACGCTGGCGGACGCGCTCGCCCAGCATGCGCGCCACTTCCTCGAGCGCCGCCGTGCCCGGCGCAGGCGGGGCGACCGTCGCCTTTCCCTTGAGCAGTGCATCGAGGAGGAACGATCTCATAGCAGCAATCTCATCGGGGCCCTCACAGATCGTGGCCCGAATAGGAGCAGTTGAATGACTTGTTGCAGAGCGGGAAGTCGGCAACGATGTTGCCCTCGACGGCGGCCTCCAGCAGCGGCCACTGAAACCAGCTGGCGTCGCGCGCATGCACGCGGGCGAGCCGCCCGTCCGCCGCAATCCTCACGCTCATGAACACGTCGCCGCGGAAGGCCTCGACCAGGGCAGCGCCTTCACTCGCCATGGGTGTTGGACCGTCGCTCCTGATGTCGCCGGGCGCCAGCCGGTCGAGCATCAGGCCCACGATCTTGAGGCTTTCGACGATCTCGTCCATGCGCACCAGCAGACGCCCATCGACATCGCTCGTGGTTCGCGTCTTGAGATCGAAGGGCAGCTCATCATAGGGCGCGTAGGGAAAATTCTTGCGGACATCGAAGGAGCGCCCGGCCGCCCGGCCGACGAAGCCACCGGCGGCGTACTGGCGGACAAGATCTGGCGAGGCAATCCCGGTGGTGACCGTGCGATCCTGCAGCGACGGCATCGAATCGTAGACCCGCAGGACTTCCGCGCGGGTCTCCTCGAGCCGAACCATAAGGCCGCGAATCCGCCCGGCACCGTCGGCAGACAGGTCGACCGCCACGCCGCCCGGCACGATGCGATCCATCATCAGGCGATGACCGAAGCAGGCGTCGGCGACGGCCAGCATATCCTCGCGCTGCAGGGTGCAGCGGGCATTGATCGTCAGCACGCTGGCGTCGTTGCAGATCGCACCGACATCGTTGATGTGGTGCGAGAGCCGCTCCAGTTCCGCCATGATGCCGCGCAGCAACGCGGCCCGCGGCGGCACGGTCCAGCCCAGCGCCGCCTCGACCGCGCGGGCATAGGCCCAGGCGTAGGCGACCGTGCTGTCGCCTGAGATGCGGCCGACGATCGCGGCGCCGCGTGCGATGTCGGCGCCGGCGAGCAGGCCTTCGACGCCCTTGTGCACGTAGCCCAGCAGCTCCTCGAGCCGCACTACCGTCTCGCCGTTGGCGGTGAAACGGAAGTGGCCTGGCTCTATGATGCCGGCATGGACCGGGCCTACGGCGATCTGGTGCAGCCCCTCGCCTTCGGCCGTCAGGAATTCGTAGCGCGCGTCGCTTTGGCGGCCCGGCCAGCGACCATGGTCGAGCCAGGGCCGTGAATCGGGCAGACCGACCGGGCGCACGCCATAAAGATCGCGCATCGCACGCTCCAGGCGCATCGCCGGCGCATGATGGGCGGCGACCGAGGGATAGACGCCGCCCTCCGTTGAGAGGGAGACGATGGCGCGCAGGCCGACGCTGTTCAGCGCCATCCGCATCTTGCCCGCATCGGCCCAGAGCGCGCTGAGATCGTACGACCCCGCGGCGCAGCCTTGCGCCAATGCCGTCCAGACGCCCGGCTCAACGTCCAGCCGCGCATAGCCATCGGGACCGGCATCGCGGCCGGCAACGAGGTCGGACAGGGTCGGTACGGCGCTCATCCCAGCAGCTCGGCGGCGCGCTGGAACCAGCCGATGAGTGCCGGTGGCAGGTAGAGACCCGCGATCAAGACCAGGAGTAGGTGCAGGACCATGGGTACGGAGGAGGCGTCGACGCGGTGCGCCGGCCCCACGGGCTCACCGAAGATCGTGTCCTGCAGGCGCATCAGCAGGGCGCCAAAGCCGATCAGAAGACCGAAGGCCGGCAGCAGGGCAAGCCAGGGGTCGCGGGCGAAGGTCGTGGTCAGGATCAGGAATTCGCTGGTGAACACGCCGAACGGCGGCAGACCGGAAATGGCCAGCACCGCAAGGGCAAAGGCCACGGCAAGCCGTGGATGGGTGACGCTCAGCCCCTTGATGTCGGCGATGCGCTGGGAACCCTTGGCCTGGGCGATGTGGCCGACGGCAAAGAAGATGCCGGACTTGGTGAGGCTGTGCATCGCCATGTGCAGCAGGCCGGCGAAGTTGGCGAGAGGCCCGCCCATGCCGAAGGCGAACACCATCAGACCCATGTGTTCGATCGACGAATAGGCGAACAGCCGTTTGATGTCGCGCCGCTGGTACAGCATGAAGGCGGCGAAGATCAACGACACCAAGCCCATCGAGATCATGACTGGGCCGGGATCGAGGGCCGCCGGCTGACCGGCGATGATCATCTTGAAGCGGAGCAGGGCATATAGCGCCACGTTCAACAGCAGGCCGGAGAGAACCGCCGAAATCGGCGTCGGACCCTCGGCGTGGGCGTCCGGCAACCAGGCATGCAGCGGCGCCAGCCCGACCTTGGTGCCGTAGCCAATCAACAGGAAGATGAAGGCGAGATCCAGGATCGCCGGATCCATCTGCGAGGCGGCCTCCTGCAGGAGGCTCCATGTCATCGCCGGCACGCCCTCGCCCAGCACCGGCTGACCCGCCAGGTAGATCAGAATGGTGCCGAAGAAGGCGAGCGAGATGCCGACGCTGGCCAGGATGAAGTATTTCCACGCCGCCTCGATCGCCTGCGGCGTGCGGTAAAGCCCGACCATCACCACCGTGATCAGTGTCGCCAGTTCGAGCCCGACCCACATCAACCCGATGTTGTTGGCGACGAGGGCGAGGTTCATCGAGCCCATCATCGCCTGGAACATGGCGTGGTAGAATCGCAGCAGGTTCGGCGTGAGCCGGCCGGTCTCGATCTCGTGTCCGATATATGACGCGCTGAACAACGCAGTCGTGAAGCCGACCAGCGTATTGATGCCGATGAAGACGATGTTGAACTCATCGACGATGGCGTAGTCGCCGACACTGCGTTCGCTCACCACCAACCACAGGCCAGCACCGAAGGTGAGCCCGGACGCGGCCACATTGGCGATCGCGCCCAGCCGGTAGCCCGGGATGACCAGAAGCACGAGCGCGGCGATATAGGGCGCGGCCACCACGACCTGGTAAGCGTGGATCATCGCCGGTCCCCGCGCATGCGGTCGAGCGCCTCGATGTCGATGGTATCGAAACGCTCGCGGATGCGAAACACGAAGACCGCGAAAACGAACAGCGCAATCAACACGGAGAAAGCGACGCTGACCTCGACGACGAGCGGCATGCCGCGCGCGCCCGTCGCGGCAAGGATCAGGCCGTTCTCCATCGACATGAACCCGACGATCTGGGTCACTGCATTGCGCCGCACGATCATCATCAGGAAGCCCATCAGGATGATGGCCAGTGCCAGCGCCAGTTCCTCGCGCGCGTGGCTCGCCGTGCCGTGCGTAACCCTGAAGAGCAGGGCCTGGGCGAGGCCCGTGAGGGCCAGCCCCACCATCAGCGCGACGCCGACGCCCACGACCTTCTCGACCTCGCGATGGATGCCGAGCCGTGCCACCGTACGGCGAAGCGCCACGGGAATCACAATGCCCTTCAACGTCAAGGCAATCAGCGCGGTGATGAACAGATCCGGCCGGTCCTGCGACCACGCCGCCCAGGCGACGGCAAGCGCCAGGGCGATCGACTGGGCGGCAAAGGTGTTGAGCACCGCGGCAACGCGCTGCTGGTAGAGCAGGGCGAAGCTCGTCACCAGCATGACGCCGGCCAGCAGATGGGAAATTTCGTAGGCCTGGTTCACTCGAGCGCCCCGCGCGTGAGGAACGCCAGCAGGATGGCGAGAAAACCGAAGACGAAGGCAACGCCGAGGAAATCGGGCAGGCGGAAGACGCGCATCTTGGCGATGCTGACCTCCCACACGCCCAGCAGTGCCGCGCCCGCCAGCAGCTTGGCGCTCCAGATCAACAGCCCGATCGTCCAGCCGCCGATACCAGCGTTCGCCGGTGCCATGCCGAAGGGCGCGAACAGGCAGATCAGCAGCGACAGGTAGAGTACCAGCTTGAGGTAACTCGCCGCCTCGATCAGGGCGAGGTGCCGGCCGGAGTATTCGAGGATCATGGCCTCATGGACCATGGTCAGTTCCAGATGAGTCACCGGATTGTCGACCGGGATCCGGGCATTCTCGGCAAGCGCCACGATGATCAGCGCCACCAAGGACAGCGCCAGCGACACCCGCACCGCAAGCGGCTCGGCAATGAAGAAGTCGGCGACGCCCGCCAACCTCGTCGTGCCGGCGGCGATAGCGAGCGTGAGCACGATCAGCATCATCGCGGGCTCGGCCAAGGTGGCGATCATCATCTCACGCGACGATCCTATGCCGCCGAAGCTGGTGCCGACGTCCATGCCGGCCAGCGCCAACAGGGCGCGTGCCGCCCCCAGCAGCGCGACCAGCGCCACGACGTCGGCTGCCCAGTTGAACATCAGGCCCGAGGCGAAGCTCGGCACCAGGGCCGCCGCCACCCAGGTGAGGGCAAAGATCAGCGAGGGCGCGGAACGAAACAGCCACGACGCGTTCTCGGCGATCACCGATTCCTTGCGCAGGAGTTTGGCGAGATCGCGATAGCCCTGCAGCAGAGGCGCGCCCTGCCGGCGCATCAGCCGCGCCTTGACCCGACGGACCACGCCGACAGCCAGCGGTGCGATCAGCAGCACCATGAACATCTGGACGCCCTGCGCCACAAACTGCACTGCCAGGTCGCCGGTCATATCGTTACCACCGCGATCGACAGCAGGATGACGAGGGCGGCGAACATCAGCACGAGGTAGCGCCGGATGGAGAGGAACTGCAGCGTATTAAGGCGCTCCGAGAGCCTGAGCACGGCCCGGCCGGGCGCCGCATACAGGGCGCGCCATACGTGGTCGACCAGGACGACCGAGAACTGCGCCGGACGAACGTCGCCGGGCGGCGGCATCACGACCGTTTCCCGCGCGGCGAATGCCACGGCGCCATAAACGCGACGCAACGGCTGGGCAAAGCTCGAGGCGGTGTACTGGGTTGCCGGCGACGGATCGGGAAAGCCGCAGTCCCACGCCGGTCCGCGGCGGG
>JACPVT010000028.1 GCA_016191685.1 Rhodospirillales bacterium | reverse complement strand
GGATGTCGGCCCGGCAGGTCGGCGGTTTCCATCTGGATCGCACCGGCGAGGGCAATGCCGCGGTCGCGCAAGGGCTCGATGGCCCGGGCAATGGCGCGATCAGGATAGATACCATCGGCATAGACCAGCGCCGCGATGAGACTGTCGGACATCGTTCGATTCCCCTCGTTCAATTCCCCTGGCAGGTGCAGTGACCGCCGCAGCCCTCGCCCGGGCCTTCGGCGTCATGGCGCAGCGACCATTCGAGCATGTGTTTCAGGCAGGCAGTCCCAGCATCGTCGGCACGTTCGAGCGCCGTCATGAGGGCGAGCCAATCATCGTCGGAGGCGCTTTGCGCAAAGCGGCGCGACGCCCCGGCGGCGTACTCGCCCATGTTCTCTCCGAACGGCCGGCCGGCGGCCTCGACCTGGACCATCAGGTTGAGATCCTCCAGCGCCATCAGCGTCTCGGCGGCGAAGGCCTCGTCGCCCAGACGTTCGAGAACCCGACCCAGCACCATCGCCGCCTCCTATTGGACCAGCGGGCCGTGAGCGGCGCCGAGATCGACACCGGTCACCTTGGCGCGTCCGGCCAGGACCGACACGTATTGCTGCTGGGCACGACGGCGTACTGCCTCATCGAGGTAGTCGGCGATGCGATCGCGCACCAGATTGAAGGGTAGAACCTCGCCGTCGACACGACGGTCGAGACGTACGACGTGCAAGCCGTAGCGGGTTTCGACGGGCTCCGGATGGACGGCGCCGGGAACCATGTCGCGCAACGCCGCCTCGAACTCGGGAACGGTCTGTCCAGTGCTGACCTGGCCGAGATTGCCGCCTTGCTTCGACGAGGGGCAGGCCGAGTGCAGGGCGGCCGCGGCGGCGAAGCCGGCCGGGTTCCGCACCAGATCGGCGATCAGCGCCGTTGCTGCCGCGCGCGCCTTGTCGCGCGCATCCAGATCATCCGGCGCGGCCATGAACAGGATGTGCGCCGCCTCGAACAGGTCGGGCGAGCGGAAGCGGCGGCTGTTGGCGTTGTAGTAACGTCGGCAGGCGTCTTCGTCGGCGCTCGGCACGACGACCTCGCGCTCGATCAAGGCGCGCAGGCGTGCCTCCTGCGGCGTCTCGCGGCGGCCTTCGCCGTCGTCGAGCGGCTCGGCCACGATCGAGAGTCGCTCGACTTCCTGCGACAGCAGCTCGCGAATCGCGAGCGCCCGCGCCGCCAGCATCCAGGCCTGGTCCGGATCGGCGGCCTGGTGATGCTGGGTCTCACGGGCGATCGCGGCACTCGGAATGACCACGTCGTTGACGCTGACCGGCGCCGGGCGCGTAAAGCGGCGGCGGGCCGGGCGCGGCAGGGCGGCGGACTGAATGGTGCTCATGGCGCTCACTCCGCCGGCTGACGGAAGGCCGGCGATGGCCGGCGGCGACGCACGACCTGGTAGCCGCGTCGGCCGAGGTACCAGACCGGTGCCGACCAGATGTGCACCAGGCGGCTGAACGGGAAGACCAGGAACAGGGTCATGCCCAGTACGAGGTGCGTGAGGTAGGGCCAGGCGAGTCCCTGCAGGGTCTTCGCATCGACCGGATGCAGGATCACGATGCCCTGCGCCCAATGCGACAGGATCAGTATCACCGAACCGTCGGAATGGGCGAAGGAGAACGGCAGCGTGGCGAGGCCGAGGCAGAGCTGCAGCCAGAGGATGGCCAGGATCGCGATGTCCATCACCGAGCTGTTGGCGCGGATGCGGACGTCGAACAGGCGACGGTGCAGCAGCAGCGTGAGACCGACGAAGCAGACGATGCCCGCGATGCCGCCGGCGGCGACGGCAATCAGTTGCTTCTGCTCGACGGTGATGACGAGGGTATAGAGCCAGGTGGGTGTCAGCAGGCCGACCGTGTGTCCCAGCAGCAGGAACAGGATGCCGACATGGAACAGATTGGAGCCCCAGCGAAGCTGACGCCTGCGCAGGAGCTGGCTGGAGCTGGCACGCCAGGTGTATTGCTCGCGGTCGAAGCGGACCAAACTGCCGAGCAGGAAGATCGTCAGGCAGATGTAGGGATACCAGACGAACAGCAGGTGGAAGATGTAGTCCCTCATGACCGGACTCCCGGGCTGGACGGCGAGGTGGCGTGGCGCCCGGTCGATCTTCCGCGCGCGAGCGGCGGTGCGAAGCCCTCGGCCGGCCGCATGGCGGCGCGCAACCGGGTCGAAAGCCCCTCGACGCCGCACGCGCCTTTGGCGGCGGCGGAGCCGGGGCCGAAGGTCACCTCTTCCTCCTCCCACGCCGCGTCGAGCGCCTCGAGGTCGTCGGGTTCGGGATCGGGTTCGGCGCGCAGGACTGCGAGAGCCTTGTCATCGAGCCTGGCCTTCGAGATCGCGAGCAGCGCCGACATCACGGCGGCGTAGGGCGAACTCCGCTTCACCAGGCGCTCCTTCAGGGCCGCGATCACGTTCGCCGGCTGGCCGATGAGTTCGACCGCCGCCCGGGGCGGACGCGTGGACGCATATTCCAGGAACATCGGCAGGAAGTCCGGCAGTTCGGTCGCCGTCGGCGTGTAGCCATTTTCCTCGTAGAGCTTGAGCAGGTCGACCATGGCCTGGCCGCGGTCGCGGCTTTCGCCATGGACATGCTCGAAGAGGTGCAGCGACAGGGCTCGCGTGCGGTCGAACAGCAGGCCGTAGCGCTCCTGCAGGTCGTAGAGATCGCCGCCGGCGAGGTCGTCGATCAGGCGATGCAGCTCGGCGCGTTGGGCCGCCGGCAGGACAGTGTCGCCATCGATCACTTGGCGGATTTCGCCCGCCGCCGCGATGAGGTCTGCGGTCGGGTAGGAAAGTAGAGTGGCGAGGGCCCTGAGCGTCTTCATCACACGACCTCCATTGGGTTCTTGGCCTTCAACTTGCCGCCGGAGAAGAGATTGCCGCCGCTGTCGCCGGACGAGCAGCCGTTGCCGAAGCTGAAGCCACAGGCACCGCGCAGCTGGTAGGCATCCTCGGCGGTTTCGCGATGCGCCGTCGGGATCACGAAGCGGTCCTCGTAATTGGCGATCGCCATGATCTGGTACATGTCCTCGATCTGCTGCGGGCTCATCCCGACGCGCGCCGTGACCGCGCCGTCGATCACGCCGCTAACCGTCTTGGCGCGCATGTAGGCGCGCATGGCGAGCATGCGCTCCAGGCCGCGCGCCACCGGCCCCTCGTCGCCCGCCGTCAGCAGGTTGGCGAGATAGCGCAGCGGAATACGCAGCGAGCGGACGTCGGGCATTCCGCCGTCGATGCCCATCTTGCCGGCCTCGGCCGCCGCCTGGATCGGCGACAGCGGCGGCACGTACCAGACCATCGGCAGGGTGCGGTACTCGGGATGCAGCGGGAAGGCGACCTTCCATTCCATCGCCATCTTCCACACCGGCGACCGGCGCGCGGCCTCCAACCAGGCATCGGGAACACCGTCGCGGCGCGCCTGGGCGATCACCTTCTCGTCGTTGGGATCGAGGAAGATGCCCATCTGCGCGTCGTAGAGCTTCTTGTCGTCGGCGACGCTGGCGGCCTGCTCGATGCGGTCGGCGTCGTAAAGCATGACGCCGAGATAGCGGATGCGGCCGACGCAGGTCTCGGAGCAGACCGTCGGCTGGCCTGCCTCGATGCGCGGGTAGCAGAAGGTGCACTTCTCCGACTTGCCCGAGGACCAGTTGAAATAGATCTTCTTGTAGGGGCAGCCGGACACGCACATGCGCCAGCCGCGGCACTTGTCCTGGTCAATGAGGACGATGCCGTCCTCCTCGCGCTTGTAAATGGCGCCCGACGGACAGGCCGCGACGCAAGCCGGGTTGAGGCAATGCTCGCACAGCCGCGGCAGGTACATCATGAAGGTGTTCTCGAACTGGCCGTACATCTCCTTCTGCACGCCCTCGAAATTGCTATCGACGGAACGCTTGGCGAACTCGCCGCCCAGGATCTCCTCCCAGTTGGGGCCCCACTCGATCTTCTCCATGCGCTTGCCGGTGATCAGCGAGCGCGGCCGCGCGGTCGGGAAGGCTTCCAGTTCGGGCGCCTTCTGCAGATGCTCGTAGTCGAAGGTGAAGGGCTCGTAGTAGTCGTCGATCTCCGGCAGATCAGGATTGGCGAAGATGAAGGGCTCGTAGTAGTCGTCGATCTCCGGCAGATCAGGATTGGCGAAGATGTTGGCGAGGATGCGCCACTTGGATCCGATCATGGGCTGGATCCGGCCGTTGCGCTTGCGCGTCCAGCCGCCCTTCCAGCGCGTCTGGTTCTCCCAGTCCTTCGGGTAGCCGATGCCGGGCTTGGTCTCGACGTTGTTGAACCAGGCGTATTCCATGCCTTCGCGGTTGGTCCACACGTTCTTGCAGGTGACGGAACAGGTGTGGCAGCCGATGCACTTGTCGAGGTTCAGCACCATCCCGATTTGAGCGCGGATTTTCATGATGTTTCTCCCCTTCACTCGGCGGCGCTGAGAACGGGAACGGCGTCCTTGTGCGGGCGTTCGAGCCAGTCAACCTTGCCGAGCTTGCGCAGCACCACGAACTCGTCACGGTTGGTGCCGATGGTGCCGTGGTAATTGAAACCGTAGGCCTGCTGGGCGTAGCCGCCGATCATGTGCGTCGGCTTCATGACGATGCGCGTGACGGAGTTGTGGATGCCGCCACGGTTGCCGGTCATCTCGGAGCCCGGCACGTTCACGATCTTCTCCTGCGCGTGATACATGAAGAGCGTTCCTTCCTTCATGCGCTGGGAGACGACGGCGCGCGCGACCAGCGCGCCATTGACGTTGTAGGCCTCGATCCAGTCGTTATCGACGATGCCAACCTTGGCCGCGTCGGTCTCGCTCAGCCACACGATCGGCCCGCCGCGGGACAGCGTCAGCATCATCAGGTTGTCGGTGTAAGTGGAGTGGATGCCCCACTTCTGATGCGGCGTGATGAAGTTCAGCACGATCTGCTTCTCGCCATTCGGCTGGCTGTCAATCACCGGCTTGATGGCGCGGAGATCGAGCGGCGGCCGGTAGACGCAGAGGCCCTCGCCGAACGCCAGCATCCAGAGATGATCCTGGTAGAGCTGCTGACGTCCGGTCAGCGTGCGCCACGGGATCAGTTCGTGGACGTTGGTGTAGCCCGCGTTGTAGCAGACCTTGTCGCTTTCCAGCCCCGACCAGGTCGGCGCCGAGATGATCTTGCGCGGCTGGGCCACGACATCGCGGAAGCGGATCTTCTCGTCTTCCTTGGGCAGCGCGAGATGCGTGTGGTCGCGACCGGTCATCTTGGACAGCGCCGCCCACGACCGCACGGCCACCTCACCGTTGGTCTCCGGCGCCAGCATCAAGAGAGTTTCGGCGGCGTCGATGTCGCTTTCGATCCGCACCAAGCCCTTGGACGCGCCCTCGGCGGTGACGACGCCGTTCAGCTGCTTCAGGAGCTCGACCTCGTGCCCGGTCGGCCAGGCGATGCCCTTGATGCCGTTGCCGATCTTATCCATCAGCGGCCCGAGCGAGGTGAAGCGCATGTAGACGTTGGGATAGTCGCGTTCGACGACGGTAATGGCCGGCATGGTCTTGCCGGGGATCGGCTCGACCTCGCCGCGCCTCCAATCCTTGACGCCGAACGGCTGAGCGATCTCGCCCGGGCTGTCGTGCATGATCGGAGTCAGCACGACATCCTTCTCGACACCCAGGACCTCGGGCGCCACCCGCGAGAACGCCTTGGCGATCGACTTGTAGATATCCCAGTCGCTGCGCGCCTCCCAGACCGGATCCACCGCGGCCGTCAGCGGATGGATGAAGGGGTGCATGTCGGAGGTGTTGAGATCGTTCTTCTCGTACCAGGTGGCGGTCGGCAGGACGATGTCGGAGTAGACGCAGGTCGTGGACATGCGGAAATCGAGCGTGACCAGCAGGTCGAGCTTTCCCTGCGGGGCCTCCTCGTGCCACACGGCCTCCGCCGGCTTCGCCTTGCCCTCCTGCCCGAGATCCTTGCCCATGACACCATGCGTCGTGCCGAGCAGGTGCTTCAGGAAGTATTCGTGGCCCTTGCCCGAGGAGCCGAGCAGATTGGAGCGCCACACGAACATGTTGCGCGGCCAGTTCTTCGGGCCGTCGGGATCCTCGCAGGACAGCTTCAGCTCGCCGCTCTTGAGCTTCTGTACGACGTAGTCCTTGGCCTCTATGCCGGCGGCGGCGGCATCGCGCGCCACCTGCAGCGGATTGGTTTCGAGCTGGGGCGCGGACGGCAGCCAGCCCATGCGCTCGGCCCGGATGTTGTAGTCGATGATCGCACCGTCCCACGCACCCGGGGGCGCGGTCGGCGAGATGATGTCGCCGACATTCATGGTCTCGTAGCGCCACTGGTCGCTATGGGCATAGAATGCCGACGTCGAGTTCTGCTGCCGCGGCGGGCGGCCCCAATCGAGGGCGAAGGCGAGCGGCGCCCAGCCGGCCTGTGGCCGGAGCTTTTCCTGACCGACATAGTGCGCCCAGCCGCCGCCCGACTGGCCGACGCAACCGCACATCGCCAGCATGTTGATCACGCCGCGATAGTTCATGTCGGCGTGGTACCAGTGGTTCATCGCCGCGCCGATGATGATCATCGAGCGGCCGTTGGTCTTCTCGGCGTTGGTCGCGAATTCGCGCGCCACCTGGATGATCTTGTCCCTGGAGACGCCGGTGATCTTCTCGGCCCAGGCCGGCGTGTAGGGCACATCGTCGTCGAGCGACTTGGCGACATTGGGTCCGCCCAACCCGGCATCGACGCCATAGTTGGCGACGAAAAGGTCGTGGACCGAGGCGACGAAGGTCTCGCCGTCGGCGAGCTTCAGCGACTTCACCGGCACCCGCCGCTTGAGTACGCCCTCGTGATCGGTCGAGGCGAAATGCTCGTGCTTGATGTTGCCGAAATAGGGGAAGCCCACCTCGACGACCTCGTCCCGGATATCGGCGAGCGACAGCCGCAGGGCGACGTCCTTGCCCGAAGATTCCTTGCTCTCGAGGTTCCACTTGCCGCTCTCGCCCCAGCGGAAGCCGATAGAGCCACGCGGCGCCACGACGTTGCCCGAAGTCTCGTCGAAGGCGACGGTCTTCCATTCCGGATTGTTGGGCTCGCCCAATGACGCGTCGAAATCGGAAGCGCGCACGAAGCGATCGGGGACGTACATGCCATCGCGCTTGGCGAGCCTCACCAGCATCGGCATGTCGGTGTATTGGCGGATGTAGTCGCGGAAATACTTGGCCTGCCGGTCGACGTGATACTCTTTCAGGATCACGTGGCCCATCGCCATGGCCAGTGCTGAGTCGGTGCCCTGCTTCACCGACAGCCAGATGTCGCCGAACTTCGACGCCTCCGAGTAGTCAGGACAGATCACCGCGCTCTTCATGCCGCGATAGCGGGCTTCGGTGTAGAAATGGGCGTCGGGCGTGCGCGTCTGCGGCACATTCGAGCCCCAAAGGATGATGAAACCGGCATTGTACCAGTCGGCCGATTCGGGCACGTCGGTCTGCTCACCCCAGGTCTGCGGCGAGGCCGGCGGCAGGTCGCAGTACCAGTCGTAGAACGACATGCAGACGCCGCCGATCAGCGACAGGTAGCGCGAGCCCGCGGCGTAGGAGACCATCGACATGGCGGGGATCGGCGAGAAGCCGAAGATGCGGTCCGGTCCGTAGGCCTTGGCGGTATAGGCATTGGCGGCGGCCACGATCTCGGTCGCCTCGTCCCAGCCGACGCGGACGAAGCCGCCATGCCCGCGCTTGCTGGTGTAGGCCTTACGCTTCTCCGGGTTTTCGACGATCGACGCCCAGGCCGCGACCGGCGTCAGGGTGGCGCGCGCCTCGCGCCACAGCCTGAGCAGGCGCGAACGGGCCAGCGGATATTTTACGCGATTGCCCGAATAGAGGTACCAGCTGTAGCTGGCGCCGCGCGAACAGCCGCGCGGCTCATGGTTCGGCAGCTCGGGGCGCGTGCGCGGGTAGTCGGTTTGCTGCGTCTCCCACGTGACGATCCCGCCCTTGACGTAGATCTTCCACGAGCACGAACCCGTGCAGTTGGCGCCGTGCGTCGAGCGCACGATCTTGTCGTGCTGCCAACGCTTGCGATAGGCGTCCTCCCAACCGCGGCTCTCTTCGGTGGTGATGCCGTGACCGTCGGCGAAGGGTTCCCGGACCTTCTTGAAGAACGTCAGGCGATCGAGGAAATGCGACATGATGGATATCCTTCAGCGAGCAGGACTGACCGACGGCGCAGACATCGCGGCGCGACCGCGCTCGATGTCGAAGAGCAAGCCGCCCCGGCGTGTGTAGAAGAACCAGGTGGTGAAGATGCAGGTGAGGTAGAAGACCAGGAAACCGTAGAGCGCGAACGACGCCCCACCGGTCATCGCGATCGAAGACCCGAAGCTCTTGGGAATGAAGAACGCACCATAGGCGGCGATCGCCGAGGTGAAGCCGATGATCGCAGCCGACTCCTTGTCGGACTGCATGCGACGGGTATCGGCCGACGCACCGGGCATCAGCCGGTCCATGTCCTTGCGCATGATCGCGGGGATCATCTGGAAGGTCGACGCATTGCCCACGCCGCTGGCGAAGAACAGCAGCAGGAACATGGCGAAGAAGCCGGTGAAGTTCTTCTCGCCCAGGAAGTGCACGACACCGAGCGCACCCAGAGCCATGACGACGAACACCCAGAAGGTGACGCGGCCACCACCCCAGCGGTCTGCCACCCATCCCGTGAGCGAGCGCGACAGCGCGCCGACCAGCGGTCCCAGGAACGCGTACTGGAGCGCGTTGATCTCGGGGAACTGAGTCTTGGCGAGCAGCGGGAAGCCCGCCGAGTAGCCGATGAAGGAGCCGAAGGTGCCGGTGTAGAGCCAGCACATGACCCAGTTGTGCCGGCGCCGAAAGATCACCGACTGTTCGGCAAACGAGGCCTTGGCCGAAGCGATGTCGTTCATGCCGAACCAGGCGGCGAAAGCCGAGGCGGCGATGAACGGCGCCCAGATGAAGCCGGCGTTCTGCAGCCAGAGCCTGGTCGTACCGCTGGCGTCCTTGACGACCTGGGGATCGCCGCCCAGCCAGCCGAAGACGCCGGTGGTGATGATGACCGGGACGACGAACTGCACGACACTGACACCCAGGTTGCCGAGCCCGGCGTTGAGTGCGAGCGCGTTGCCCTTCTCCGCCTTGGGGAAGAAGAACGAGATGTTGGACATCGACGAGGCGAAGTTACCGCCGCCGAAGCCGCAGAGCAGCGCCAGGACAAGGAAGATCCAGTAGGGAGTCGCCGGATTTTGCACTGCGTAGCCGACGCCGACCGCCGGGATCATCAGCGACCAGGTCGCCAGCGTCGTCCACAGCCGGCCGCCGAAGATGGGTACGGTGAAGGAGTAGAAGATCCGCAGCGTCGCACCGGAGACACCCGGCAGAGCCGCCAGCCAGAAGAGCTGGTCGGTCGTGTAGCGGAAGCCGATCGACGGCAGCTTGGCCACGACGACCGACCACACCATCCAGACGGCGAACGAGAGCAGCAGCGACGGGATCGAGATCGCGAGGTTGCGCCGCGCGATCCGCCGGCCCTTCTCCTCCCAGAACGTCTTGTCCTCCGGCCGCCAGTCCTCGAGGGTCTTGCCCGAAAGCTTGCCCACGTGCTGCGGTCCGTGGATTTCCTGCATTTCCGGCAGTTCAGGCAGCTTGGCCAGCGCCTCGCCTGCCACATTGCGCTCCATGGTGCGGATCG
>JACPVT010000333.1 GCA_016191685.1 Rhodospirillales bacterium | reverse complement strand
GGCCTGAAAGCCGGTGGGATGCCATGCGGGTCGTGATCACGGGGGCGAGCCGGGGAATCGGCCGTGCGACGGCGCTGAAACTCGCGGCCGACGGCGCCGAGGCGCTGACGCTCTGCGATGTGGCCTATCTCGACGAACTCGAGGCGCTGGCCGCCAACCTGCGCACCTCGGGCTGCAAAGTGCGCACGCTTCGGGCCGACATGGCCAAGCCCAACGAGCCGGCCCGGGTGATTGCGATCGCCGCAAAGGCCATGGGCGGCATCAGTGGCATCGTCGGCAACGCCGGCATCGCGGCACCCGCCAAGCTGGTCGACCTCGATGTGGCGACCTGGGATCGCATCTTCGACATCAACCTCAGGGCCAACTGGCTGCTCGCCAAGGCGGCCCATCCCCATCTCCGGAAATCGAAGGGGGCCATCGTGATGCTGGCCTCGATGGCCGGCATCATGCCGCAGCTCCCGACCGGTGCCTACAGCCCGGCCAAGGCCGCGCTGATCATGCTGACCGAGATGATGGCGATGGAATGGGCGGCCGACGGAATCCGCGCCAATTCGGTGTGCCCGGGCTTCGTCCACACTTCGATGACCGACGCGATCTACCGCCAACCCAAGCTGGCCCGCGGCCGCGCCAGGCTGGTGCCGCTCGGCCGCGTCGCCAAGCCGGGCGACATCGCCGACGCCATCGCGTTCCTGCTCGGCCCCGAGGCGAGCTATATCACCGGCCAGGCACTGGTGGTCGATGGCGGCCTCACGCGCTCGATCCTCAATCATGCGCCGGGCGTCGCCGCCACGCCGAAAGGCAAGTAGGGCGAGGCCCGCTATCAGGTGAAGATCGAGGGATCGATCAGCGGCCGGCCGCGCGGGCGTGCGGCTTCGGGTCGGTCGCATTTCTGGAAGAGGCCGCGGCCGGCGCTGCCGCTCATCCGGCCCTCGTCCATCACCACCTCGCCGCGCGACAGGGTCATCACGGGATAGCCCGTGAGCTCGCGGCCCTCGTAGGGCGTGTAGTCGCAATTGTGGTGGAGGATCGAGTTGGTGAGGCTCACCTTGCGCGTGGGATCCCACAGCACGATATCGGCGTCGGCGCCGACCGCGATCGTGCCTTTGCGTGGATGCAGGCCGTAGATTTTGGCGGGGTTGGTGGAGGAGAGCGCCACGAACTGCTGCAGGGTGAGGCGGCCCTTGTTGACGCCTTCCGAAAACAAGAGCGGCAGGCGCGTTTCTACGCCCGGCACGCCGTTGGGGATCTTGCGGAAGCTCTTGTCGGCGCCGGGCAGCTTCTTGCCGCGCACGTCGTCGAATTTGAAGGCGGCATGGTCGGACGACAGGATCTGGAAAGTGCCGGCGGCGAGGCCGGTCCAGATATGCTCCTGGTTGTCGGTGCCGCGCGGTGGCGGCGAGCAGACGCACTTGGCGCCTTCGTCGCCCGGCTTCTCGAAATCCTCTTCGCTGAGGAACAGGTACTGCGGGCAGGTCTCGCCATAGACGCGGAGGCCGCGCGCCTGGGCGCGCTGTATCTCGTGCATCGCCTCCTTGGCCGAGACATGGACCAGCAGCATCGGCACGTCCAGCAGCTCGGCCAGCGAGATGGCGCGATGCGTGGCCTCGCGCTCGACCACGAAGGGCCGTGAGGTGGCGTGGAACTTGGCCGCCGTCATGCCCTTCAGTTCCAGGCGCTCGGTCAGCCAGGCGATGCAGTCGGAATTCTCGGCGTGAATCATCAGCATCGCCTGCTCGCGGCGCGCCGCCGCCAGGGCGTCGAGCATCTCGCGGTCGGTGAGCTTCACGTCGTCGTAGGTCATGTAGACCTTGAACGAGGTGTAGCCGTCGGCGACCAGGGCGGTGAAGTCCTGGCCCATGATCTTGTCGCTGGCGTCGGACAGGATGACGTGGAAGGCATAGTCGATCAGCGACTTGCCCTCGGCGCGCCGGTGATACTTGTTCACCGCATCGCGCAGCGGTTGCCCTTTGTTCTGGTAGGCAAAGGGGATGATGGTCGTGGTGCCGCCGGCCGCCGCTGCCCGGCTGCCGCTCTCGAAGTCGTCGCAGAAGACCGAGCCGTCGGCCGTGTCCTGGTCGAAATGGACGTGGGCGTCGATGCCCCCGGGCACGGCGATCAGGCCCGCGGCGTCGATCTCCCGCCGGCCCTTGTCGAGCCGCTCGCCCAGCGCCACCACACGGCCGCCGGAGACGCCGATATCGCCTTTCACGACGTCTGCAGCCGTGGCGATGGTCGTGCTGCGGATGACGAGGTCGTAGTCGGCCATGGTTTCCCTCCCCGGCAGGGCGTTAGCAAGGCCCGTGCCGCGATACCCGCCTAGACCGCAGAACCCAGCCGGTCCACACTTGGGCCAGGAATCCAAAAAGGCAAGGGAGCCGCCATGAATCGCTGGTTGGGATCGGCAGTCGCCTTGATTGCCATGAGCGTGCTGGCGCCGGTCATGGCGCAGACCACCATCAAGCCCGCCGTCGTCTACAGCACGGGCGGGAAATTCGACAAATCCTTCAACGAAGGCGTGAGTGCGGGTGCCGAAAAATTCAAGAAGGAAACCAACATCGCCGTCGCCGAATTCGAACCCAATAACGAGACGCAGTTCGAGCAAGCGCTCCGGCGGTTCGCCCAGCGCGGCCAGGATCCCATCGTCGCCGTCGGCTTCTCGCAGGCGGTTGCGTTGGAGAAGGTCGCCAAGGAGTTCCCCAACGTCCGCTTCACCATCATCGACAGCGTGGTCAAGCTGCCCAACGTGCAATCGGTGGTGTTCAAGGAGCAGGAGGGCTCGTTCCTGGTCGGCGTGCTGGCGGCACTCGCCTCCAAGAGCGGCAAGATCGGTTTCGTGGGCGGCATGGACATCCCGCTGGTCCGCCGCTTCCAGTGCGGCTTTGAGCAGGGCATCAAATACGCCAATCCCAATGCCGAGCTGATCTCCAACATGACCGGCACGACGCCCGCCGCCTGGAACGATCCCGGCCGCGGCGCCGAACTCGCCAAGGGCCAGTTCGACCGCGGCGTCGATGTCGTCTATGCCGCCGCCGGCTCCACCGGCATCGGAATCCTGCAGGCCGCCAAGGATCGCGGCAATCTCGGCATCGGCGTCGATTCCAACCAGAACCACCTTCATCCCGGCACGATGCTGACCTCGATGCTGAAGCGGGTCGACCTCGCCACCTACAACAGCTTCAAGGCGGCGCAGACTGGGCAATGGAAGGGTGGCGTCCAGGTGCTCGGCCTCAAGGAAGGCGGCGTCGATTGGGCGCTCGACAAGGACAACGAGAAGCTCGTCACGCCCGCCATGAAGGCCAAGGTCGAGGCCGCCAAGGCCGACATCGTGTCGGGCAAGATCGTCGTCCACGACTACATGAGCAACAATTCGTGCAAGCCCTGACGCCGGCAGCGGCGGCAATCGAGCTTCGCGGGATCGAGAAGTCGTTCGGAAGCGTTCACGCCGTGCGCGGCGTGTCGCTTCGGATCGAGGCGGGAACGATCACCGGCATCGTCGGCGAGAACGGCGCCGGAAAATCGACCCTGATGAGCATCCTATACGGGCTCTACCGCGCCGATGCCGGCGAGATATGGGTCGATGGCCGGTTGGTCGAGATGGCGAGCCCGCGCGATGCCATCGCCCACGGCATCGGCATGGTCCACCAGCATTTCATGCTGATCGACACCTTCACCGTGCTCGAGAACATGGTGCTGGGTGCTGAGGGAGGCGTGCTGCTGGCCGGTGGCCTCGCGGCGGCACGGGCCGAACTGGCGCGTCTGGCGCGCGACTACGGGCTGTCGGTCGATCCCGACGCGCGCATTGCCGATCTCTCGGTCGGCGAGCAGCAGCGGGTCGAGATCCTGAAAGTGCTGTTCCGCGGCGCCCGCATCCTGATCCTGGACGAACCTAGTGCGGTGCTGACGCCGCAGGAAACCGACCGCCTGTTCCGCATCCTGCAGACCCTGAAGGAACGCGGTGTCAGCGTCGTGCTGATCACCCACAAGCTGCGCGAGATCATGGCGGCCACCGACCGCGTCTACGTCATGCGCCAGGGCCTGGTGGTGGTCGAGCGCCGCACGGCGGATACCAATTCCGAGGAGCTGGCCGAACTGATGGTCGGCCGCAAGGTCCATCTCGACCTCGACAAGGCGCCAACTCGGTGGGGCGAGGTTCTGCTCAGGGCCGAGCATCTCTCGCTGGTCGACGATCGCGGCGTGCGGCTGCTCGACGATGTCGAGCTCGAGCTGCGCGCCGGCGAGATCGTGGGCATCGCCGGCGTCACCGGCAATGGACAGAGCGAGCTGTTGCAGGTGCTGGCGGGAATCCGTCCGCCGAGCGGCGGCCAACTCACCGTCTGCGGTCACGTCCTCGACGCCCACCACCCCGGCAATCCCGCACAAATGCGCGCGCTCGGGCTCGCCCACGTGCCGGAGGACCGATTGCGCCAGGGCATGGTCGCGGCGTTCGAGGCCTCTGAGACGTCGATCCTTGGCTACCAGGACGGCCCGCCGTTCACTCGCCATTATCTGCTCGACGGGCCGGCCGTCGGCGCCCATTGCGCCCGGCTGATGGAGAGCTTCGACGTGCGCCCGCGGTCACCCGCCCTGCGATCGTCGAATTTCTCCGGTGGCAACCAGCAGAAGCTGGTCCTGGCACGCGAGATCGCCCGCAAGCCCAAGGTGCTGCTGGTCGGCCAGCCGACGCGCGGCGTCGATATCGGCGCCATCGAATTCATCCATCGCGAACTGGTGAAGGCGCGCGACGCAGGCTGCGCGGTGCTGGTCGTGTCGGTGGAACTGGACGAGATCCTGTCGCTCGCCGACCGCATCCTGGTGATGTTCGCCGGCCGCATCGTGGGCGAGGTCGAACCGGGACGCGCCGACGAACGCACGCTGGGCCTGATGATGGCCGGCGCCGACGCAGCATGAGGCCGCCGCGCCGTTCCTTGTCCGGCGCCCTGCCGGTATGGGCGGAGGTCGCGCTGCTGCCGCTGGTCAACATCGCGCTCGCCTTCATCGTCGTCGGCCTGATCGTGGCGATCATCGGTGTCGATCCCTTCCACGCGCTCCGGCTCCTGGTCGTGGGCGCGCTCGGCTCCTCCGAGTCGATCGGCTACACACTCTACTACGCCACCAACTTTACCTTCACCGGGCTCGCAGTGGCGGTGGCCTTCCACGCCGGCCTGTTCAATATCGGCGGCGAGGGCCAGGCCTACATCGGCGGCCTGGGCTGCGGGCTTGCCGTGCTGGCGCTCGACCGCTGGCTACCGGCATGGCTCATGATCCCGATCGCCATCGCTGCGGCGGCGTTGTTCGGCGCGGCGTGGGCCGCCGTGCCGGCCTGGCTGCAGGCCTGGCGCGGCAGTCATATCGTCATCACCACCATCATGTTCAACTTCGTGGCCTCGGCGTTGATGGTCTATCTGATGGTGAACGTGCTGATCGCACCGGGCTCGATGACGCCGCAGAGCCGCACCTTCGCGCCTTCGGGCCGGATCCCGGCGATGCACGATGCCCTGCAGGCCATCGGCATCACCGTGGCGCCCTCGGCCCTCAACCTGTCGATCCTGCTGGCACTCGCCTGCTGTGTCGCCGTCTGGGTGTTCCTGTGGCACACGCCGTGGGGCTATGCGCTGCGCACCATGGGCCACAACCCCGAGGCGGCGGTCTATGCCGGCACCAGCCTAAGGCGCATGACCATGCTCGCCATGTGCCTCTCGGGCGCGCTGGCGGGCTTCGTCGGCGTCAACGAATTGATGGGTGTCCACCACCGCATCGTGCTCGATTTTCCCGCTGGCTATGGCTTTGCCGGCATCGCAGTCGCGCTGATGGGGCGCAACCACCCACTTGGCATCGCGCTGGCCGCGCTGCTGTTCGGGGCGCTGCAGCAGGGCGGTGCCGAGCTCGCCTTCGAGATCCCGACCATCACGCGCGAGATGGTGGTGGTGATCCAGGGCCTCATCATCCTGTTCTCCGGCGCGCTGGCGCATCTGCCGCGGCCCTGGCTGCAGATCCTGTTCGCACGCCGGGCCTCGTGATGGACGAGGCCTTCTCCTTCGTTTTCCTGATGCTGGCGTCGACGCTCCGGGTGGCGACACCGTTGGTGCTCTGCGCCATGGGCGGGCTGTTCTCGGAGAAGGGCGGCATCGTCGATGTCGGCCTGGAAGGCAAGATGCTGATGGCGGCCTTCTTTGCCGCGGCAACCGCGTCGGTTACCGGCTCGGCATGGGCGGGCGTGGCCGCGGCCATCATCGCTGCCGAGGCGCTGGCGCTGCTGCATGGTCTCGCCTGCATCACCTATCGCGGCAACCAGGTGGTGAGCGGCGTCGCCATCAACATCCTGGCAGCCGGCCTCACCGTCGTGCTCGGCGCGGCCTGGTTCGCACGGGGCGGCCAGACGCCGCCGCTGGTCGGCGACCAGCGGCTGGCGCCGCTCTTCCTGCCGGGGGCGGGGGACAACATCCTGGTCTACGCTGCACTGCTGTCGGTGCCGCTCACCTGGTGGATAATCGCCCGCACGCGCTTTGGCCTCCGCCTGCGCGCCGTGGGCGAGATGCCGCTCGCTGTCGATGCCGCCGGCCTCTCGGTGGCGTGGCTGCGCTATCGCGCGGTGCTGCTCTGCGGGCTGCTGGCCGGTCTCGCCGGCGCCTATCTGTCGATCGGCCAGAACGCCGGGTTCAGTCGCGACATGACGGCGGGGCAGGGCTTCATCGCTCTGGCCGCCATCATCTTCGGCAAGTGGCGGCCGCTGCCGGCCCTCGGGGCCTGCCTGATCTTCGGCCTGCTCGACGCCATGGCTATCCGCCTGCAGGGCGTGCGGGTGCCCGGGCTGGGTGAAGTTCCGGTGCAACTGATCCAGGCCATGCCGTATCTTCTCACCATGTTCCTGCTGGCTGGCTTCATCGGCCGCGCCGTCGCCCCCAAGGCGGCCGGCGTGCCCTATGAGAAAGAGCACTGAGATGGACGACCTGCTCCATCTGGCGCGCCGCATGATGCTGCACGCCCACGCGCCCTATTCGAAGTTCCATGTCGGCGCCGCGCTGCGGGCCGAGGGCGGCTCGATCCATGGCGGCTGCAACGTCGAGAACGCCGCCTATCCGCAAGGGCTCTGTGCCGAAGCCTCGGCGATCGCCGCGATGGTGGCGGCCGGCCACAAGCGCATCCTGGAATGCGTCGTCATCGGCCCCGGTCCCGAGGTCATCATGCCCTGCGGCGGCTGCCGCCAGAAGCTGCGCGAGTTCGCCTCGGACGACCTGCCGGTCCACCTCTGCGGTCCCGACGGCCTGCACCGCACCGTGACCCTGGGCCAGCTCCTGCCGTTGTCCTTCGGCCCGCACCATATCGGCAAGTCATGAACGACGTGATCGCCCGCGCGGCCCCGGGCTTCCGGCCGAAGGTGGCCGTGGTGCTGGGCTCGGGAATCGGTGGCTTCGTGGCCGACGTGGAGACGGCGGCCGTCATTCCCTATGGCGAGCTGCCGGGCTTTCCGCGGACCACCGTCGGCAGCCATGCCGGCAAGCTGGTGCTGGGCCACGTCGGCCCGACAGCGGTCGCCGTGCTGCAGGGTCGTGCGCACTACTACGAACGCGGCCGCGCCGACGAGATGAAGGGGGCCATCGATACTCTGGCCGGCCTCGGCTGCGAGACGCTGCTGCAGACCAATGCCGCGGGCAGCCTGCGGCTCGACATGCCGCCGGGCTCGGCAATGGCAATCACCGATCACATCAACTTCACCGGGGTCAATCCGCTGTTTGGCGAGAGTGGCGACGGCCGGTTCGTGGACATGGTCGACGCCTACGACCCCAAGCTGGTCGCGCAGATGCTGGCGGTGGCAAAGAGCGCCAACATTCTCTGCCACGACGGGGTCTACATCTGGTTCAGCGGCCCGAGCTTCGAGACGCCGGCCGAGATTAGGGCTGCGCGCACGCTCGGGGCCGATGCCGTGGGCATGTCGACGGTGCCCGAGACGATCCTTGCGCGCCGGGCCGGCCTTCGGGTCGCGGCGCTCTCGCTGATGACCAACTATGCGGCGGGCCTCAGTGGCGACAAGCTCGGTCATGACCAGACGCTTGCCGTGGCGCGCGAATCGGAAGACAGGATGCGTCGACTCCTGCGGCTCTTCCTCGAGCAATACGCTTAGGCATCATGCTGCCGCAGGAGATCATCCGCCGGAAACGCGACGGCCACGAACTCTCGGCCGCGGAGATCGCCTTCATCGTGCAGGGCATCCACGACGGCAGCCTGAGCGAGGGTCAGGTGGCTTCCTTCGCCATGTCGGTGTTCTTCCGCGGCATGACCGTGCCGGAACGCGTGGCCCTCACGCTCGGCCTGGCGGGTTCGGGCATTACCCTCGACTGGCGCGATCTTGCCTTGCCCGGCCCGGTAATCGACAAGCACTCGAGCGGCGGCGTCGGCGACAAGGTGAGCCTGATGCTGGCGCCAATCGTGGCGGCGTGTGGCGGCTTCGTGCCCATGATCTCCGGTCGCGGGCTCGGTCACACCGGCGGCACGCTCGACAAGCTGTCATCGATCTCGGGTTACGAGACCCAGCCCGATATCGAAACCTTTCGTCGCGTCGTCCGCGAGGTCGGCTGCGCCGTGATCGGCCAGACCGACGATCTGGCGCCGGCCGACCGGCGGCTTTATGCCGTGCGCGATGTCACCGGCAGCGTCGAGTCGATCCCGCTTCTGGTGAGCTCGATCCTGTCCAAGAAAGTCGCTGAGGGCCTCGACGGGCTGGTGATGGACGTCAAGTGCGGGTCCGGCGCGTTCTGCGACACCGAGCTGATGGCGCGCGACCTGGCGCAAAGCCTCGTGGCGGTGGCCAACCAGGCAGGCCTTCCCACCATCGCCCTGATCACCGACATGGACCGGGTGTTGGGCCGTGACGTCGGCAACGCGCTCGAGGTCATGGAAACCGTGGCCTACCTGATCGGTGCGGGCACACGCGAGCCACGCCTGCATGAGGTGACGATGGCGCTCGCCGGCGAGATGCTGGCTCTTGGCGGCCTCAGCCCCACCGTGGCGGCCGGCCGCGCGCGCGCCGAGGCGGCGCTGGCCGATGGCCGGGCGGCGGAGGTCTTCGGGCGCATGGTGGCGGCCCTGGGTGGGCCGGCGGACTTCGTCGAGCATTCCGGCCGCTACCTGCCGGGTGCGCCGGTGATCCGGCCTTGCAATGCCGAACGCTCCGGCCACATCGTGGGCATGAACGCCCGCCAGATCGGCATCGCCGTGGTGGCTCTGGGCGGCGGTCGCACGCACGCCGACGATGCCATCGACACGTCGGTGGGCCTTACCGAGATGATCGACGTCGGCGCTGCGGTCCGGGCCGGCAATCCGCTTTGCATCGTCCACGCCGCGACCGACGCCGCTGCCGATGAAGCGATCGCTCTCGTGCGCCGGGCCATCCACATCGGCGACGCGGCACCGGCGGACATGCCCATCGTCATGGATCGCATCGCGCGATGACGCCTGACCTGGCCGCCTACGCCCGCGACGGCTTCCTCATCCTCGAGGGGTATGTTTCTGCGCAAGACTGCGATGCCTTGCAGGCCCGCGCGGCGGCGCTGGTGGCCGCCTTCGATCCCGGCCCGGTGCGTACCGTCTTTTCGGCTCGCGACCAGGGCCATGCCCGCGACCACTATTTCCAGGAATCGGGTGGGGCGATCCGCTTCTTCTTCGAGGAGGCGGCGACCGATCAGCCGGTGCCGCTGGCCCTGAACAAGATCGGCCATGCGCTGCACGACCTCGATCCCGTCTTCGATCGTTTCTCGCGCCAGCCGCGGTTGGCCGCGCTGGCGCACGCCCTCGGCCTCGCCCGACCGCTGCTGCTTCAGTCCATGTATCTTTTCAAGCAGCCGCGGATCGGCGCCGAGGTCGGCTGGCACCAGGATGCCGCCTATCTGCACACGCAGCCTTCGACCGTGACCGGCTTCTGGATCGCCCTCGACGATGCCGACCGGCACAATGGCTGTCTGGTGGAATTGCCGGGGGCCCATCGCGGACCGTTGCGCGAGCGGTTCCTGCGCGAGGACGGCCGGATGATTACCCGGCGTTCGGATGCCTCGCCGTGGCCCGATGTCGCGCCGGTGGCGCTTGAGGCGCGGCGCGGCACGCTGGTCGTCCTCCACGGTCTGCTGCCGCATGCCAGCGCGCCCAATCGTTCGTCCCGGGCCCGTCATGCCTATGCCTTGCATTTGATCGATGGCCGGGCCGACTATCCGGCTGACAACTGGCTGCAAAGGCCGGGGTTGCCGCTACGAGGTTTTGCGTGATTCCCAAGGTCGAACTGCACTGCCATCTCGAAGGCTCGATTGCGCCCTCGCTCGCCCGCGAGCTGGCGGCCCGCAACGGCCTCGCGCTGCCATCAGGCCTGTTCGGCGCCGACGGCCACTATGTCTGGAATGACTTTTTGAGCTTTCTTGCCGCCTACGATCGCGTCTGCACCGTGCTGCGCACGCCGCGGGATTTCGGCGATGTGATCTACTCCTACCTCGCCGGGGTGGCGGCCGAGGGCGCGGTCTACGTGGAAATGTTTTGCTCGCCCGAGCGGCCGGCGGCGCTGGGCATCTCCTATGCGTCCTGGCTCGAGGCGCTGGCCGAGGGCATCGACCGCGCCGAGCGCGAATTCGGCATCACGGGCCGGATCATCATCATCTGCATCCGCCATCTCGGGCCGGACCGGGCGCTCGCGATGGCTGAGGGCATGGTCATTGAGCCGCACCCCTATGTCGTGGGGTTCGGCATGGGTGGTGACGAAGCGAAGTTCGAGGCGGCCGAGTTCGCGCCGGCCTACCGCCTGGCGCGCGACCACGGCTACGGCTGCACCGTCCATGCCGGCGAGGTGCTCGGCCCGGAAAGCGTCTGGGCATCGATCAAGGCCCTGCCGGTGACCCGCATCGGCCACGGCGTGCGGTCGGCCGACGACCCTGCGCTCACGGCCGAGCTGGCACGTCGCGGCACCGTCCTCGAGGTCTGCCCCGGCAGCAACATTGCACTGGGGCTGTATCCCGATCGCGGTGCCCATCCGCTGCATCGCTTGATCGACAGCGGCGTCCGGGTCACGCTCAATTCCGACGATCCGCCGTTCTTCCACACGACGCTCGGCAACGAGTATGACAAGGCGGGTCTTGGCGAGGCGGCGTTGAGGCGGATCGCCCGGACGGCGGTCGAGGCGTCTTTTGCCGATGAGGCGACCAAACGAAGGCTGTTGAAGGAGATCGAGCCATGATCGCACGGACCACCCTGGCGCTCGGCGCCATCATTACCGCCCTTCTGTCGTCGGGCGCCGGGCAGGCCCAGCAGGCTCCGCAGCCGAACGACATGCTGCTGGCGACGCTGTGGACGCAGCGTTCGATGGAATTCAGGGGCAATGCCCTCACGGTCTTCGCCCTGGCGCGTATCCGGCTGGACGAGGCGCTGGCCGACAAGAAGTGGACGGCGGCGCCGGTCGAGCAGAAGGGCGACTACCAGGCCCTGCCGCCCGCCGTCATTCTCGACATCGACGAGACCCTGCTCGACAACTCGCGCTATCAGGTCTGGATGCTCCAGAACAATCAGAGCTTCAGCACCAAGACATGGAACCAGTTCTGCGCCGCCCAGATCTCGACGGCGATCCCGGGCGCGGTCGAGTTTACCAAGTATGCCGATTCCAAGGGCGTGAAAGTCTTCTACGTCACCAACCGCGGCGCTGAGACCGAGAAGGACACGCGCGAGAACATGGCCAAGTTCGGCTTCCCGATGGGCGGCAACGTCGACACCTTCCTGATGCAGAATGAGAAGCCGGAGTGGGCCAGCGCCAAAGGCACCCGCCGCGCCGTGGTGACCAAGGACTATCGCGTCCTGCTCAACATCGGCGACAATTTCGGCGATTTCGACGACCGCTACCGCTCCGGCGAGGCCGAGCGGGTCAAGGCGTTCGAGTCCGACATGGCCTATTGGGGCCGGCAGTGGCTGGTGATCGCCAACCCGACCTACGGCTCGTTCGACACGGCGCCGTTCGGCCACGATTTCAAGAAGCCGCGCGAGGAACAGCGCAAGGCCAAGTGGGACGTGCTCGAGGGCTGGTCCGGTCCCAAACCCTAGCGCTAGATCGCCGCTTCAGTCTCGGCGTCGAACAGGTGCAGCCGCTCGGGTTTCAGTGCCAGCTTGAGATTGTCATGGGCGCGGACGCGTAGCGTCGGTTCGACGCTCGCCACCATCAGGGCCGCGCCGGCGCGCATATCGAGCAGGATCTCGGATCCAAGCTGCTCGACCACCTCGACGGCGGCGTCGAAGCAATATTCCGGCGCATCCGCCGCGGTCGCGATATGGATGTCCTCAGGCCGGATGCCGAGCGTGGCCTTGCGGCCGGTCTTGGCGCGGGCCCGCGTGGCCAACTCGCCCGGCAGCCCGATGCGCAGCCCTGGCGCCTCGGCGACGGGCTTGCCGCCGTTTTCCACCAGGGTCACATCGGCGAAATTCATTGCCGGCGAGCCGATGAAGCCCGCGACGAAGCGATTGGCCGGCGTGTTGTAGAGTTCCAGCGGCTCGCCGACCTGCTGGACCACACCATCCTTCATCACCACCACCCGGTCGCCCAGCGTCATGGCCTCGACCTGGTCATGGGTGACGTAGACCGAGGTCACGGCCAGCCGCTCGTGCAGCTTCTTCAGTTCGACGCGCATCTGCACGCGCAGTTTGGCGTCGAGGTTGGAAAGCGGCTCGTCGAACAGGAACACCTTGGGGTCGCGCACGATGGCACGACCCAGCGCCACGCGCTGGCGCTGGCCGCCTGAAAGCTGGCGCGGCTTGCGCTGCAGCAGGCTCTCGATGCCGAGGATGGAGGCGGCGTTGTTGATGCGCTTTTCGATCTCGGCTTTCTCGAACTTCCTCATCTTCAGGCCGAACGCCAGGTTGGAAGCGACGCTCATGTGCGGGTAGAGCGCGTAGTTCTGGAACACCATGGCGATGTCGCGATCCATTGGCGGCACTTCGTTGACCACCCTGTCGTCGATCCGGATCTCGCCGGTGGTGATGGCTTCGAGGCCCGCGATCATGCGCAGTGTCGTGGTCTTGCCGCAGCCCGACGGTCCGACGAAGACCATGAACTCCTTGTCGCGGATCTTGAGGTCGACATCCTTCACGACATGGGTGGTGTCGAACTTCTTGTTGAGCTTGTGGAGGCTGACCTCGGCCATGACGCACTACCCCTTGACCGAGCCCGTAAGGCCCGAAACGTAATGTTCGACGAAGAACGAATAGACGATTGCCACCGGAATGGAGCCCAGCAGGGCGCCGGCCATCAACGGCCCCCAGAAGAACACGTCGCCGCGGATCAGCTCCGAGGTGACGCCGACCGGGACGGTTTTCTGGTCGGGCGACGACAGGAAGACCAGGGCGTAGATGAATTCATTCCACGACAGAGTGAAGGCGATGATGCCCGACGACAGGATGCCGGGCACGGCGACCGGGATGATGATGTAGACCATCGCCTTCCAGCGCGAGGCGCCGTCGATGCGGGCGCACTCCTCGAGCTCCTTGGGGATGGCCTTGAAGTAGCCCATCATCAGCCAGGTGCAGAACGGGATCAGGAACGTCGGATAGGTCAGGATCAACGACCACGGGGTGTCGCCGAGCTGGAAGTTCCGGATGATCTCCGCCAGCGGGATGAACAGCAGCGTCTGCGGCACCAGGTAGGTGATGAAGATCGCCGTGCCGAGGCCGCCCGCGTAGGGGAAGTTGAGGCGGGCCAGCGCATAGCCCGCCAGCACGCCGCAGAACAGCGAGATCACCGTCGACACCAGCGCGATGAACATCGTGTTCACCATCCAGCGCACGAAGTTGGTTTCCTCGAACAGGTAGAGAATGTGCTCGAGTGTCGGATTGTTGGTCCAGAACGGCATGTAGTTGGGCGCGTTCCACGGCAGGTAGAGCTCACCATCCGGCCGGAAGGTCGTCACGATCATCCAGTAGAACGGAAACAGCAGGACGAAGACGAACAGGATCAGCGGCAGATTGTAGAAGACCCATCGTCTCCAGAGTGCGCCCTCGATCATGGTCAGCGGGTCTCCGGGCTCATCGGCGGGCTCATCGGGTTTCGACTCGGCGGATGTAGAGCAATTGCACGACCACGATGACGAACAGGAACGGGAACATGGCGAGCGAGATTGCCGCACCCTCGGATAGCAGCCCGGTGCCGATGCCGAGCTGGTAGGCGTAGGTGGCGAAGAGATGGGTGGCGTTGGCCGGCCCGCCGCCGGTCATGACGTAGACCAGCTGGAAGTCGGCGAAGGTCTGGATGACCGAGAACAGCACCACCACCAGGGTGACCGGCATGAGCAGCGGCCAGGTCACGTGCCAGAAACGCGCCCACGGGCGCGCACCATCGATGGCGGCCGCCTCGTGGAGCTCGGGGCTGATGGTCTGCAGGCCGGCCAGCAGCGTGATGGCGAAGAACGGCACGCCGCGCCAGATATTGATGACGATGATCGACGTCATGGCGAGGTCAGGATCGCCCAGCCAGTTGATGCGGGTGGTGATCAGGCCGAGCTGGAACAGCGTCCAATTGATGACGCTGAAGGTGGGATCGAACATCCACTTCCAGGCGAAGGTCGAGAGCACCGTAGGGATGATGAACGGCAGCAGGATGAAGGCGCGAATGATCGCCTTGCCCCTGAAGTGCCGGTTGAGCAGGATCGCCAGCCACAGGCCCAAGGCCAGCTTGAACACTGTCGTGACGCCGGTGTACCAGAACGTGTTCCACACCGTCGTGCGGAAGATGCTGTCGTCCCAGATCTTGTGGAAGTTCTTCAACCCGACGAATTCGCCGGGTTGACCGACTCGGGTGCTGCTGAGCGACAGCAGGACGCCTTCGAAGAAGGGGTAGGCAATGAACAGGCCGAGCAGGATCGCGGTCGGCGCCAGAAGCGCCATCGCGAGCCAGCGTTCGTCCTCGAGCTTACGCAGGCGCGGGGAGAGCCGTTTGCTCTCCGCCGCCGAAAGTGCTGTCACCGCCATGGACGGCTTACCCTAAACGCAGTTTCCAGGACTCAGACGTAGACCTTCTTGAGCTCGGCTTCGGCCCACTTCATCGCGTCCTCGGGGGGCATGCCCTGCACTGCCTTGGCGTACATATCGGTGATGATGTACTTCGAGAGTACTTCCTGGGCCTTGGCGTCGGGCGGTCCGGCATTGCCGATGGCCTGGCCGAGACGGGCCGCCACCTTGTAGGGCGTCATGACCGGATCGACGTCCCACAGCTTGTCGCTCTCCCACTTGGCGGTGCAAGGGGTGGCAAAGCCTTTCTGCGATTCGAAGAACTTCCTGTAGTTCGCCTCGGTGTGAATCCACTTCAGGAATTCCTTGGCGGCATCCTGGTTCTTCGAATACTTCATCAGCATGTTGGACTGCAGCAGATGGAAGCCGAACTGGCCCGCCGGCCCCTTGGGCAGGGGGGCATGCAGGATGTCCTTGCTCATCTGCACGCCCTTTTCCGTCTTGTACTGGTCGGGCTTGCGCAGGGTTTCGATGTAGATCGAGGCGCCGTTCAGCGTCGCGGAGATGGTCTGCGACAGGAACGCGCGATTGTTGTTGGTGTCGTCCCAGGCGAGGCCGCCCTCGTCCATGCCGTCCTTCCACAGGCCAGTCATGAATTTGATCGACTCAAGGGTTTCCTTGCTGTTGAGCACCACCTTGCCGCTGGCGTCGACTTCCTTGCCGCCCCACGACCACAGGTAGGGATAGCTGAAGCCCGGCGCGTCGCCGAAGGTGTGGCCCAACGTCTGGCCGAACGGCCGACCCTTGGCCTTCAGCTTCTTGGCCGCATCGCGGTAGCCGTCCCAGGTGTCGGGAAACTTGGCGACGCCAATTTCGTCGAACCACGACTTGCGATAGGCGATCATGCCGCCGATCACGGCCCATGGCATGCCCATGTAGATCTTGCCGTTGCTGCAGATCGCCTTTGCGTACGGGAAGATGCCGCCTTCGCGCTTGCCGACTTCCTCGGCAATCGCGCTGACGTCGACGACGCTGTTGGCGTACAGATGGGTGTAGCTGTTGAACGACATGATCAGGTCGGCGCCGGAGCCCGACTGGATGCCGGCCGTGATGCGCGGCTGCAGGTCGTTACCGTTCACGGTCTCGAGGTTGATCTTGATGCCCAGTGCCTTCTCGGCCTCCGGCATCATTTCCTTCTTCAAAAGCGCATCGGTGGCCGGCACGAAGTCGACCCACTTCAGCCAGTGAACCGTGCGCTGCTGCGCGAAGGCCGGCATGCGGCCGGTTGCAAGGATGGCGGCCATGCCGCCCATCGACGCCGCGGCTGCGCCGCCGGCAAGTTTAAGCACACTACGACGCTTCGTCTTGGCCATGTTGCCCTCCCGGGGACTGCCGCTGCATTGAGCGGCTTCGTTGTATTGCAGTCATCGTAGGCGTCGGGAGGGTCTTGGCGCAAGCCGAATAGCGGAACCCGGCCTGCGGGCTCCGGTCTAGTCGACCGGCGCCGTCGCACGCTCTCTGAAATGATGTTTCGCAACACTGAAGCTGCCGCCGCCGCTACAGAGCCTCGGGGTCGAGGGTGAACAGCTCCTGGGCACGGCCGACGCCGCGCAGCGCGAAGCGGCCGACCGAGACCAGCCGCGTCCGGTCGGCGGCCGGCAGCGCCTCGGCGAAGGCCGTCGAGACGAGGACGGGGCGATCGACCGAGCGGCACATCGAGGCGATGCGGCTGGTCTCGTTGACCGCGGGCCCGACGACCGTGAAGTCGAGCCGGTCGATGCTGCCGACGTTGCCGTAGAACACCTCGCCGATGTGCAGGCCGAGGTAGACTGAGGTCACCGCCCGTTCCTCGGCCCGCCGCCGTTCGTTCAGCGCCTGCACCCGCTCGCGCATGTCGGCCTCGGCCCTGAGCGCCTTGGCGCTGGCCTTTGCCGGATCCTCTGCGCGGAAGATCGCGAGCGTGCCGTCGCCGATCAGTTTCAGCACCTCGCCGCCGGCCTGCTGGATCGCGGTGATCACGGCCTCGGCATAGTCGTTCAGGAGCGGCAGCACCTCATCCGGCGGAGCGGTATCGGTGATCTTGGTATAGCCGCGCAAATCGGAGAACCACAGGACGGCGTCAATGCGGTCGGCGACGCCGCGCGAGATGCGGCCGCTCAGCACGCGTTTGCCGGCGTCGCGCCCGAGATAGACCTCGACCAGCGTGCCGGCGACGCGGGCAAGTGCTGCGGCCTTGATGGCCAGCGCCAGCGGCGGCACGAGGCGGCGCAGGGCCACCATGCCGGCATCGCTGAAGCCCTCGGGATGGCGCGTCATCCAGGACGAGTAGACGCAATCCATTTCGCCGATGGTGTTGTCGTCGGCGAAGCGATGGACGAAGACGAGGTAGTCGGTGTGGCCGGCATCCTTCATCTCCTGGATGGCCGGGAAATCGGCGGCGTCGCCGAAGCCGATGCGCCGGCGCAGTTCCTCCTCGCCGGTCTGCAGGAGATGGTAGAATGGACTGCGCTGCCACGTTTCGGCCGCGGCGCCCTGGTCGCTGCGGCCATACTCGACCATCGGCGCATCGTCCGATTCGTCGTCGCGCCAACGGAAGACGCGGCCTTCGTGGACCGGATGCAGAGTGTCGATGAGGGCGAGCCCACGCGACAGGGGGAGACCGGCGGCGCGGCACTTCTCGCAGAATTCGCGCAGCAGATCCTCTTCCGCCACGCCGGCGAGGCCGCGGCGAACCACCCAACCGGCGATACGGACGATGTCGGAGTCTTTCATGGCAATCGATCGCGGAAGCTAACTCGCCTTTGCCTTGGCCAGGCGCTGGCTTTCCTTCTTCAGTGGGCGCGACACCGGACACACTTCCTGCACGAAGCCGTTCAGCGTGTTCGCGAGATTGTCGCGTACCATACGATAGTGGACGTACTGGCCCTTTTTCTCGCTTGCGATAAGACCCGCGCTCTCGAGCAAGGCGAGATGCTTGGAGATCGAGGGCTTCGAAATGTCAAAGCGATCGGCAATCTCGCCCGCGGTCAGGTCTGTCGCTGATAGATAGGCGAGTATTTTGCGCCTCACGGTCGACGACAACGCCTCAAAAACCTTGTCGATCATCGAGTGTCGAGCCTTGTATTTAGCTAGTTGACGAATTAGCTAACAGATGATATTTAGCTAATACGCTAATTAGCTTTCTAATTAGCACAAGGCGAGAGGGAGAGACAACCATGTCTGCCGAATATTTCATGGTCTATTACGCCGCTTATGTCGCGCTGAGCCTGGGTATCACGGTCTGGGTCGGACACACGCTTAGCAGCAACGGTCTGATCTTCCTGGTCGAAAACTTCGAGGGCAAGGAGGAACTTGCACGCAGCGTCAACCATTTGCTGCTCGTGGGCTTCTATCTCGTCAACATCGGCTTCATGACGTTGATGCTGCGCTACGGCGGCCGGCCCGATGGCATTGTCGAAGCGATCGAGTATCTCAGCACGAAGGTCGGGTTCGTCGTCGTGCTGCTCGGCATCATGCATTTCATCAACATGTACATGCTGATGCGGTTCCGGAAATCATCTCTGTTCCATCTCGTCGGACCGAAAGAGTCCGCAACGGTACAGGCGGGACGCCCTGCACCGTCTGCGCCGTGACCAAATGCTTCATCATGGGAGTTGAATGGGAGCGCGCCGACTGCGGCGCGTTCCTCATGGAGCCGAGTCGCGGAAGTGACAAGCGGCCAGATGACCCGGCCCGACGGTGCCGAGAAGCGGCACGTCGGCTGCACAAACGTCGGCCTTCATCGGGCAGCGCGGATTGAAATGGCAACCCGGCGGCGGATTGAGCGCGCTTGCGATCTCGCCTTTCGCCTTGGCTTTGGCGATCGTGGCGGCGGCGCGATGAAACGGATCGGGGATCGCCGCGATCAGTGCGCGCGTATAGGGCCGAGATACATCACCGCCACGCGGTCGCTCACATGCTCGCACACGCCGAGGTCGTGGCTGATCATGATGTAGGCCAAGCCCATCTCGTCCTTTAGCTCGAGCAGCAGATTGATGATCTGGGCGCGGATCGACACGTCGAGCGCCGATACCGGCTCGTCGCAGATCACCAGCTTGGGTTTCAGGATCAGGGCGCGGGCGATGCCGATGCGCTGGCGCTGGCCGCCGGAGAACTCGTGCGGATAGCGGTCGGCGTGCTCGGGCCGGAGGCCGACCTTGGCCATCATGTCCATGACGCGTGCCTCGACCTCGGCCTTGTCGCCGACGCCGTGCAGGCGCAACGGATCGGCCAGCGTCCGGCGCACTGTCTGGCGCGGGTTGAGCGAGGCGTAGGGATCCTGGAAGACCATCTGGACCGTGCGCGCCATCGCCATGCGGTCGGGCGGCGTGCTGCCGGAAATCTGCTGGTTGTCGACGTGGATGAGGCCGCGCGTCGGCAACAGCAGGCCCATGATGGCGAGCGCCAGCGTGGACTTGCCGCAACCCGATTCGCCCACCAGACCGAGACATTCGCCGGCCTTGACCTCGAGCGTGACGCCGTCGACCGCCTTCAGGGTCTTCACCCCGCCGGAGAAGGTGCTGCCGACCATGAAATGGACGGCGAGGTCGTCCAGGGTGAGCAGCGAATCAGCCATGATGGTGGCACCTCACGAGGCCGTCAGTCGGCAGGGCCGTGGTATCGGGTGCCAGGGAGCGGCAGACATCGGTGACCGAGGGGCAGCGCGGATTGAACCGGCAACCGGATGGGTAGGCTTGAATCGACGGCACGACGCCGGAGATTTCCGTCAGCCGCTGGCGGCCGCGCCGGGCGCGTTCACCCAGCCGCGGCAGGGAATCGATCAGGCCCTGGGTATAGGGGTGGCTGGGCCTGGCGAAGATGGCGTCCGCCAGCTGGCTCTCGACGATACGGCCGGCATACATCACGGCCACGCGCTTGCACATGTTGGCGACCAGGCCGAGGTCGTGGCTGATCATCAGGATCGCCGTGCCCTTGGCGGCACAGAGCTCGGCCATCAGGTCGATGATCTCGGCCTGTACCGTCACGTCGAGCGCCGTGGTCGGCTCGTCGGCCACCAGCAGGTCGGGTCCGCAGGCGAGCGCGATGGCGATCATGACACGTTGGCGCATCCCGCCCGAGAGCTGGTGCGGATAATCCCTGATGCGGCGCTCGGGCGAGGGCACGCGGACCTGGCGCAGCGCTTCCTCGGCGCGGTCCATCGCGTCCCGCCAGCTGGCGCCCTGGTGCAGCACGAACATCTCGGCGATCTGCTTGCCGACCGGCGACAGCGGATTGAGCGCCGTCATCGGCTCCTGGAAGATCATGGCGATACGCTTGCCGCGCAGCCGGCGCATCTCGGCGGCCGACACGTTCTGGATTTCCTGGCCGTCGAGCACGATCCGTCCGCTGGCCAGAGACAACGGCCGGCGCAGCAGGCCCATGATGGCGAGCGCGGTGATGCTCTTGCCGCAGCCCGATTCGCCCACCAGCCCGAAGGCTTCGCCGCGACCGATCTCGAACGAGACACCCTCTGCCGCATCGAAAGTAGTACCGCTGGAAGCGAGCGCGATGCGCAGGTTCTCGACCTGGAGAAGGGGGGCGGTCATGCGCACGCTCTCACGTCCGCCTCGTGGTCGACTGGGGGTCGAGAATATCGCGCAGGCCGTCGCCCAACAGGTTCAACCCCAGCACGGTGAAGAAGATCGCGAGACCGGGGAACACCGACAGCCACGGCACGGTGCGAATTTGGTCGCGCGCTTCCGACAGCATGCTGCCCCAGCTCGGGAAGGGCGGTCGGATGCCGAGGCCGAGGAACGACAGCGCGGCTTCGGCCAGGATGGCGCCGCCCATGCCGAGCGTGGCGATCACGATCAGCGGCCCCAGGATGTTGGGCAGCACCTGGGTGAACATGATGCGGAGATCGCTGTAGCCCAGGATGCGGGCAGCCTGGATGTATCCCTGGCTCTTGAGCGACAGAACCTGGGCGCGCGCGATGCGGCAGGAGAAGGACCAGCTGGTGAGGCCGAGCGCCACCACCAGGCTGAGCAGGCCAGGACCCAGGATCGCCATGATGGCGAGGGCGAAGACCAGCGAGGGGATGGCGAGCATCAGGTTGGTGAGGCCGCTCACGACATCGTCCCACCACCCGCCCCAGTAGCCGGCGGTGAGGCCGAGCGTGACGCCGATCAGGCTGTTGCAGATCTGGCTCGCGATGCCGACGGTGAGCGAGACACGCGCGCCGTAGACGATACGCGAGTAGATGTCGCGGCCTTGCGCGTCGGTGCCGAAGGGATACTCCCAGTCCGGCGGAATCTCGGCGTTCATCAGGTTGGCCGCCATCACCGGATCGGTGAGCGCGATCCAGGGCGCGAAGATTGCGACGAGGATGGCGGCCGCCACCAGCCCGCCACCGATCCAGAGAGAGGAGCCGCCTTTCAGTTGCATGGCATCAGCGGTAGCGGATGCGCGGATCGATCGCGACATAGGCGAGATCGACCAGCGTGTTGATGAACAGGAAGAACAGCACGATCATCAGGATACAGCCCTGGACGGCCGGCATGTCGCGCTGGAACACCGAATCGACCAGCAGCGAGCCAACGCCCGGCCAGGCGAACAGCTTCTCGACCACGACCGCCTGGCCCATCAGCGAGCCGAACTGCAGACCGACGATGGTGACAACGAGAACTAGCGCATTCCTCAGCACATGCCATTCGACGACGCGGCGCTCGCTCATGCCCTTGCTGCGCGCGGTGCGGACGAAATCGGCGTTGAGCACGTCGAGCACGGCGGCGCGCGTGGTGCGGGCGAGCAGGGCCATCGGGCCGACGCCGAGCGCCACCGCCGGCAGGATGAGATTGCGCAGGCCGCCGTCGCCGTAGCCGAAGCTCGGCAGCCAGCCCAGGGTCAGTGCGAACAGGTACATCAGCATCAGGCCGAACCAGAACTGGCTGAGTGACAGGCCCGAAATGGCGCCGACCATCGCGGCGGTGTCGATCAGGCTGCCTGGACGCAGGGCGGCAAGGAACCCCAGGGTCACACCGACCGAGATGGCGAACAACATGGCGGCGAACACCAGCTTCAGCGACGGCCAGACCCGAACGCCGATCAGCTTGGTCACCGGCTCGCGGGTGCGGAAAGAGGTCCCGAGATCGCCCGTGGCGACGTTGATCATGTATTTGGCGAAGCGCTCGGGCAGGGGATCGTCGAGGCCCATTTCCTTGCGCATGCGCTCCATCACCGCCGGATCGATGGTCGACCGGCCGTCCTCGTTCATGCCCGAGATGAAGCTGCCGGGCAGAACGGAGAACAGCAGGAAGACCAGTGCCATTACGGCGACCACCGTCGGGACGATGTTGGCGAGCCGACGGGCGAGGACGATAAGCATTGCCGAAACTCTAAAAATCCCTCGCTGTCGCTCGGGATGACAACATCGATGTCATCCCGAGCATCGCGAGGGATCCTTTACTTTCTGCTGCCGCTATTTGGCCGGCGAGCTGGCGTCGACCCAGATGTCCTCGGGGTACTGGTGCGTGATCTCGGTCGGGTTGGCCTGCAGGCCATGGACCCAAGGCTGATAGGCCAGGACCGCCTTGTTGTAGTTGAAGAACCACACCGGTGCGTCCTCGTAGAGAAGGTTGTTGGCCTGGCGCAGCATATCGTTGCGCTTGGCCATGTCGCCTTCCTTCGCGGCGGCATCGAGCAGATTGTCGAACGCTGGATTGTTGTAGTTCGTGTAGTGGCAGGCCGTGCGCGGCGTCTTCGAGTAGAAGCAGCGCAGCGTCGCGAGCGAATCCGGACCTGTCAGGTTGGAGCTGATCAGCGACTTGTGTTCGCCTTTCATCAGGATCTCGGTCAACACCGTGGCCTCGACCAGCTTCGGCTTCACCTTGATGCCGACCTTGTCGAGCATCGGGATGATCGCCTCGACGATCGGCAGGCCCCAGCTCTCGTTCTGGCTGGTCGTCAGCTCCCATTCGAAGCCGTTGGGGAAGCCCGCCTCAGTCAGCAGCTTCTTGGCCTTGGCCTGGTCGAAGGCATAGGGCTTGAAGCTCTTGTCGAACGCGGCCGACGACGGCGGCAGCCAGCTCGTCGCGCGATAAGCCTTGTCCTTGACGAGCCGCTTGACGATCAGGTCGGCGTCGATCGCATGGTTGATCGCCTGGCGCACCCGCTTGTCGTCGAACGGCTTGGCGTCGTGGTTGAAGGTGATGGCGCGGGTGAACATCTCCGCGACCTCGAGAATACCCTTGGAGAGCTGCGGATCGGCGCGGTAGGCGACGTACTGGGCCGGGCCCAGAATCGAGGTGTCGATCTCCTTGTTGCGGAAGGCGACGTCGCGGGCCGCTGCCTCGGCCATGATCAGGATCTCGTACCGGTCGAGATAAGGCTTGCCGGCCTTGTAGAACTTGTCGAACTGCTCTGTGATCACGCGCGAGCCGGGCACGTGCTCCTTGAACTTGAACGGTCCGAGGCCGACCGGCGCCGAGGCGAAGTTGCCCTTTTCGACTTCTTCCCTGGGCAGGATCGCCGTGGAGCCCGCGAAGAAATAGTAACCGGGCTCGACCTTGTCGGTGAGCGTCATTTCGAGCGTGAAATCATCGACCTTCTTCAGGCCGGAAATTTCCTTGGCCTGGCCCTTCTCGACATCGACGGCGCCCTTGATGATGCGGATGTAGCGGGCGGCCGGATAGCCCTTGGAACCATCCATGATGCGCGTGTACGACCAGATCAGGTCGTCCGCGGTCATCTTGCGGCCATTGTGGAAGACGACGTCGTCCCGCAGCTTGAAGGTGTGAGTGAGGCCATCGGCGGAGGTCGACACCGACTTGGCGAGTTCGAGCGCCAGCTTGTTCCCGGCGGTATCCCAATTGTACAGCGTCCGATGGATCGCCTTGTTGACGATGTCGTCCTGCGCCCGTGGCGTCGTGTGCGGGTCGAGGCTGCCGAAACTCGCGGAATAGGGCGCGGTCATGCGCAGGACGCCGCCCTTGCGCGGAGTCTGCTGCGCCTCGGCCGCGCCGGCGCCGATAACGGCGATTGCAGCGGCTGCGAGCCATGCCAGTTTACGCATTTTACCATCCCCTCTTGAAGTTCTGCTTGGATTGCATTCCATAGTGCCCGACGCTTCCGTGCAAGAGGAATGCCGAATGACTGCATTGCCCAATTGCTTGCTGATCGTGACGGTCGAAGTCGACGCCGCGGTCGAGACTGACTGGAACCGCTGGTACGACGACGTCCATCTGCCCGATGCGCTGGCTTGCCCGGGCGTCCTGGCCGGGCGCCGCTATCTCACTTCCGGAGAGATTTCCGAAAGCGACCGCGGGCAGGGAAAGCGTACTGCCAGGCGGCTCTACACGACGGTCTACGAGCTTCAGTCGCCCGCCGCCGTCGAGACGAAGGAATTCGCGGCGATGCGCGGCTGGGGCCGCTTCGCGCCCCACGTCCGCTCGCAGACCCGCGTGGTCGTGGGGCTCGCCTAGGCCGGCACGCAGTAGCCATCGCGACGCGGATCGCAGCCGCCGGTGAAGGTCCCGGTCGCGGGATCGACCGACACGCCCTGCATGCCGCCTACTTTCATCGTCCAGTCGGGACCGCTGACGAGGTCGTGGCCGCGCTTGCGCAATTCGGCATGGACGTCGGAGTCGACGCGGGACTCCAGCAACACGGCGCGGCCGTCGGTCAGGCGGGCGCGCGGCGCCTCGATCGCCTGCTGCAACGGCAGGCCGTAGTCGGCGTATTGCACGAAGGCCTGCGGCTGGGTCTGCAGGATGCCGTAGCTGCCGGGCGTGCCGAGCGCCAGCACCGGCTCGTCGTCCTCGGTCACGATCGAGGGCGCGACGCAGATCGGCATGGCGTCGCCCGGCTTCACGCGGTTGGGGCTTCCGGGGGTCACGTCGGCCCAATAGAGGAAATTGTTGAGGCAGACGCCGGTGCCCGGCACGACGACGCCAGACCCGAACACGGCGCCGAGGCTCTGCGTCACGCAGACCATGTTGCCGTGCCTGTCGGCGATCGAGAACGAGGTGGTGTGGCCTTCCGCGGCCCCGTTGCTCGGCGGCGTCCATTGTTCGGTGGGGCCGGTGATGGGTTTGCCGTCGCGCACGCGGGCACGCAGGCTTTCGACATGGCCGTCGGATAGGAGTTCGGCGAGCTTCTGCGGCGACGGTACGCCGTTGGCGATACGCACGCCCGCAGCGATCCGGATGGCGCGCAGCACGGTGTCGACATGCTCGATGCCGTTGCGCGGCATGTTCTTGAGGTCGAAGCCTTCGAGGATGCGCAACGTCAGCAGGTCCTGGAAACCCTCGCAGGGTGGCGGCGGCACGTGCACGGTGCGACCGCGATAGGTGACCGACACCGGATCGAGCCACGCGGTCCTGGCATCCATCAGATCGTCCATGGTGAGGCAGCCGCCCAGTTCGCCGAGCCGCTCGATCAGTTTCCTGCCCAGCGCCCCGCCATACAGCAGGCCGGGCCCCTCGGCCGCGAGCGCTTCGAGCGTCTTGGCGAGATCGGGCTGCTTAAGTACGGCGCCGAGCGCCGGGTGGCCGCCCTCGATGCCCTCGAGAT
>JACPVT010000332.1 GCA_016191685.1 Rhodospirillales bacterium | reverse complement strand
GCATCTACAACGTGGCCGACGACCTGCCGGCCGCGACCAGCGAGGTCGTGGCCTTCGCCTGCGAGCTGTTGGGCCGGCCGGTGCCGCCGGCGATCCCGTGGGAAGAGGTCGCGGCCGCGATGAGCGACATGGCGCGCTCCTTCTATGCCGAGAACCGACGGGTGCGGAACGACCGGATCAAGCACGAGCTCGGCGTCGTGCTGCGCTATCCGACCTATCGCGAAGGCCTGCGGGCGATCGCGGCTCTCGGCTAGCCCGTCAGTTCCTCGACGGTTGCGATCAGGCGGGCGATGTCGTCCGGGGTACTGAGCCGATGGTCGCCGCCCTTGATCAGGGTGGTAATCACCTCAGGAGCCTCAATGTGCGCCGCGATTCGCAACGAATACTCCCACGGCACGTCGGGATCGCTCTGCCCGTGCAGCAGACACACCGCACAGGGCAGCACCAGCTTGCTGTCGAGCAGGAGGTGATTGCGGCCCTCCTCGATCAGCTTCCAGGTGAAGACCGAAGGTTCGGATGAATATTGCGACGGCCGCTCCAGCCGCCCGTCGCGTTCGAGTGCGGCACGATCCCCGGCCGTGAGCCCCTTCAATAGCATGCGTTCGGTGAAGTCAGGCGCCGCCGCAATCAGCACCAACCCAGCCAGACGCTGGGGCCGCGCGCGCGCCACCAGGAGCGACAGCCATCCGCCCATGCTCGAACCGACCAGCACCAGCGGCCCGCTGGTGAGCTGGTCGATGGCAGCAAGCGAGTCGTCCAGCCAGCGACCGATCGTGCCGTCTTCGAAACGGCCCGACGACTGGCCATGTCCGAGATAGTCGAAGCGCAGAAAGGCACGGCCACTTTCGCGCGCCCAGGCCTCCAGCGCCACCGCCTTGGTGCCGGTCATGTCGGAACGGAAACCGCCCAGGAACACCACTGTAGGCCGGCGACCATCGGTTTTCACATAGGCGACAGCATTGCCGTCGGGGCGTTGAAGCCGCTCGACTCTACCCACGTTGCCCCTCCCGTGTTACCTGCTCTCTCTTCTCCACTCTTACGAAAAATAAAACGCCGTGTCCGCGCCCACGCTCCTGCAGATCGTGCCCACCCTCGCCGGCGGCGGCCTCGCCCGCGCCACGCTCGACACGGCGCAAGCCGTGATCGCGGCCGGCGGCTCGGCCATCGTCGCCTCGCCGGGCGGCGCCCTGGTGCCCGACCTGTTGCGGCTGCGCGCGACACACATCGAGTTGCCCACGGATCGGCAACGGCTGTGGGGACGTCTCACCCTGCCGCGCAAGCTCGCAAGTTCGCTTCGCGATGCCCGGATCGATATCGTACAGGCCCGATCCCCAGCCACCGTCTGGGTCGCTCGTGCGCTGGCCCGCCGGCTTGGTGTCAAATCGATCGCTACGCTGCATCGCCCGTTCATCGCCCGCGACCTGATGGGACGCTTCCTCGAACGTCGCCAGATGCGCGCCGACGCGGTAATCGCCGTGTCCGATCATGTCGCGCGCGACGCCCGGCAGCGCTTCCCCAATCTCGAGGACCGGCTGGAGACCATTTCACCTGGCATCAACGTCGATCGGTTCGATCCGGCGATCGTGCGCGCGGATCGGCTGATCCGCCTGGCCGGCGAACTGCGCGTGCCCGACGGCAGCCATCTCGTGCTCTGTCCCGCGCGCTTCGGCGAAGACAACGGCCAGAAGATCCTGATCGAGGCGCTGAAGCGGCTCGGCCGCGACGACGTCTTCTGCCTGCTGCTGGGCTCGGTCGGGCAGCCGACGCCGTTCGAACGAGAACTCGAACGCGCGATCGAGGCCGCCGAGCTGCATGGCCGGATGCAGATCGGACCCTATGTAGACGATATGCCGGCAGCCTACATGCTGGCCGACGCGGTGGTGGCGACCGGCGGCCGCCGGCAGGGCTTCAGCCGCACGCTGGTCGAGGCCCAGGCGATGGGCCGGCCGGTGGTGGCCGAAGACGGCGGCGGCGGTGCGGAAACCATGCGCCCCGGCATCACCGGATGGCTGGCGGAGGCGGGCGACGCCGCGGCGCTGGCCGAAGCACTGCGAAGCGCCCTGTCGCTGTCCGCCGAGCGCCGTGCCGAACTCGCCCGCACCGCCCAGGAACATGCCCGTAGCCACTACAGCCTGGCGAAAGCCAACAGCCGGCTGCTTTCTCTTTACGGGCACCTGGCTGCGGGATCAAAGGCGCCGTGACGTCGGCCGTCTGCCGTGCGCTGCAGGCGGCACTTCTTCTTGCCGGCATCGCCGGAACAATTCCAACGGCAGCACAGGTGCCGCGTCCACCGATGGGTGGGCCAGGCGACCTGCCCGTCAACCCGCCGACCACCCGCAGCATGCAGGACTTCGTCGGAAGCTGGCGACTTACCTGGCAGGACCCTGGCGATCCCGATTGTCCGTGTCGCGGTTCGCTCTTCGTCGACATCGACGAGAATGCCGACGGCACCAGCCTCGCCGGTCGCTGGAAGATGAAAGGCGGCGATGCCGTCCTGCACGGCAGCATGTCGTATCAGGCCAAGGTCTGGTCGGGGAGCTTCGCCCAGCCGGACGATGGCCTGGGGTATCCCATGAAGGGGCATTTCCGGCTGGAATCGCGCGACCCAAGCACCCTGACCGGGTCCTATCAGCGCGGCGGCACAGCCATTGGCTTCAGCTGGACCGCCATCCGCGAGTGACCGCGAAACTTGACTCGGGCCCGCCACGCAACTATCTCCGGGCTCATGGACCGGCTGTTTTCCAGCTTCCTGGCTTTCCCGACCACCGACCGAACTTGATTCGGCCGGGCGCGCGCGTTTGTGCCGCGTCCCGGCCGTTTACGACCGACGCTCCGCGTCGGGCGACGAAGCGCGTTCGGATTCCCAAACGGTGGTTGTCATGATCAATATTTCCCTGCCGGACGGATCTGTCCGGAAATTCGAAAACCCGGTGAGCGGTGCCGAAATTGCCGCCTCGATCGGTCCAGGCCTCGCCAAGGCGGCACTCGCATTGCGCGTCGATGGCAAGATGGTCGACCTCGCCCATGTCGTCGACCATGATGCCAAGATCGGTATCGTGACGTCGAAGGATCCTGAGGCGCTGGACCTGTTGCGCCACGACGCGGCGCATGTGCTGGCCCAGGCCGTTCAGGAACTCTACCCTGGCACGCAGATCACGTTCGGCCCGGCGACCGAGGACGGCTTCTATTACGACTTCGTGCGCGCCGAGCCCTTTTCGCCGGACGACTTCGCCAGGATCGAGCAGCGGATGGCCGAGATCGTCGACCGCAATCTGCCGATCGTGCGCGAGGTCTGGGACCGCGCCAGGATCAAGGACCACTTCCAGAAGCACGGCGAGAGCTTCAAGGCCGAGTGGGCTGACGAGCTGCCCAAGGATGAGGTCATCTCGGTCTACAAGCAGGGCGACTGGCTCGACATGTGCCTCGGTCCGCACCTGCCCTCGACGGGCAAGCTCGGCAAGGCGTTCAAGCTCACGAAGGTGTCGGGCGCCTACTGGCGCGGCGACCGGAACAACGCGCAGCTCCAGCGCGTCTACGGCACGGTCTTCTTCTCCGACAAGGACCTGAAGGACCACCTGCACCGCATTGAGGAGGCCGAAAAGCGCGACCATCGCAAGATCGGCCGCGAGATGGGTCTCTTCCACCAGCAGGAAGAAGCCGCCGGCATGGTGTTCTGGCACCCTAAGGGCTGGACGTTCTGGCGCACGCTCGAAGGCTACCTGCGGCGCAAGCTCGAGGCCGGTGGCTACGTCGAGGTGAAGACCCCGCAGCTCGTCGACCGCAAGCTGTGGGAAGAATCGGGCCACTGGGAGAAGTTCCGCGAGAATATGTATCTCAGTGAGAACGAGGAAGGTCTCAGGGAGTTCATCGCCGACGATGCCAAGCGCATCTTCGCGCTGAAGCCGATGAACTGCCCGTGCCATGTCGAGATCTTCAACGTGGGCCTGCGCAGCTACCGCGAGCTGCCGTTGCGCATGGCCGAGATGGGTTCGTGCCATCGCTTCGAGCCTTCCGGCGCGCTGCACGGCATTCTGCGCGTGCGCAATTTCACGCAGGACGACGCCCACATCTTCTGCAGCGAGGAGCAGATCGAGAGCGAGACGATCCGCTTCTGCAAGCTCCTGGACGAGGTCTATCGCGACCTGGGTTTTGCCGACTACTTCGTGAAATTCTCCGACCGGCCGCCGGTGCGCGCCGGCACCGACGCGGTGTGGGACCAGGCCGAAGGCGCACTGCTCGCGGCGTCGAAGGCCGCGGGCCTCGATGTCATCCTCAACCCCGGCGAGGGCGCGTTCTACGGCCCGAAACTGGAATTCGTGTTGCGCGACGCCATCGGCCGCGACTGGCAGTGCGGCACGCTGCAGGTCGACTTCGTGCTGCCCGAACGGCTCGATGCGAGCTACGTGGCCGAGGATGGATCGCGCAAGCGGCCCGTCATGCTGCACCGCGCCATCTTCGGCAGCTTTGAGCGCATGATCGGTGTTCTGATCGAGAACTATGCCGGTCGTTTCCCGCTGTGGCTGGCGCCGACGCAAGCGGTGGTGGTCACGGTCGTGAACGACGCCGACGGCTATGCCGAGGAAGTGGCGACGGCGTTGCGTGCGGCCGGCATGCGGGTCGACACCGATCTCAGCCACGAGAAGATCAACTACAAGGTCCGCGAACATTCGCTGGCGCACGTGCCGCTGATTCTCGCGGTCGGCCGGCGCGACATGGAAGCCCGCACGGTGGCCATCCGGCGCCTCGGCTCGGAGAAGCAGGAGGTCCTTGAACTCGGGGCCGCCGTCACTACACTTTCAAATGAGGCCCGGCCGCCCTTCTAGGGCGGCCGCGGTTTCGCATCCCGCCCTGTCCGTATCGCAAGAAGGGGGGCTTCAACGAAGGAGAGAAAGCCATAGCCAGACCTGCTCAACAGAGCGCGCCCACCCGCGAGGGTCCGCGCGTCAACGGCGAAATCAAGTCGCCACAAGTCCGACTGATCGACGAGAACGGCGAGATGGTCGGCGTCCTCAGCACCCGCGAGGCCATAGAGATGGCCGAGGAAGCCAGTCTCGACCTGATCGAGATCTCGCCCAATGCGGTTCCGCCGGTCGCCAAGATTTCCGACTACGGCAAGTACAAGTACGAAGCGCAGAAGAAGGCTCACGAGGCGCGCAAGCATCAGAAGGTCATCGAGGTCAAAGAGATCAAGATGCGCCCGAACATCGACGAGCATGACTACGAAGTGAAGATGCGCGCCATGAAGCGGTTCATTGAGGAAGGCGACAAGGTGAAGGTCACCCTGCGTTTCCGCGGCCGTGAGATGGTTCACTCCGAACTCGGCCTTCAGGTCCTCAACCGTGTGCGTGGCGAGATGGACCCACTGACCAAGATCGAATCGATGCCGCGCATGGAAGGCCGACAGATGATCATGGTGCTGGCGCCGAAATAGGCGCCAGGCTTGCGCGCCGCTAGCGTTGCCGCAATGAGACTGTTCCAGCACTGCGCGAGGTGTCGGGATTGAAGCGACCGGTCGTGGTCGTGCCATCTGGCCAGCGCACGCTATAGATCATCTCTCCGGCGAACGACATCGGACCGCCCGCATCGGCGTTCATCCAGTAGTCGCAGCGAACCGGGTCGTCGGGGTCGAACTGCTGTGCAATGCAGACTCGATGCAGAATGTAGGGGATGAAGCGCGCGCGACCGCCTTCGGGCGCGGTCTTGTGGTTAAGCGCTATCGAGCGGATCTCCTGGCTGCAACGGCTAGTCCTGAAGACCTTGGCCGCACCGGTGGCGGTACGGCGAAGCTCTTCCAGGCTGCCGGTCAATGCTTCGAGCGCATGTTCGCGCGCCGCCTCGGTGAAGCTGGCAGCGACCAGCGCCGCCTCGTAGCGGCCGACCACCTCACCGACTGCCGCCTCAGGATAGCCGGCGCGCGGCAGATCGCGCGCCCAGGAATGGGCTTCCAGCGCACGGGTGACCATTGCGCCGGTAAGACCCGCATGCTCCGACCAGCCGCCGAGCACATTGGCGGCGACCCAGCAGTATCGCAGCAGGTTGTAGCCTTCCAACTCGACGGGCAGCGCCCGGACATCGACGACGCCAATCGCCTGTCCGACTACCGACTTGATAAGCACGTACTGGCTGGAGGGATTGTCGCGCACGCGTTCGGAACTGGTCTGGGTGACAGCGGGCGCGGCCACAACCGGCGTGGCCGTCTGCGCCCGGCAAGGCACCGCCGTGAGAAGCGCAAGAACGGCAAACGTGGCGGCTTTCGTCATGGCTGAATGCTAACCTCGCTGAGGGAGGCAACGCATGAAGATCACAATCGTTGCGGTCGCGACGTTGATCCTGGCAGCATCGATCGCAACCGCCGGTGCCCAGCCCGCCGACCCATCCTTCAATGCCGACGCGGCGCGCAGTTTCACCGACTTCCAGAATGCCGGGCCGCACCGTGCCTTCGTGATCGGCCCGGATGGCAAGCCGAACTGGTGGGCAGGCGCCTCCGGCCCCGATCCCGGCGCTGCCGTGACGTCGGCCCTGAAACGCTGCGAGGATCGGGTCAAGCAGGCGCCGGGCTGCACCCTTCACGTCGTCAACAACTACACCGTGACCGGAAAGAACTGGCGCGACCTGGTTCCAGCGCGCGCACCCGACGCTCCCGATATCGGCCGGCTGCGGCCTGAACCCTATTGGTCGATGCGCGGGCCCCAGCTCGCGACCGGCCTGGTCGTGTGGAGCCATGGCTACATGGCCGGCAAGAACTCGACGGAAAGCGCGCCGCAATCCTGGATCGGCCGATTCACGCGGCTGGGCTACGACCTCTACCGCTTCGATCGAGAATGGATCACCGACTGGGCAAGCGATGCGACGACCTTGGCCGATGCGGTGCGCAAGGCGCGCACGATGGGTTATCGCCGCGTCGTGCTGGCCGGCCAGTCGGCCGGTGCCTGGGTCTCCCTGGCGGCCATGCAGCGCGGTGCGCCGGTCGCCGGTGTGATCTCGATCGCGGCCGCCCACCATGGCGAGGTGATCAAGATGAGAGACCAGACCCGGGCGCGCTCGGACTGGCAACATGTCATCGAGGGGCTGAAACCCGGCGCCAAGGTGGTGCTGGTGAACTTCACCGATGATTCCTACGACGTCGGCGGCCGCATGGGCGACGCGCGTTCGATCTTCGCCAAGAGCGGCATCGATGCCGTGATCATCGACTCGCCGGCCGGCTTCACCGGCCACGGCGCGGGCAGCACGTCGGCATTCGCCCGCAAATTCGGGCCGTGCATGCAATCGTTCATCGAGACGGGATCGAAGCAGGCACCCTGCCCCGCACAATAGAGCCACGTCGGGGGCGGCCCAATTGGGGTCATGCCCAACTGATGCGACCCACGGGGGCCGCCCCGGCGCGCCATTCGTATGTTTCCGCTATGCCGGTGCCCGAAAGATTGCGACGGCAGTCATTGCGGAACGCTGACCCGGTGGAAGCATCTAAACCTCCGTGTCTGACGTTGGTGCAACGACTCAACGCCCGGCATGCGGCGCTGTCAATATCGAACGGTGGCCGATGCCAACTAAGGCATGTAGGACCCGCCGTTGACGTGCAGCACCTGGCCCGTGGTCGCGCTCGAATCATCCGATGCGAGGTAGACGGCGGTGCGCGCGATCTGCTCGGGCGCGAGCAGACGGCCGCCCAGCGGGATAGTGGTTCGCGCCATTTCGACGAGTTCGGCATCGGTGTTGCCGTAGCGCGGCTGCGCAGTGTCGGTGAGGCCGGGGGCAATGGCGTTTACGCGGATGCCGTGGGGCGCCAGTTCGAGCGCCAGCGCGCGGGTCATCGAGACGACTCCGCCCTTGCTGGCGCTGTAGTGCACGCCACGTACGGCGCCGCGGATCGCAGATGAAGAGAGATTGATCACCGCGCCGCTGCTTTTTCCGGCGGCGATCAGCGCCTTGGCCATCGCGATGGTGGCGAAACAGCCGGCCTTGAGGTTGATGTCGAGCACGTAGTCCCAGTCGCTCTCGCGCATCTCGAGCAGCGGCACCCGAGGATAGACGCCGGCATTGTTGACCAGGATGTCGGGGGCACCCAACGTTTTCACCGTCTCGGCAACCATGGCCTCGATCGCTGGCAGCCTGGTCACATCGGTCTGCATCAGATGGGCGCGACGGCCGGTTTTGCGAACCTTGCCGGCCACCGCCTCGGCGCCGGCTCGGTCATCGAGCCAGGTCAGCGCCACGTCGGCGCCCTCCTCAGCCAGCGCCACCGCGATGGCGGCCCCAATACCCTGCTGCGCGCCCGTCACGACCGCCACCTTGCCTGCCAATTTCATGTCGGGCCCATCATTTGAACGTCGATGTCGAGATGAACTTGGTAATGTCGCCTTCACCGAGGTGCTGTCCATGCGGCGCACATTCGGTTCCATAAAGGACCCAAGCGTAGCCGGTGAGTTTCGAAGGCCCGGCTCTTCGGAAACCCACACAGGACTCGCCTGTACCGGCCTTGAAGGTGACGTAGTCCGCGCCTGCCACCTGGTTCAGCTTGGAAAGGTCGGTTGCACCCTTGGCTTGAGCGCTGACGCGCTGAATCTCATCGACCAACCTGTCGCCAATCCTGATCGTCGACTTAGTCTCCAAAGCTTCCACGGCGTAGTAGTAAGTCTTTCGGGTCAGGTCCTTGCGGCTGATCGCACTCCAGTACTTGAAGAGGCCTTCCGACGTACCGGCGCCAAAATCCCCGCCTGCCCGTTCATTCGAGACGAGGCAGACCAGACCCGGCGGCGCCACGATTTTTGATGCGCTGCAGTCGATCGTCGTGAATTTCAGCGATCCCTGGGCCTGGGCCGTCGCCCCGCCCTGAACCACCCCGATACAAGACATTGCAACCAACAGACCGGCCAATTTCATGAGAGATTCCCCTTCCTGAGTGGCAATGTAGCCCGCTTGCGCGGCCGAAGGGCCATCGGTATAAGCGCCGTTCCTTCGGGTGGCCTGGCCAATAAGGGCATTGCCTCGGCTGCTTTGTAAGGACTTTTCGGCTTTCCGGCCGGGACCTGCGCTCCGGCGCTAACCCTTTGAAAAGGAACAAAAATGCCCAAGATGAAGACCAAGAGCGGGGCCAAGAAGCGTTTTCGCTTCACAGCCACCGGCAAAGTGAAGCATGGCGTCGCGGGCAAGCGCCACGGCATGAGCAAGCGGGGCAACCGCTTCCTGCGCCAAGCGACCGGGATGGCCATCGTGTCCGAGCCGGACACACGGATCATCAAGCGCAACTTCTTTCCGTACGAGAGGTAGGCCATGGCACGCGTCAAGCGGGGCGTGGCTGCACACGCTCGTCACAAGAAGGTCCTCAAACTCGCCAAAGGCTATCGCGGCCGCGCCAAGGCGGCGTTCCGCGTCGGCATCGAGAAGGTCGAGAAGGGCCTTCAATATGCCTACCGCGACCGGCGCAACAAGAAGCGCGCGTTCCGCGGCCTGTGGATCCAGCGCATCAACGCCGCGACCCGCGAGCATGGCCTCACCTATTCGCAGTTCATGAATGGCATCCTCAAGGCCGGGATCGAGGTCGACCGCAAGGTCATGGCCGATCTCGCCGTGCGGGAGCCGGCGGCGTTCAAGGCCCTGGTCGACCAGGCACAAGCGGCTCTGAAGTAGGGCACGCCCTCAAGTAAAACTTGTCTTGCCGCTGTGCGGCATGGCCAGGAGATCCGAAAGAGGGAGCCTGATTGCGCAGGCTCCCTTCTTTTGTTTTGGAGCGATGGATGAGTGATCTTTCGACCATACGCAGGGAGGCGCTCGACGCCGTGTCGGCCGCTGTCGATCTCGGCGCGCTCGAGGCGGCGCGCGTCGCCGTGCTCGGAAAGAAGGGTAGCGTCACCGGCCTGATGAAGACGCTGGGCGCGATGGCGCCCGAGCAGCGCAAGGAGTTCGGCGCGAAGGTCAACGAGCTGAAGGGCGAGATCGAGGCCGCCCTCGAGGCGCGCAAAGGTACGCTCTCCTCATCGGCGCTTGCCGCCCGGCTTGCGTCCGAGAAAATCGACGTCAGCCTGCCGGCGCGGCCCGAAGGTCAGGGGACACTGCATCCGATCGGCCAGGTGATGGACGAGCTTGGCGCGATCTTCGGCGAGATGGGTTTCACCTGGGCCGACGGTCCCGACATCGAGGACGACTGGCACAACTTCACCGCACTCAATATCCCGCCCGATCATCCGGCACGACAGATGCAGGACACCTTCTACCTGCCGCCGCGCGCCGACGGCACGCCGATGGTGCTGCGCACCCACACCTCGCCGGTGCAGGCCCGGACGATGCTGAACAAGGACGTGCAGAAGCGGCTGGCCGATGGCGGCTCGCTACGCGTTATCGTGCCGGGCCGCACCTTCCGCATCGACAACGACGCCACCCACACGCCGATGTTCCATCAGGTGGAAGGCCTGGTCATCGACCGCACCACCCACATGGGTCACCTCAAGGGCTGCCTATACGATTTCTGCCGCGCCTTCTTCGAGGTCGACGAGCTGCCGATCCGTTTCCGCCCCTCCTACTTCCCCTTCACCGAGCCGTCGGCCGAGGTCGATATCGGCTGCTCGTGGAAGGATGGCGAACTCAGGATCGGCGCCGGCGATTCCTGGCTGGAGATCCTGGGCTGCGGCATGGTCCATCCTAGGGCAAACGCCAATTGCGGCCACGATCCCGCGATCTACCAGGGCATCGCCATCGGCATGGGCATCGATCGCATCGCCATGCTGAAATACGGCATTCCCGACCTGCGGGCCTTCTTCGACGCCGACCTGCGTTGGCTGCGCCACTACGGCTTCTCGGCGCTGGAGAGCGTGCGATGAAATTCACCCTGTCCTGGCTCAAGGAGCATCTCGACACGACCGCGACCCTCACCGAGGTGCGCGACCGCCTGACCATGCTCGGCCTCG
>JACPVT010000386.1 GCA_016191685.1 Rhodospirillales bacterium | reverse complement strand
GGGCATCGAAGTCGTCGGGCTGAAGCCGGAGCGCGGCATTGAAGCCGGCGATGGCCTGGTCGTATTGGCGCAGGCCGGTGAGGGCGAGGCCGCGATTGTAGAGCGCGTCGACATCGTCGGGGTCGAGTCGCAGCGCCTGGTCGAAGTCCCCGAGCGCACGCTCGTCGTCACCTTTGAGACGCCAGGCGAGGCCACGGTTGTTGTAGGCGCCGGCAAGATCGGGTCGCAGGCGGATGGCCTGGCCGTAGTCGTCGATGGCGCGGTCGAACTCGCCCCTGGTCGCCAGCGCCAGGCCGCGATTATAGAAAGCGGTGCCGGTGTCGCGCGGCGCTTCGCGGGCCCAGCGGATGACGGCGTCGCATCCTCTGATCGTCTGCTCCGGGCTCGCATCGCCGAAGCACCAGCGCGTGAGCTGCCGGTAACTCTGCGCATCGGCAGGGGCGCCGGCGGAAACGACCAGCAGGAGCGTGGCGAGGACTGCCGAGCCGCGCATCAGGTCCTAGCGCACCGCGACGCCGATCAGAGTTTCATGCAGCCAGAACACGGCGACGTAGGCCACGCTGCCGATCACGACCACGATCGCGTCGGCCGCCTTGAAGTCGTCGACCTGTGCCGCGCCCATATCGCCCCGGCGTTTCAGCGCGATGCGATCGTAGACCGCCCAGGCGAGGAGGCCGCCGAACAACAGCATGGAACCCAGGTCGCCATTCACCAGCAGATGGGAGAGCGCCCATGCCTTGACCGCCACCAGCATGGGATGGCGCAGCACGGCCTTGATCTTGCCGGGCGGGGCGTAGGCGGCGGCGAGCGCCACGAAGGCGAACCACAGCAGGAAAAGCGCGATGGGGTGGAAGATCGCGACGGGCGGGTCCCAGACCTGGATGTAGCCCGTAGCGCGGTAGCGGCCGAAGCCCCAGACGATCAGCACGAGCCCGATCGCCGAGACCAGGGAATAGAGGCCCTTGTAGGGACCCTCGCCCAGCCGGCCGATCGCCGTCGCGCGCACCGCACGCATCGTCGTGAGGGTGTGGACGCCGAGGAAGAGGACGAGGCCGAGAATCAGAAGAGCCATGGTCGATCATACCACAGCTCGCTGCCGTCATCGGAATGCGCGAAACCCGCCCCGTCGGGAGACGAGGCGGGTGCCGTGGCCACTGGTGATGGACGCCGGGGGGAGAACGGCGGCCATCTGCGCCGGAGGGAGGCCGGCGGGGGGAGGTGGGCCCGGCTTAGCGCGACATCTGCGTGACGTTGCCTCGACCGTCGACGCTCACGGCGACTTCGACGTTGTTCTTCATCGCGCGGGCCTGCCAGGAGCCGTCCTCCTGGCGCTTCAGCGCCTTGACGCCGGTGTAGCCGCTGGCCTCGATCTGGGCCTTGGCGGCATTGGCCGACGTCGAGGTGGTCGCGCCAGCCGGCGGTGTCTTGGGCTGCGCCTTGGGCTGTGTCTCGGGCACCGTCGGTGCCGCCGGCGGCGTCGTCTGCGCAACTGCGATGCCGGTGGCCGCAAGCATGGCGACGGCGGTGAGGACGGTCTGTTTCATGAGGGGCTGTTTCATGAGGGGATACTCCTTTTTGCGTTGGCAGCATCCCTTCAATGCCGAAGCCCCCGTCGACGTTGCGTGCATCGGACGGGGTGCGACGAGTTGCACCTCGGCGTGGCCCGGGCACTCACAATATGCAAGGTGCGTGCGCGACGGCGCGGACTTTCTGCCCGGAGACCTCAGCCGGAGTGTCATGGTTTTGGATGTGCGGAAGGGCAACCTTGGAGCGAGTCTCGGCGTTATTGGACGACCGCCATCATCCGGGACGGTCCCGGGGGCAAGATGCGACGGCTACGTGCCATTTCCCTTTCGTTTTTGTTACTTGCGGCAAGCTCGGCGGTTGCCCAGCAGCTTGCATCCAGCGGGCCGATCCAGTCCTGCGCGCCGGAGGACCCCGATACCGTGCAGATCAGCTGGACGGCACCGTGCGAAGGCGACGGATGGTTGTTCGATACCGAGGCGGGATGCCGGATGTGGGACTGGCATCCGGAGCCCGGCGACAAGGTGACGTGGAGCGGTGCCTGCCGCGACGGCCTGAAGCACGGTAGCGGCGTCGTCCAATGGACCGAGCATGGTCAGCCGATCGACCGCTTCGAGGGCAGCTACCGATTTGGCCGGCGTGAGGGCTTCGGCCGATACACCTGGAACGCCACCCATAACTTCGAGGGCAACTATGCCGATAACGTGCCGGACGGCCTGGGCACGGTGCGTCTTGGAGGCGAGACCCTGGCAGGCCACTGGTACAACGGCTGCCTGACGATCGGTGGCCGGGTCGTGGCGATCGGCGTGCCGCGCCTTTCCTGCATGGCGGGCGAGGAACGGCCGGTCAGTTCGGTGCAACAGTAGGTCAGCCGGACGTCGGGGTGTCTGCGCGGCCGAACGACTTGACCCGGCCCTCGTCGTAACAGACGACATAGCGGTTCGACATGGTCCACGGCGTGCGGCTCCAGAAGTCCTTCAACACCGTGTAGTAGGAGCACTGGCTGCCGGGCGCATGAGCCACGGTTTCGGGGTCGCCCAGGATGGCCTGCACCTGATCCGGGCTCATGCCGGCCCGGACCTGATCGACAGTCGAGGCAGTGACGCAGCCGGCAAGCAGGCTCGCCATCAACGGCACCAGGACGATGCGTGTCATGGGGCCATTTTACGACAAGGTCGCGAGGGCGGAAAAGAGGCCGAACCGGCAATTCGCGCCGGTGCTAGCCCAGCCAGAAGACGCCCAGGCCGACCAGGCCGCTGGCCACGATGGGGATTGCAGGATTGATCTTGGTCCGCATCAGCAGTGCGAACACTGCGACGGCCAGCACCACCGCCAGCCAGTCGCTCAGCGCGCCGCGGGCCAGCACAATGGCGCCGGCGGCCACCAGGCCGACGGCGACCGAGCCCAGGCCGCGCTGGATCGACGCCCGCCAGGGCCACTTGTCGAGGTGGGTCCACAGCCGGCCGATCCCGAAGGTGAGGAGGCCGGTTGGCAGGATGAAAGCCATGAGCACGACCGCGGCCCCGGGCAGGCCCGCGACCTGGGCGCCGATCGATGCCACCATCATCATGTTGGGGCCGGGCGCGAGTTGGCCGAGGCTGTAATAGTGCATCAGTTCGGGAAAGGTGACCCAATGGTAGGTGTCGACCGTGAGGGTCTTCAGCTCCGGGAACGCCGCCATGCCGCCGCCGACTGTCAGCAGCGAGATGTAGCCAAAGACGCCGGCGAGATCGAGAAACTGCTTCATGACACCGGATCCTCGGGCGCCGGCTTCTTGACGTCGTGCGGCTCGGTCTTGCGGGGGCGGTGCCACCAGATCGCGACCGCACCGACTCCGACCAGGGCGTAGATGACCTGCACATGGAGGAACGCGACCAGCACGATGGTGATCGCCACGAAGACATAGTCGGCGATCTCGTACAGCATCTTGGCGCCGAGCTGCACGCCCACGACCGTGACCAGGCCGACGGCGCCGGCCGCGATGGCGTGCAGGAAAGCCTTGGACACCGGATCGTCGCCGCCGACGCCGACGGCGAAGGCGGCGGCGGTCATCAGCGAGGCGCCGGGCAGGCACATGCCCAGCGCGCCGAGGAGGGCGCCCGGCCAGCCGCGCAGCCGGTCGCCCGCCAGGATCGACATGTTGGTGGCATTGAGGCCGGGCAGGCTCTGGCTGATCGCCATCAGCTCGACGAAGGTTTTGTCGTCGAGCCAGCGGTAGTGGGTCACCAGGCCGGTGCGGAGATAGGCGATGACGCCGCCGCCCAGGCTGGTGGCGCCCATCATGAAAAAACCCAGGAACAGCCGCCACAGCGAGGGCGGCGGGGCCACGGGCAGGGCAACGGTGGCGGGATTCTTCATTCGTGGGCTTGCGGCGGATTGCCCTTGAGGCGGTAGACCGCGCCAGTCTTGGTCGTGGTGAGCGCGAGCCAGTCGGCCGCGACCTGCTGCAGCTCGAGGAAGAAGCGCTCGCAGGCCTGCAGGGCCTTGTGGCTGATATCGGCGGGTCCCGGGAAGCGGAGCTGGTAGGCGAATTCGCCGACGAAGGCATGGTGATCGCCGCGCGAGCGCCACAGGCCGAGATTGGCGGTGGCCGCCGTGTGGTGGCCGAAATCGAGGAGGCAGATGTCCTGCAGCAGTTCCTCGACGATGGTCTGATTGACCAGCGAGACGTCGTCGGGCCCGTCGCACGAGATCACCGAGAGGGCCGGGAAGATCTGGGTGAGCTCGGGCAGCGACATGTGGCCGAGCGACGACATCACGATGCGCGCCGCCTGGGGTGCCTGGCTCAAGCCGAACTCGACGTTGTGCGACAGCAGCCGCCGCATGCCGCCGATCTTCTCCTTGAGCGGCATGACCTCGAGCTTGAACTTGATCTTGTACTTGCCGTCGATATGCGGCCGCACGTCGATCGCCTGCGCCTTTGCCATGTCATCGCTGCGGTACTTGAAGACGATCTCGGGATCGCCGATCGCGAAACCGTCCTCATAGGCAATGCGCCGCCGGCAGATGAACGAGTTGTTGTAGAGATGGTAGTCGCCGGTATCGAGGAACAGGACTTCGCGCACTTCCGGCCGCTGCTGGGATTTCGGCGTGTGCTGGTAGCCGATGCCCGTCGCCTCGGCGGCGCGGCGCACCAGGGCCGCGAACTCCTTGAAGACGTGAGCCGACGTGAAACGCTCGGGCTTCAGGATCAGTTTGCACTGCAGGTAACCCAGCTCGTCGCAGCGGCGGCCGTCGGCGTAGACGCTCTGGTATTGCTCCGCCAGCCAGGTCTTCAGCATCGATTCTTTTGTTGTTCCGTTCGTCATGCTCACTCCCCGACGGCAGGGTAACGTGTCGCCATCGTGCTGTCATCCGAGCGCGAGGCGCCCGAGGGCATTTGTCCGCAGTGACGGAATGGCCATTGCACGCCGGTCGGCGACCATCGATCATGAGCGGTATGTTTGCCAATCTCGCGCTCGCGACGTTCATGGTGAGCCTCACCGTGTCGATCCATCTTGGCGGCCTGCTCGCGCTGCTGTGGATACTGCGCAATCGCGCCCACCGCATCCGGGCCCATGAAAGCCGTGTCGCTCAGCTCGGGGTGATCCTGTTCGTCGTCCTGGGCCTCGTCGCCATCCACACGGTCGAGATCTGGCTCTACGGGGCAGCCTTCTGGGCAATCGGTGCGGTGAACGATTTCGAGTCGGCGCTGTATTTTTCGACCGTGACTTTCACCACCCTCGGCTATGGCGACATCGTGCTCGACGGCAAGTGGCGGCTGTTCGGTGCCATCGAGGCCGGCAACGGGTTGATCCTGTTCGGCTGGTCGACGGCGTTCCTGCTGTCCGTCACCGGTCGCCTCAGGATGCTCGAGCACGATTGGCTGGAGCGGCCCGACGCCCGCTGAGGCGGCAGGAGCGAGATGCCTATGAGAAAGTCTAGGTCTGCCCGGCTGGCATTGCGGGAGGTGATGCGCTAGTCGGAAGTCATGCAGACTGACAACCGTTTCCTCCCGCCGGGCCTCGGGGCGTCACTGAGCGGCCCGATCGGGACCTTGCCCGAATCGCCTATCTCCGACGTCGCCATGAGCGTGTTCGGCGATCCCGACGTCGTGCCGCTTTGGTTCGGCGAGGGCGACCTGGTGACGCCCGACTTCGTGCGCGACGCGGCGGCCAAGGGCCTGCAGGCCGGCGAGACCTTTTATACGTGGCAGCGCGGCATCCCCGACCTGCGCGCCGCGCTCAGTGCCTACACCGAGCGGCTCTACGGCATCAAATGCCCGGTCGACCGCATCAGCGTCACCACAGGCGGCATGCAGGCGATCCTGCTCTCCTGCCAGATGCTGCTCGATCCCGGCGACAACGTCGTGATCGTCTCGCCGATCTGGCCGAACATCACCTCGGCCACCAAGCTGGTGCGCGGGGTGCCGAAGTACGTGGCGCTGGACCGCACCAGCCTCGGCGGCTGGAAGCTCGACCTGCAGCGCGTGTTCGACGCGGTGGACGAGCGCACGCGCGCGATCTTCGTCAACTCGCCGGGCAATCCGACGGGCTGGGTGATGTCGTCCGACGAGCAGCGTGCGCTGCTGGAGTTTGCCCGCAAGCGCGGCATCTGGATCATGGCCGACGAGGTCTATGCCCGCCTGATCTACACCAAGCGCCCCGACGGGCGGCAGGTGGCGCCGTCGTTCCTCGAGCATGCCGGCCCCGACGATCCGCTGATCGTGCTCAACAGCTTCTCCAAGCCATGGGCGATGACCGGCTGGCGGCTGGGCTGGCTCACGCACCCGGCACAACTCGGCGACCAGATCGCCAAGCTCGTGCAGATCAACACTTCGGGCGCGCCGGCGTTCCTGCAGCGGGGTGCGGTCGCGGCGATCGAGAAGGGCGACGACTTCATCCATCAGATGGTCGAGCGCTGCCGCGCCGGCGGCGAGCAGGTGTTCCAGCGCCTCTCGGGACTGCCGAAGGTCACCATCGCGCGGCCGGAAGCGGCGTTCTATGCCTTCTTTTCCGTCGATGGCGTCACCGACACCATGGCCTTCTGCAAGAAGCTCGCGAAGGACTACAAGGTGGGCCTGGCGCCGGGCGAGGCCTTCGGGCCGGGCGGTACCGGCAACATCCGCCTTTGCTTCGCCTCCGGCGCCGAGCGCCTGAGCAAGGGCCTCGACCGCATCGAAGCCGCGATCAAGGGGTTATGATGCCGCCATGCCCGACAGCCCTTCCATCAATGTCCGGCACCTGCGCAAGGTGTATGGCGAGATCGTCGCAGTCGATGATCTGACCTTCACGGCGCCGCGCGGCGCCGTGTTGGGGTTGCTGGGCGGCAACGGCGCCGGCAAGACCACGACAATCGCCATGCTGCTGGGGCTGCTCGAACCGACGGCCGGGCAGATCGAGGTGCTGGGCGTCGATATGCTGAAGAGGCGCTATGCCGCCCTGCCGCGCATGAACTTCTCCTCGCCCTACGTCGACCTGCCGCATCGTCTGACAGTGCGCCAGAACCTCGCCTTCTACGGCAGGCTCTACGGCGTGAAGGATCTCGGCCGCCGCATCGCAGAGATCGCCGAACGTATGCAGATCTCGGAGTTCCTCGATCGCCCGTCCGGCAAGCTCTCGGCCGGGCAGAAGACGCGCGTGGCGCTGGCCAAGGCGCTGATCAACCGGCCCGACGTGCTGCTGCTCGACGAGCCCACCGCTTCGCTCGATCCCGACACGGCCGATTGGGTGCGCAGCTATCTCAAGGAGTACCAGGGCGAGACCCACGCCACGATCCTGCTCGCCTCGCACAACATGAGCGAGGTCGAACGCTTGTGCGACGACGTGATCCTGCTGCAGGCCGGCCGCGTCTTAGAGCGTGGCAGTCCGCGCGAGCTAATCGAGCGCTTCGGCCGCGAGGACATGGAGGAAGTGTTCCTCGACATGGCGCGTGGCCGCGGCCGTGGGCTCGACGCGCTGAAGAAGGGGGAGGCGGCGCAATGAGCGGGTCGGCCTTTCAGTCCTTTGGGCGCATCTACGCCCTGGTGATGCGCCATATCTGGATCTGGCGCAGCTCGGTGATGCGGCTGGTCGATTCGATCTACTGGCCGGCGGTGCAGATGGTGATGTGGGGCTTCATGACCCAGTACCTGCTGCCGCAGGCCTCGTTCGTGGCCCAGGCGGCGGGTGTGCTGCTGTCGGGACTGCTGCTGTGGGAGGTCGTGGTGCGCGGCAATCTCTCGCTCTCCATCGCCTTCCTCGAGGAGATGTGGTCGCGCAACCTCGGCCACCTGTTCGTGAGCCCGATCCGCTCGTGGGAGATGGCAACCGGCATCATCATCGCCGCCCTCCTGCGCACGCTGCTCGGCCTGATCCCGGTGTCGCTGATGGCCTGGGCGTTCTTCGGCTACTCGATCTATTCGCTCGGCCTGCCGCTGATCGCCTTCTTTGCCATCCTGCAGATGTTCTCGTGGTCGATCGGCCTTGCCATGTCGGGCATGATCATGCGCGTCGGCCAGAGCGCCGAAAGTTTCGCCTGGGCCGCCGTCTTCATCCTGATGCCGGTGAG
>JACPVT010000385.1 GCA_016191685.1 Rhodospirillales bacterium | reverse complement strand
GTACCCCGCGATCCCGAACGCCTTGTACATGATGTCGGGCTTGTGGTTGCGGATGGCGCCCGAGCAGAGCTCGATGCCGTTGCAGACGATGTCGTACTGCCAGGCATTGATGGTGAGCGGGTCCTGCGTCTCCAGCGCCTCAAGGCCGCCCTGGGGCATCGAGAACGGGTTGTGGCTGAAGTCTATCTTCTTGGCCTTCTCGTCGTACTCGAACATCGGGAAGTCGACGATCCAGCAGAAGCGGAACTCATCCTCGGCGACCACGCCCAGTTCCTGGCCGACCTTGGTGCGCGCCTGACCGGCGAATTTCCATGCCTGGTCGGGCTTGTCGGCGACGAAGAACACCGCATCGCCATCCTCCGCTCCGGTCAGCGCCTTCAGTTTGGCCAGTCGCTCGCCGGTGACGAACTTGGCGATCGGGCCCTTGCCCGCACCGCCTTCGAGCACGATGTAGCCGAGGCCGGGCTTGCCCTCGCCTTGCGCCCACGAATTGAGCTTGTCGAAGAAGCTGCGCGGCTGGGCCGCCGCCTTGGGCGCGCGCAACGCCCGCACGACGCCACCGCCGGCCACGATGCCGGCGAAGACCTTGAAATCGGATCCGGCGAACACTTCGGCCACGTCGACGATACGCAGCGGGTTACGCAGGTCCGGCTTGTCGGTGCCGTAGGCCAGCAGCGCCTCGGCGTAGGGAATGCGCGGGAACGGGAACGGCGTCACCTTGCGCGGCGCCTCGCGGCCGAAGCCTGCGAACTCCTCGAACACGCCGCCCAGCACCGGCTCAATGGCGGCGAAGACGTCCTCCTGCGTGACGAAGCTCATCTCGAAGTCGAGCTGGTAGAATTCGCCCGGCGCGCGGTCGGCGCGGGCGTCCTCGTCGCGGAAGCAGGGCGCGATCTGGAAGTAGCGGTCGAAGCCCGACACCATGAGGAGCTGCTTGAACATCTGCGGCGCCTGCGGCAGCGCGTAGAACTTGCCGGGATGGAGCCGGCTCGGCACGACGTAGGAGCGCGCGCCTTCCGGACTGTCGGCCGTCAGGATCGGCGTCTGGAACTCGATGAAGCCCTGCTCGATCATGCGGCGGCGCAGGCTCGAGATGACCTGGCTGCGCAGCACGATGTTCCTGTGCAGCTTGTCTTTGCGCAGGTCGAGGAAGCGGTACTTGAGCCGCAGTTCCTCCGGCGTCGTATCGTTCTCGATGTGAACCGGGATCGGCAGGGGCTCGGCCATCGACTGCACGGTCATCTCGGTGGCATCAAGCTCTACCGCGCCGGTCGCCAACCTGGCGTTCACGGTCGAGGGCTCGCGGGCCACCACCTTGCCGCTGACCGTGATCACGCTTTCGGTCCGCACCGCCTCGGCGATCTTGAAAATCGGGCTGCTCGCGTCCACCACCACCTGCGTCACGCCATAGTGATCGCGCAGGTCGATGAACAGCAGATTGCCGTGGTCGCGCTTGCGCTGGACCCAACCCGACAGGCGGGCTTCCAGGCCGACATTCTGCGGCCTGAGCGCACCGCACGTATGGGTTCGGTAGACAGAAGACATTACATATTTTCCGGGCTTTATCGGCCCGGCAAAAGGCACGGATTGTCGGGCCAAGTCAAGGGAACTGGACCTTTCCCGAGGGGTTGGCTTTGCCGGCAGCGGCCCCAACCGCTATAGATCGCCCCCAATGAAGCCCATTACCACGACCGACGAACTCGCCGCCTTCTGCAAGCCCTTGGCCAAGGCCGAATTCATCGCCGTCGACACCGAATTCATGCGCGAACGCACCTACTGGCCCAAACTCTGCCTGGCGCAGGTGGCCGGGCCCGAGGATGCGGCCGCGATCGACGCGCTGGCCGAAGGCATCGACCTCGCCCCGCTCGACGAGTTGATGGCCAATCCCAAGGTGCTGAAAGTCTTCCACGCCGCGCGCCAGGACCTCGAAATCTTCTATCTGCGCATGACCCAGGTGCCGCAGCCGCTGTTCGACACCCAGGTCGCGGCGATGGTGTGCGGGCATGGCGAGGCCGCGTCCTACGAATCGCTCGCCACCAAGCTTGCCAAGGCGAAGATCGACAAGTCGAGCCGATTCACCGACTGGAGCCGCCGCCCGCTCAGCGAGCGGCAGATCACCTATGCACTGTCGGACGTCACCCATCTGCGCGTGGTCTACGAGAAGCTGAGGCTCCAGCTCGAGAAATCCGGACGCCTGCCGTGGATTACCGAAGAGATGGCGGTCCTCAACGACCCCGCGACCTACCGGGCCGATCCCGAGCAGGCGTGGCGCCGCCTGAAGCCACGCGGCTCGTCGCCCCGCCTGCTGGCGATCCTGAAGGAGTCCGCGGCGTGGCGCGAGCGCACCGCGCAGCGCATCGACATTCCGCGCCAGCGCCTGCTGCGCGACGAGCAGCTGCTCGAGATCGCAAGTCACGCTCCCAAGACGATCGAGGAACTCGCCATGACCCGCGGGCTCGGTCGCGGCTTCGCCGAGGGCTGGCAGGGCCGCGAACTCATGGAGGCCATCGAGCGGGCACGCAGCCTGCCCGAGTCGGAACTGCCGGCACGCGACAAGCCCACCGAGCAACTTCGCGCACCGGGCGCCGTCGTCGATCTGTTGCGCACCCTGCTGCGACTGAAGGCCGAGCAGGCCGGCGTCGCCGGACGCCTGGTGGCCAGTGCCGACGAACTCGACCGCCTGGCGGCCGGCAAGCGCGACCTGCCGGCACTCAAGGGCTGGCGGCGCGAAGTGTTCGGCGCCGATGCCGTCGATCTGATAGAAGGCCGCGTGTCGCTCGCGCTCGCGGGCGACCAGGCACGGCTGATCCCCGTGACGCCTGCCGGTTAGGCCACCACCCTAAGCCGAGACGATCACCGACTTGAGATCGAACGCCTCGGCTGCCGTCTGCAGGCGCCGGGCGGTGACATCGCCCAACGCCCGCTTCAGTTCTGACGGCACGATCAGCCGCAGATCGCGATCGGTGCGTCGAAGCGAGATCTGCGGCAGCAGGCCGGGCGCGCCCCCCGAGAGGTTGTAGGCGAGCCTGAGACAGGCGCCGAGGCGGCGCGCGAAGGCCCTGCCCTTGTTGTCGGAAAGCCTGAGCGCGGTATCCATCGTCGCCGACTTGGGATCGCTCTTGTAGCGATAGGTCAGCGCCATCGCGAGCACGGCGCGATCGCGATGACTCATGCCCGGTGCCGGAAGATGCAGCACCCGGACATAGGCCTGCTCGGCACGATAGTCGGGATGGTCGTTCCACGAGATGTCGCTCAAATGGCAGGCCGCGGTGCGCAGGATGCGGTCGGCCGGGCTCTCGTCGGCGAAAGCCGGAGTGAGCCAATCGAATATCTCGGCCGGCGACAGGTCGAAGCGCCGCCAGCCGGCCCCCTGCTCCTCGGCAAAGGCGATCAGCGGATGACGTGCCCGCTCCGCCTCGCTCAGCCGGACGTGATAGAAGCCCTCGCGCAAACCGAACGCCGAGAAGACCACCGTCTTCGGCTTGAGCGCGGCCAAAAGTCGGTCGAGTGCGAGGCAGGCAAGCGGCAGGGTATCGACGCGCCGGCGCGACACGCCCGGCATCTTTTCCAGCGACTTGGCGCTTTGCACGGCGATCAGGCGGGCAACGGCGCGGGCCTCTTCGGCCGCGATCTCGTAGTGATGGATGATATGCAGCGGGTAGCCCGCTTGCTCCATGTGCAGGCGCGCGAAGGAACGCCAGGCGCCGCCCACCGCGTAAAACGTCTTGCCGACTTCCTCGCGCAGCCAGCGCACGCTTTCGATGGCATCGACTACGGCGCGCTTCGGATCGCCCTTGCCCGAAGACATCAGGCGCAGTGGTCCGATCGGCAGTGTGCTCGACTCGCCCAGCCCACCGTTGGCCAGCCCGACCAATTCGAGGCTGCCACCACCCAGGTCGCCCATCACACCGTTGGCGTTGGGCATGCCGCAGATGACTCCGAAACCCGAAAAGCGCGCCTCGTCCCGGCCACTCACGACATGGGCCTGGATGCCCGGCCGGCGTGCGATCTCGCGCATGAATTCCGCGCCATCGGCGGCGTCGCGAACGGCGGCCGTGGCCAGCAGGTCGAGCGACGTCACCTTCATGTTTTGCGCCAGTGTCGAGAAGCGGTCGATGTTGGCGAGCGCCATCTCGACACCTTCCGGATTGAGCCGGCCGGTGGCGTCCAGTCCGCGAGCCAGACCGCACAGCACCTTCTCGTTGAATACCGGCAATGGCGCACGGCTTGCGCGCTCGTAGACGACAAGGCGGATCGAGTTCGAGCCGACGTCGATGATTCCGACGCGGCCTTTTTCAGGCGAATGAGGCGGAATGGGCGCGCCTGCGGTCGGTTCACCGTCCATGCGCGCCCCCTCTACCGCAAACCGGGCAGAATTGCAGCGGCGAAGCGGGCGCGACTAGGCGCCGCGGACGGCGCCGAAACGCCGTTGGCGCATCAGGACCTGAGGACCAGTCGCGGCACCGCACCGCTCAGTTTCAGCGCGCTGCCGCGCCCCGACAGCGAGGGATTGGTCATGAAGTAGTGGTGCGCGATGAACGGCTCC
>JACPVT010000384.1 GCA_016191685.1 Rhodospirillales bacterium | reverse complement strand
GACCAAGGGCCCCAGGTCTTTGTCCGGCACCGCGCGCTTGTTCTCGTGGAAGCGGCTGCGATCGAAGCCGTAGCCCATTGCCTGGTCCTGCAGGTCGCACTCGCCGCCCTGGTCGCAGATCGGGCAATCGAGCGGGTGGTTGATCAGCAGGAATTCCATTACGCCGTTGCGCGCCTTCTTGACCGTCGGCGTCTGGGTGAAGATCTCCTGCTTGTCGGCAACGGGCAGCGCACAGCTTGCCTGCGGCTTGGGCGGCCCCGGCTTCACTTCGACCAGGCACATGCGACAATTGCCGGCGATCGACAGCCGCTCGTGGTAGCAGAAGCGCGGGATCTCGACGCCCACCAGTTCACAGGCCTGCAGGACCAGGCAATGGGCTACGGCTTCGATCGCAGCCGCTTCCACGAGAACAAGCGCGCGGTGCCGGACAAAGACCTGGGGCCCTTGGTCAAGACATCGATGAACCGCTGCATCCACTGCACGCGCTGCATCCGCTTCGCTACCGAGGTCGCGGGCGTCGAAGAGCTGGGCGCCACGGGTCGCGGCGAGAGCATGGAAGTCACGACTTATGTCGAGCACGCGCTCAGCACCGAACTCTCGGGCAACCTGGTCGATCTCTGCCCAGTGGGCGCACTGACGTCCAAGCCCTACGCCTTCGAGGCGCGGTCGTGGGAGCTCAGCAAGACCGAGTCGGTCGACGTGATGGACGGCCTCGGCTCGAACATCCGAATCGACACGCGTGGCGCGCAGGTCATGCGCGTGTTGCCGCGGCTCAACGACGACGTGAATGAGGAGTGGATCTCGGACAAGACCCGCCACGCCCTCGATGGCCTGCGCCACCAGCGCCTGGACCGGCCCTATGTGCGGCGGGGCGGCAAGCTCGTTGAGGCGACCTGGGATCAGGCGTTCGCCGCAATCGAGGCGAAGCTGAAAGGCCTCGACGGCGCCAAGGTGGCGGCGATCGTCGGCGACCAGTGCGATGCCGAATCCATGGTGGCGCTCAAGGATCTGATGACGGCACTGGGATCGCCCAATATCGACTGCCGCCAGGATGGCGCCAAGCTCGATGGACCTCGCGGCGGGTACATCTTCAATCCGGGCGTTCGCGGCATCGACTCGGCCGATGCGATCCTGCTGATCGGAACAAACCCGCGCTGGGAATCGCCGGTTCTGAATGCACGACTGCGCAAGCGCTACCTCGCCGGTCATTGTGCCATCGCCAGCATCGGCCCGGCAGTCGATCACACCTATCCGGTCGAGCGGCTGGGTGCGGGACCCGCAACGTTGCGCGACCTGGTCGACGGCAAGCTCGGCTTTTCGGAAAAGCTGAAGGCTGCCAAGCATCCGCTGATCGTCGTCGGCATGGGCGCGCTGGTGCGCGAGGATGGCGCGGCTATCCTGGCGCTCGCCCGCGAACTTGCCGAGAAGCTGAATGCCGCCCGAGCCGACTGGAACGGCTTTGCCGTGCTCCATACGACGGCGGCGCGTGTCGGCGGCCTCGACCTCGGCCTGGTGCCAGGTGAAGGCGGTCGCGACGTCGAGGGCATCCTGGCCGGCTGCGAGAAGCGCGAGATCGAGCTGGTCTATCTCCTGGCGGCTGACGAGATCGACACCAAGCGGCTTGGCAAGGCGTTCGTGATCTATCAGGGCCACCACGGCGACGCCGGTGCT
>JACPVT010000383.1 GCA_016191685.1 Rhodospirillales bacterium | reverse complement strand
GGCGATTCCGGCAGGCCCTTGAGTTGCGGATACTCGATGGGATCGCCGAACTTGCGGGCGAAGGCGAGCTGCTGGAGCGGCGTGGCCTTCTGGTCGCGCAGGAATATGACGAGATGGTCTAGGAAGGCGCGGCGCACCTCGGTCACGACCTCGTCGTCCGGCGTCCGCGAAATGTCGACGCCATGGACCTCCGCGCCCAGCGCGCCGGCGATCGGCCGGACCTCGATGTGACGGTAGTTGCGCATCGTTTCCCCTCCACTCAACGCTTGGCCCAGCCGGGCAGCGTCTTGGCCTTGAAGGCCTTGATGCCCGCCGCCGCCTCGGGCCGGCGCAACAGGCCGACCAGGCTCTCCGCCGCGTCGTCGAGCACCGTTCGATCATCCTCCGTGGCGCACGCCAACGCCAGACGCTTCACGGTCGCAAGGGCCTGCGGCTCCATCTTCAGGATGTCATCGAGCAGGGCCCGGAGCGTCGCATCGATCTCCGCCGCATTGCGGCAGAGATGGCGTCCGATCCCCAGCCGGTGGGCTTCGACGGCGTCGATCACCCGGCCGGTGACGGCAAGGTCGCGCGCCGGCCCCTCGCCCAGGCGGCGCACCACGAACGGGATCACCTGCGACGGAATGAAGCCCACCTTGGGCTCAGGCAGGCCGAACTTCGCGCTGTCGTGCAGGATCACCACGTCCGAGCAGCAGGCCACGCCGAAACCGCCGCCCACGGCCGAGCCTTCGACGACGGCGATGGTGGCTTGCGGCAGGGTGTCGAGGGCAAGCAGCGCGTCGCCGAACTGGCGGTAGGCCGGCACCAGCGGATCGCCGGCGCCCTCGCCTGGCCGCGGCGGCATGTCGGCCATGGCATCGAGATCGCCGCCGGCGCAGAAATGCCCGCCGGCGCCGCGCAGTACCAGCACGCGGCAGGTCGGGTCGTCGCGCACCCGGGCGAAGGCATGCTCCAGCTCAAGCATCATGGCGTGGGTGAGCGCGTTGCGACGTTCCGGCCGACTGAGCGTCAAGCGGGCAATCGCGCCGTCGCGATCGAGCTGGATGTGGGCGTAGTCGGCCATGGGCAAAGTCTTACCGGCCGTCTATCCTCTCAACAAGATGAGGCGTTTCGCGATTCCGCTGCTCGCAGCGATGCTTTCGACCTCCGCGGCGTCGGCGCAGGAATGGGGCCAGGTGTCGGGCCCATCGGTCGGCCCGACCCAGGCGATCGGTTTCTATTCCGCCGGATGCATCCAGGGGGCGCAGGCCCTGCCGGTCGAGGCGCCGGGCTACGAAGCCATCCGACTCAGTCGCAACCGCAACTGGGGGCATCCGGTCACACTCGACTTCATCAGACGCTTCTCCGACCAGGTGCGTGCCGCCGGCCAGAGCCATCTCTATATCGGCGATATCGGCCAGCCGCGCGGCGGCCCGATGAGCTTCGGCCATGCCAGCCACCAGGTCGGCCTCGACGTCGACATCTGGTTCGAGCGCCAGCCCGGCGCCCGCCGCGCCGCAGCCGACCGCGAGAACCCGCGACTGCGCTCGCTGGTGCGTAGCGACGATGGCGGCATCGACGACACGGTGTTTTCCGACCAGCACGTGGCGTTGCTGCGCATGGCCGCCACGTCGCCGGGCGTCGACCGCATATTCGTTAACAAATGGATCAAGGAACGCGTCTGCAACTCCGTCACCGGCAACCGCGCCTGGCTGCGCAAGCTGGTGCCCTGGATCGGCCATGACGAGCACTTCCACGTCCGCCTCTACTGCCCGCCGGGCAGTCCGCAGTGCCAGACCCAGGCGACCTATCCCGACGACGACGGCTGCGGCGAGGCGCTCGACCTCTGGTTCAAGCGCCCGCCGGTCCAGATGCCGCCGCCCGGCGCGACGGTGAAGCCTTATCGGCCGAAGCTGCCCGCAGCCTGCCAGCAAGTGCTCAAGGCGCCATAGTCGGCGATCAGGACTTGCCGCAGGCGTCGGCGCGGGCGTGGGCTTCCGAGTCGATCGGCTCCCAGCCGCCGACCGTCAACACGCGCCGCCACTCCACCGCGCTCGTGCCGCTGCCGGTCTGCCGTACGATGTAGTTGATGGCCATCTGCGTGCCATCGCCCAGGCCGAGCGTCACCGTCGCCACGCCTGCGTCGGGCTGGATGCGCGGGACCCCGGTGAACCCGCCGACGGTCTGCGCGGCAAGGCAGTTCGCCATGACCGTGTAGGGAACGTTGTAGGCCGCCGACCAGATCGGCGGATCGGGCTGGGGCTTTGAAGTGACGCAAGAAGCCACGCTCGAAGCGAGCAGGACGAAGCATGGGATTGATGTCTTCATCGCCTGCTTCTTCCCCTTCTATTCACCCTGTCCCAGTAGCGTACCGGCGCGCCTGGAGGCGCGGAAGAACCACTGGAAGATCTGGAACCCGACGACGAGATAGACCACCGACAGGCCGAAGGCGATGGCGAGCATGTCCCAGTGCACCGTCTTCTCCGCCAGGATCGCGCGCATGCCCTCGAAGACATAGGCCGGGGGCAGGCCCCAGGAGATCATCTGCAGCCACTGCGGCAGCACCGACACCGGGTAGTAGACGCCGCTCACCGGCATCAGGATGAAGACGGCGGCCCAGGCGAAGCTTTCGGCGCTCTGGCCCACGCGCATGATCATTCCCGACATGGCGAGCCCGATCGACCAGGAGAACATCTGCAGAATGGCGAAGAAGGCGATCAGCGGCAGGCCGAGCGAGTAGATCGAATAGCCGAAGAAGGCCCCTGCCATCAGCGATACCGGGACATTTCCAGGTGGTGGCCCCGCCCCGTTGTCGGCCGCAAGTGGCCTATTCACTTGGCCCTGCGGCTTGAGTCCCCATGGTGGTGCAGGGCTTCC
>JACPVT010000246.1 GCA_016191685.1 Rhodospirillales bacterium | reverse complement strand
CGAAATCAACAGCTCGTCGACATTGACGCCAAGCTTGCGGGCATAGATCGGATCGAGCGCGTGCTCGGCGTCGATGAAGGCGCAGGAGCCGCCCTTCTTCTGGGCCTCGGCGAGGACATGCAGCGCCAGCGTCGTCTTGCCCGAGCTTTCCGGCCCGTAGATCTCGATGATGCGGCCCTTGGGCAGGCCGCCGATGCCGAGCGCGATGTCGAGACCGAGCGAACCGGTCGAGATCGATTCGATCTCGACGGCCTCGCGCTGGCCGAGCTTCATGATCGAGCCCTTGCCGAAGGCGCGCTCGATCTGGGCGAGCGCGGCGTCCAGCGCCTTGTTCTTGTTTTCCATGCCTTCTTTTTCGACCACTTTCAGCACTGCCGACATTGGCTGTCTCCTCGTTGTCCCATGCCCCTGTCAGGAGCAGCAATGCGGATAAGTCCGCAGCGGGTGGACGCCAATGTACCTATTTTGTTCCATCCGGCAAGAGGGGAAATAACCTTCTGATTTCATTTATCTTATTGACACAAGTTCTAGTAATGTTCTCGAAATCCGACCGCAGCCCTTGGCTAACCGCGCGCCGCCAACATCTTGCCGCCGTGTTCGACCGGGCGGGCATCGATCAGGACAAAAGCGATCACGCACGGCTTGTCCGAACGGTTAATCCAGTCGTGAATCGTGCCGCGCTGGACCAGTACGTCACCCGCCCGCAGCGTGACCACTGTCCCGTCCATCTCCATGTCGATCTCGCCGGACAGGACCACCGCATAGTCGATGGAATTCGTGCGATGGTTGCGCGGCGCGACGCCGGGGGCGTACTCGATCACCCGGAAGACGGTACCGCCGTCGCGCGTCGTGCCGGTGATTTCCTTGGCTCCATCCGCCGCGCCGGCGTTGTCGACGGGAAAACCTGCTGTCGACCAGACGTTTGTAATGGTCGCTCCCGGCCGAAACGAGACGACGTCGCGCGAAATCTCGTCGATGGCGACAACGGCCTTGCCGTCACCGTCGTGTGCCGTGACCACTCGCCGCATTTTCATCGCGACCTCCGGGAATCGAAGCTCGGACCGCCGCCCTTCAATCCTTGGGCGGCACGAACATATAGCCGACGCCGCGCACGGTGCGAATCGCCTCGGGATGGCCCGCGTCCTTCTCGATCTTGCGTCTGAGCCGGGTGATGCGCAGATCGATGGCGCGGTCGAATACCTCCATCTCGCGATGGCCGACCGTCTCCAGCAGCCAGTCGCGCGCCAGCGGCCGGTTGGGGTTCTCGGCGAAGAGTTTTAGGAGATCGAACTCGCTGGCCGCCAGCGCCTCCTCGGCGCCGTCGGCATCGACCAGGACGCGCTTGTCGAGGTCGAGGACGCGCCGGCCCATGCGCACGCGCGGGCCCGCGGTCGTGCTCACCGCACCGCCGGCGCGGCGCAGCACGCTCTTGATGCGGGCGAGCAGCTCGCGCGGATCGAACGGCTTGGGGATATAGTCGTCGGCACCGGTTTCGAGCCCGACCACGCGGTCGACCGTGTCTCCCGCCGCCGTCACCATGATGATGCAGACCTTGCCGCTCTTCTCGCGCAGCCAGCGGGCGATGGCGAAGCCGTCCTCGCCGGGCAGGCCGACATCGAGCAGGACCAGGGCCGGCAGCTCGCGCTCGACCAGGCGGCGCAGGCCCGCCCCCGACTCGAAGCCGGTGACGCGGTAGCCCTGCTTGGTCAGATAATCGAGCAGAAGCTGGCGCTGGGCCGGTTCGTCCTCGACGACGACGATATGCTGACGCTTGTCCATCACTCCCCCGCCGCCAGCGTAGCACACGCCGGCACGGGGCAAACGGCTATCAGGGCCTGGACCGGTTGAACAAAACGGCGCCGTGGGCGCGGGCGAAGGCTTCGGTGCAGACCGCGCCGGTGCGGCCACGCAACGCCGGATAGAGTGCCTCGAGTTCGGCCAGGGTGGTGTTCTCCCGAACGCGCACGTGATGGACGCAAACCGCGCCGTCGGGGCTCCAGCCCGCCTCGAAGACATCCTCGGGCGAATTGTCGGGCGCCTGCACGCCGTGGTCATCGTACATGTCGATGCGCATGCCATTCTTGGTCCACGGCCGGTCGGCGCCGCCGTAGTCGCCCCGCACCATGCGCACGCAGGCCTCGTGCAGCGGCGCCAGCGATACGCCATCGGCCGCCGCCGTCCAGCGGCGGTAGCCGAAGCGCACGCACTTGGCGATCGCGCCGGCGGTGCAGCTCAGTTCAATGCCATTCGGACCGCCCTCCAAGGGGAAACCCTGGCGCCGGCCGTCGGGGCCGGCGGTACAGAAATTGGTCCACGCCCCGTCGGCATCGGTCTGTTCCAGCGTATGCAGCCAGACGGTACCGCTGTGGGCGTCGGGATCGGGCTCGACCGCGGCAATGCGGATCCGCACCGGCCGGCCGGCGAAGCGCGCGTCGAGCACGGCACCCACCAGGTCGCGGCTGCGCAGGACGCGGCCATCGGCCAGGGCCGCCACGAACTCGGTGCCCTCGACGGTCACACGAGGGGCCGACGGGGGCGACGACTGGGCGGCAGCCGGCGCCGCAGCAGCGCACAGCAGGGCAAGGACGGCGAGGATGGGGCGGCGCATGGCGGGTGCTCCTGAAAGAGGAAGCGGCCCGTCGCGGAGGACGGGCCGTTCGCAGGGCTGGTTAGCGGGTCTCGGGCGGCAGTTCGATCGCCTCGATCGAGAGAGTCGAGGAGCTGCTCGCTGCGCCGTTGTTGCCGCCGCCGTTGGAACCGCCTCCGTTCGCGCCGCCACCGTTCGGCAGCTGGCCGTTGGTGCCACCGCCGTTGAGGCCGCCGCCGTTGCGGATGATGCCGTTGTCGATCGACGAGTTGACCTTCTCTCCCGGCATAAATGTAGCACACTTAAATACGCTCCTTGACATTCTAAAACTCGACCCTGATGAGCTCCGCCGAAAAAACGGGGCAAT
>JACPVT010000245.1 GCA_016191685.1 Rhodospirillales bacterium | reverse complement strand
CCTCAGCCGCCGAATCGATCAGACTTATGCGTACCAGGAAGATTACGACGCCGCCAAGCGAGTTCTCTCGGCGGGTAATCTCCGCCTCGTCGTCTCGATCGCCAAGAAGTACACCAACCGCGGCCTGCAATTCCTCGACCTGATCCAGGAGGGCAACATCGGCCTCATGAAGGCGGTCGACAAGTTCGAGTACAAGCGCGGCTACAAGTTCAGCACCTACGCCACCTGGTGGATCCGCCAGGCCATCACCCGCGCCATCGCCGATCAGGCTCGCACCATCCGTATCCCGGTGCACATGATCGAGACCATCAACAAACTCGTCCGCACCAGCCGCCAGATGCTGCACGAGATCGGCCGCGAGCCGCAGCCCGAGGAGCTGGCCGAGAAGCTCGGCATGCCGCTCGAGAAGGTGCGCAAGGTCCTGAAGATCGCCAAGGAGCCGATCAGCCTCGAGACGCCGATCGGCGACGAGGAGGATTCGCATCTGGGCGACTTCATCGAGGACAAGAACGCCGTGATCCCGCTCGAGGCGGCGATCCAGGGCAACCTGCGAGAGAGCACCACGCGGGTGCTGGCGACGCTGACGCCGCGCGAGGAGCGCGTGCTGCGCATGCGTTTCGGCATCGGCATGAACACCGACCACACGCTGGAGGAAGTCGGCCAGCAGTTCTCGGTGACCCGCGAGCGCATCCGCCAGATCGAGGCCAAGGCGCTGCGCAAGCTGAAGCATCCCAGCCGGTCGCGCATGCTGCGGAGCTTCCTCGACCAGGGCTGACGAGGCGCGGGTGACGCGCGCGCCTGCCACCCGCGAGCTTGTCGCCGACCGTGTCGTCCACATGGTCGGCATCGGCCTCGGCGTAGCGGGTGCCACCGCCCTCGTTCTGGTGACCGCAATCGAAAGCGGTACGCGCGACCTGGTGCCGATCATGATCTATGTAGTCGGCATGCTCGCCATGCTGGGTTGCTCGGCGGCCTACAATGTCTTTCATGCGAGCGGCCGACGCGAATGGCTCCGGCGCTTCGACCATGCCGCGATATTCGCCATGATCGCCGGCTCCTACACGCCCTTCACGACGCGCCTGGGCAATGGCTGGGCCTCCGGCCTCACCGCCGTCATCTGGGCGGTGGCTGCCCTCGGCATCGCGCTCAAGCTGTGGCAGCCGCGCCGGATCGAGACGATCTCGATCGTTCTCTACCTGGCGCTGGGCTGGATCGGGCTTGTCGCCGTGGGGCCGTTCCTGGCGGCGCTCGATCCTTCGACGCTTACCCTGCTGGCGCTGGGCGGGATCATCTATACGGCAGGCGTCGTCTTCCATCTCTGGCACCGCCTGCCCTATCAGAACGCCATCTGGCACGGCTTCGTGCTGGTGGCGGCGAGCGTGCAGTACGCCGCCGTTCTCGGGTTAATCGTGGACACCTGAACGCGGATTTTTGTCCACAAATCCGGTGTCCATGAATCGCGCCAGCCGCGAGTCGCGACGACGCAGGAAGGCCTCCAGCCGGGCCTCGTAATCGGTGACGACGGCGCCCCGCACCGAAGGCCGCGCCGCCAGTGCCCGCCGCCACGCCTGGACCCTGGGCAGACCCGCGAAGACGCCGAGATCGACGAAGCGGTCGAAAACGTCGAAATAGCGGAAAGCCGGGGCAAACACGGCATCGACCAGGCTGAACCGTTCGCCGGCAAAATACGGCCCGTCCCCGAGTTCGGCCTCGAGCCGGGCGAATTTCTCGTGCAGCAGCCTGGCCTTGGCCTCGAAGGCGGCACGGTCGGGCGTGGTCTCGATCGTCCAGATATCGGCCAGGATGGAGGAGCCGAATTCCATCCAGGCACGATGGCGGGCGCGGGCCAGCGGATCGGCCGGATGCAGCGCCGGCGCCCGGGTGTCCTCGAGGTATTCCACGATAACCGCGCTCTCGAACAGCACCTCGTCTCCGACCTGCAGCAGCGGCACCTTGCCGAGCGGCGAGATCGCCGTGAACCAGCCGGGCTTGCTGGCGAGGTCGACGTCGCGGCGCTCGAACGGCACGCCTTTTTCCGAAAGCGCAATGGCGGCGCGCTGCACGTAGGGGCAGAGATCGAAGGAAACCAGGGTCAGCATGGCAAACTCCATTTCTATGCAATCGCATCTAGTGCGTCGACCATCTTGATGCAAGTACATTTATCTATAGACTGCGGCTATGGCCCCCTCCGAAGCTGTCGTCCACGCCTGGACCCGACTGGAACGCGCTCACCGCGCCGCCCTGCCCACCGTCGAGGACCGCCTGAAGGCCGCCGGCCTGCCGCCGCTTGCCTGGTACGACGTGCTGCTCGAGCTCGAGCGCGCCGGCGCGGCCGGGCTCCGGCCCTTCGAGCTGCAGAAGGCGATGCTGTTCACCCAGTACAATCTCTCCCGCCTGGTCGACCGCATGTCGGCCAAAGGCTATGTCGCCCGCGCCGCCAGCGCGGAGGACGGCCGCGGCCAGCTGCTCACGATCACCAGGGCCGGCCGCGCCCTGCGGCGCAGGGCCTGGCCGGTCTATGCCGCCGCCATCGACGCCGCCGTGGGGGCGCATCTCTCCGACGCCGAGGCGCGCACGCTCGGCGATCTATTGCGAAAACTGTACTAGTCTGCAGCCGACGGAACACGATCGCGGGCGGAGCGGGAATGAAGGACATCGTCGAGGAACTGCGCGGCCAGTACCTGGAGACGGCCCACGAGAGCGATCTGCTGTCGCGGGCTGCCGCCGAAATCGAGAAACTGCGCCAGGCCTCGACGATCGCCTGGCAGCCGATGCAGACGGCGCCCAAGGATGAAGGGCCGCTGCTGCTCTACTGCCCCGGCCTTGCGGGCCACGTCGCCGACGAGATCGTGGTCGGAGCCTGGCTGTTCGACGCCAACCGGCGGACGTTCGGCTATTGGACGAGCGATGTCGGCCGGCTCGACCTCGGCTTCGTCGAAACCGGCCCCTGGATCGAGTATCCCGAGCTGCACCCGGAGCGATGGGCGCGGCTGCCGCCGCGACCTCGCGAAGCCGACTTCATCTGACCGCTAGGTCCGTTCACCGGGGCCACGCCGATCTGCCCGGCCGGCGGAGGTTGCCGCCATTTTCCAAGTTGCCTCTCTTTGAACACCGGGCGTGACCCCGGTTCCGTCGGCAACTCCGCGCAACCGGGCGAAATAGCCAACCGTTGTGTTCGCAGGCAACCGAAAGGAGAGAATCGTGAAGTTCCTTCCGATGATCACCCTCGCGGCCTGCACATTCGCGGCCTGCACATTCGCCGTGGGCTGCGCGTCCTATAGCGAACGCGTGGTGGAAAAGCCGGTGCCGGCTCGGCCTGTGACGACGACCGAGCGCACCATTTACACCGATTACACCGGCCAGCCTGCGTCGACGACGACCGTCTACACGACGCGTTAGCGCGTCTTCGCGTGCACTTGTGCGCGTGCAGTGGGCTGACGAATACCGAAAGGAGTTACCTATGAAACCGATTGCCCTTGCCGCCCTCGCGGCGGGTCTGTTGATCGCTGGCTGTTCCATCAGGACCGAACGGGTCGTGGACAGGCCGGTCGCCACCGAACGCACCGTCGTCCACGATACGACAACCGTGCCCGCGACGACGACGGTTTACACGCGATAAGACCAACGACGCCGGCCGCGTGGTCGACTGACGCGGCCGGCGGCTCAGGCCGCCAGCTTGTAGAGTTCCGCCACGTTGTCGCGCAGGATGCGCTTGCGCAGCTCGGGAGTGAGATGGCCAGTCTGCTCCTTGATCACGTCCTGGCTCCACGGCCAGGTCGAATCGCTGTGCGGGAAATCGCTGGCCCACATGAGCTGCTGGGGCGCCATGTGGTCGGCGAACTGGAAGGCCGTAAAATCGTCCTGAAAGGTGAGCGCGATATGCTCGCGGAAATATTCCGACGGCAGGCGCGCGAGTTCCTTGCCCTTCATCCAGTAGCGGTGGCGCTTATAGGTGTGGTCCATGCGGTACATGAAATGCGGCGCCCAGCCAGCATCGGCTTCGACGCAGACCACGCGCAGGCCGGGGTGGCGCTCGAACACGCCGGAGAAGACCAGCATGCCCATGATGTCCTGGCAGCCGCGGATGATGGCGAGGAAGCCGTTCATCTTGGGGCCGCGCGGCTTGGCCAGGCTGTTGTCGCCGCTCGAGGTGAGGATGTGCCACGACAGCGGCAGCTCCAGCGCGACGGCGGCCTCCCAGAACGGATCATAGGCCTCGTGGTCATAGTCGAACTCGCCGGGGTTGCCCGGCATCATCACGCCCTTGAAGCCCATGGCCTTGATGCGCTCGAGGTCGGCGATGCCTTCCTCCACCGTCCGCATGGCGGTCTGGCCGAGGCCGACGATGCGATCGGGCGCATGGCTGCAGTAGCCCTGGAGCCAGCGGTTGTAGGCGTCGAAGCAGGCCTTCTTGTAGGCGAAGTCGGGATGGTTGCAGATTAGCATGCCGACGGTGGGATAGATGATCTCGGCGCCGACACCGTCCTTGTCCTGGTCGGCGAGACGCGCCGTTGGATCCCAGCCGCTCCGGTGCAGATCCTCGAATTTGGCGCCACCCAGCCTGATGTCCTTGGGCGCCACGCCGGCCGCGGCGATCAGACCCATGGGCACCGGCGTCTTCATGCCGTCCACGACATAGATGTCGCCCAGGCCTTCCTTGTTCACGACATGGGGCGCGCGTTCGCGGAACGCCGGATCGATGTGATCGAGGTAGCAGTTGGGCGGCTCGGTGATGTGCGAATCGGCCGAAATCGGGCGCCAGTCCATGCGTTTCCTCTCCGCTCTTATGGACAAAGGGTAGGCAGAGCCGAAGTGCCGCGGCAAGCCACCGCGGAACGCCCGTTTCGGCCGGCGGCAGCGGTTGAACCGCGGCAGACCCTATGGCATACCCCGCCCGCGCCCGGTTTTGGCCGGCCCCGCACGCTGCCGTAGCTCAGTGGTAGAGCACCCCCTTGGTAAGGGGGAGGTCCACAGTTCAATCCTGTGCGGCAGCACCATTTCCCGGAAGGACACTCGACGATGTTGACCCGGACGATCGTTCTCGCCCTCCTCCTCGCTCTTCCTTCCGCCGTGCAGGCGGACCAGGCGGCCGCGTCGGCGTGCGCCAACCAGCTCTCGAAGGACGGGCGAACCATCTACGACAGGACCGCGCCCACGGTGACCGCCAAGACCGACATCAAGGACGCGGTGACCAGCACCACCCGGCCGCTGGTGATGAACGGCACGATGTCGCGCGACGCCGCCCGCCCTGCGGCTGAGGCGGCCGGCGAATGCCTAAAACTCTTGAAGTAGCGGCCGCCAGCTTCGCGCGCGTCAGTTGCGCGAGAAGCTCTCCACTTCCCTGGCCGCCCAGTCGAGGGTCTTTTCCATGTCCTCGCCCTTGAAGTGGCGCACCGCCATCTGGGTCTGGAGTGCCTGGACGTAGATGCGCTCGCCGACCTTGTGCGGGGCCGGCGCAACGGCGATCGACAGGTTCTGGTGGTTGAACGGGTTGGGGTAGTGATAGAGCGCGCCCTTGGGCGGCGCCTCTTCCGCCCATACCTCGAGCGTCGTCAGGTTGGCGAACGACGGCAGGTCGTGACCGCCCGACGCGATCACCATCTTCTCGACCGCCGCCGGCTGCGAGAGATGGGTGATCAGGCTCTTGCCCGCCGGCTGGTTCTTGCTGAAGTTCCAGACGCCCCAGAAAAAGGGAACGAACGGCGCGTAGCGGCCCTTGGGTCCGGCGGCGAAGCCGTGCATCCACAGTTGTTCGGCGACCTTGGGCGCGTCGCGCTTGGCCGCCGACCAGGCGCTGGGCGAATCCATGATCAGCGCGCCCTTGCCGGAGATCAGCCATTTGTTGTTCGAGGCATCGTCCCACGCCGGCGCGTCGGCCGGCAGGAAGGCCATCAGCCGCTTGTAGTAGTCGAGGGCCTGGCGAACGTTGTCGCTCTTGACCGTGACGTCGCCTTTGGCATTCACGAGCTGGGCGCCGAAGCCGTGGAAGATCGCGCCGGCCGTGTCGACGTTGTCGCCGGTCGTGCCGACGCCGATGCCGAACGGATGACCGCCCTTGTGGCAGGCCTCGGCGGCATCGAGGAAGGCGTCGAAGGTCCAGGCATCGGCCTTGGGCGGCGACCCCGCGGGATACATCGCCTGAATGTCGATGCCGGCCAGCTGCTTCATGAGGTCGATGCGCGAACACGGCCCCTTCATCTGGCTGCCGATGGTTGCCGGCACGGCGAGCCACTTCCCGCCGACCTTGCCGAGATACTCGACCGCGGCGTTGACGGGGCCGTTCTGCTTGATCAAGCCTTCCATGACGTCGTTCATCGGCACGAGCTGGTTGGCGTGGCGTGACGGCAGCCAAGTCGAGAAGGCGAGCACATCGTGGCCGGACTTGGCCTGCGATTCGGCGGTCGTCGTGAGCAGCAGCTTGCTGCCCTGCGAGGTGATGTAGTCGATCGTGACCTCGACCTTCTCCTTATCCGCCCACTCTCTGATCAGCGCCTCGCTGGCCTTGTTGGCTCCGGGCACCCAATGATCCCACAAGCCGAGCGAGAGCTTGCCCGCGGCATGGGCACCGCGCACGAAGGGCGCGGCGACGAACGCCGCCGACGCCGCTGCGGTGCCGACAAGACGACGGCGGGCGATCCTCGCTGAATTCACTTCTTCCTTCCCGAGCCGTGGCCCTCCCCGTTGCGGTCACGGGAACTGCGGGAAACGCTAGGGGAGGCGCCGCCACCCCGGCAACGGGATTCCGTATAATAGTAATCAAAGTGGAACTATGTTGGAATCGATGCGAACGATGCCCGACCGGGCGATGAGTTTCCGTGCGACTTTCACCAGAACCGTCCAGGATCGGGCCCCCTGCCAGAGCCAGCCCAGCCGCCAACCGATGCGTCTCGACACAACATTGAAGTCAGGCTCTCGAATCTCCGGCAGCTTTTCAATTCGCTGGACCCCTCACCTTTTCACGAGAAGGATCTGGATCGCGATGCCGAGATCTACATTTTCGACTCGGCTGACGAACATCCTCTAGCCCAACCAATCGGACTGGTGGTTCATCTGCCAGCGGATCAGGTCGCCCTGCCGGAATGCAACGACCTTGAAAAGGCTATCCGGAATTATTTTGCTTACCGCGCGCAGGAAACACGCCGTCGCATGAGGTTTCAGCTTCGCGAGGGGCGCTCTGCCCTGGCGATCGGCCTCGCCTTCCTCATCCTCTGCATGACCCTGCGTCAGCTGGCCCTCATCCTGCCGATCGACACCCTGGGGCGGATCCTGCAGGAAGGGCTTCTGATCCTCGGCTGGGTGGCGATGTGGCGGCCGCTGCAGATCTTTCTCTACGACTGGTGGCCGATCCGCCATCAGGCCCGGATCTACGACAAGCTGGCGGAGATTCCGGTCGAGGTACTGCCCTACGACCGGACGGACTGATGATGGGAATCCGCGCCGCAGCCACTCAAGCTTCGAGGCGGCGAAGGGCCGTCTTGTCACACAGAACGACCGAACGGCTGGCGGCGGCCAGCTTGATCAGGCCGTCACGGGCAAACTGCGTCAAGGTGCGCGACACCGTCTCGATGGTCAGACCGAGGTGGTCGGCAATGTCGGACCGCTGCATCGGCAGGTCGAAGCTGTCGCCCTTGGCGATCCGCTTCGATATATCGAGGAGGAAGGTCGCAATCCGCTCCTGGGCGGACTTGCGCCCAAGCAGCAGCATGTGATCGTGGGCACGCTGGAGGTTGTGCATCAGTGACGCCATGACCTGATCGCCGAGCGCCGGGTCGTCCTGTGCGATCACGGCGAACCGGCGGCGGCGAAACATGACCACAGTGGCATCGTCGACCGCTTCCGCGGAGAAGCGATGCTGCTCACCGGGCTCGAGACCGAAGATGTCGCCGCCGAGGTGGAATTCGTCGATCTGGCGGCGCCCGTCATTCAGCAGCTTGTAGGTGCGGACAGTCCCCGACACGACTTTGTAGAAAAAATCGGAAGGTTCCCCTTCGGCGAAGACTTCCTCGCCCCTGGTCAGGGTCCGCCTCACGCCCGAGGGGGTGGCGACCCGGTCCATGCCACGCGTGCGCATCGCGGGAAAACCCTGCATCACGACGGCTGCTGCGGCTGATGCTCTGGAGGTATTGGCTGCGGTGTAGGCCTGCATCGAACTCTCCCAGGTTGGAACCATTGCGCGGCTTCTGGGTACCGTCCGGCCAAGGAGGCCGCCATTCAGGTCAACACCTAAGGGATTCTACGTAGGCAGGGGAAAACTAGGCCCGGAAGCCGGGCCGCCACCTCGGCTTGACGGCCTCCAGCACCCCGAGAACGACGCCTCCGGCCACCAGGGACAGGCCGAGATCGCCAAGATGGAGCGTGCCAAACCGAAACAGGCTCATGGCCGGCGGCCAGGTCAACGCGACGGCAAGGATCGCTGCCACGCCCGACAGCAGAAGCCACAGCGATACGTTCCGACGCCTCAGCGCCGCCAGTAACGATCCAGCGAAGGATCGGTTCACCAGAATGAGGCTGGTATTGATCAAGACGAGGGAAACGAATACCAGCGCCCGCAGTTCGTCGGCCGGCATCTGCCGGGCAATTCCCGCGGCGTAGACCGCGGCAAGCGCGGCAAATCCCAGCCCGCCCTGAAGCAGGCCCCACATCGCCATCTGGCCGGACAGGAGTTGGCTTTCCGGGCTGCGCGGTGGGCGTCGCATGACGTCCTCCTCGTCGGGTTCGGCCTCGAAGACGATGGAGCAGGCCGGGTCGATCACCATCTCGAGGAAGGCGATGTGGATCGGTGTCAGGATCAGGGGCAGGCCGAGCAGCAGCGGCAGCAATGCGAGCCCGGCGATGGGCACATGCACCGCCACAATGTAGGCCATGGCCTTGCGGAGGTTATCGTAGATCCGGCGACCGAGACGGATCGTCCGTACGATCGAGCCGAAATCATCGTCGAGCAGAACGATCGACGATGCCTCGCGGGCAACGTCGGTGCCACGGCCGCCCATGGCGACGCCGATGTGGGCGGACTTCAAGGCCGGCGCATCGTTCACGCCGTCGCCGGTCATGGCGACGATCTCGCCATTGGCCTTGAGCGCATCGACGATCCGAAGCTTCTGCTCAGGCAATATCCTGGCGAAGATGTTTGCTGTGCGGACGCGGTTCACGAGGTCGGTGTCTTCGAGGCGGGCCAAATCGGCACCGCCCACCGTATGCCCCGGCGGTAGGCCGGCGGCGGCCGCGATGGCTTCGGCCGTCGCGGGATAGTCGCCGGTGATCATGACGACCCTGATGCCGGCCGATTGGCATTCGCGCACCGCGTCCGGCACGTTTGCGCGCAGCGGATCGGCAAAGCCGATCAACCCGATGAATTCGAAGCTGAAGTCCTGCTGCCTGTCCGGCAACTCGCGGCCGGCATGGGCCGTGCGAGCCACCCCCAGTACCCGCGCGCCCTTTCCCGCCATTTCATCGACGGATCGGCGCAGCCAGGCGAACCGTCCCTCGTCGAGACCGCAAAGCCTGCCGATCGTCTCCGGCGCGCCCTTGGCGCAGACAACGGCCTCCCCGTCTCCCGGGCGGCGCCAGACATTGGTCATGGCGGGGAAATCGGGGCGCAGGCCGTATTGCCGGACAAGATCCAGACCGACGTAGACCGCATCCACGCCGCCGGATCTCCCTGCGACTTCTGCAGCAATCGCCCGCTCCATCGGATCGAACGACTCGCGAGCACTGGCCAGCAGTGCCACCTCGGCCAATCGCACGTCGTCGCCGTCCGCCGCCGGCGTCCTGAGCTCGGCGATCGTCATGCGATTCTCGGTCAAAGTGCCGGTCTTGTCGGTACACAGGACCGTGGCGGCGCCCAGCATTTCGATGGCGGCGGCGCGGCGCGTCAGCACGCGGGCCTGCGAAAGGCGCCAGGCCCCCATGACCATGAAGGCGGTAAGCACCAGCGGGAACTCCTCCGGCAACATCGACATGCCGAGCGCGATGCCGCCCAGGACTGCCTGAAGCCAGTCTCCCCGCAGAACGCCATAGAGCAGGACGGCAAGCAGGCTTGCCGCCAAACCGAACACCGCAAAGTTGCGGACCAGCCGGCGGGTCTGCTGCTGGAGCCGCGGCGGCTCCATGGCAATTCTTCCGAGAGCCTGGCCGATCCTGCCGATCTCGCTCTGCAGGCCGGTCGAGAGCACGATCGCCGTTCCTTCGCCACGAACGACGAGCGAGCCGGAATAAACGAAAGGCTGGCCTTCCCCGCCGGGCCTCGCCATCGCCGTCGCATCATCGGCCGTGCCGGCCCTTTTGCTCACGGCAATCGACTCGCCGGTGAGCAGGGACTCATCCACCAGGAGATTATGCGCGGCAAACAGCACCGCATCCGCGGGAATGCGGTCGCCCTCGAGGATGACGATGGCATCGCCGCGCACGACCTCGCGGCCCGGAATGCGCTTGCGCTGGCCGTCGCGGATGACCATGGCGCGCGGGCTGGTCATGTCGCGCAGGGCTTCGAGTACGCGTTCGCTGCGTGTTTCCTGGATGATGGTGATCGAGACCGAAATGGTGGCGAAGGCCAGCAACACGACGCCCTCGGTCAGGTCGCCCAGGATGAAATAGATCGCCCCCGCGCCAAGCAACAGCGAGAACATCGGCTCGCGCAGCACATCGCCAATGATACGCAGAAAGGTTCGATGATCGGTCCGCGGAAGGTCGTTGAAGCCTTCGGCAATCAGCCGGCGCTGCGCTTCTTTCTCCGTCAGTCCCTCGACGGTCGGCGTCAGGGGGGCAGATGGCGCCATCAGTGTTGACTCGCGTTCTCCGGTCGATCTGACCTCTATGGCCGTCAGGCAGGCGTCGCGAGAGCTGATCGAATCCCTTCGACAAGCGTGCCATTCAGCAGAGGCTTTTCCAGCACCTGGCGGATGCCTGACTTCACCGCTCGTCGGCGCAGGTCGTCCGAAACACGCCCCGTGATCAGAATGACCGGCAATTCAACATTGCGCGCGCGGAGTTGGTCGGTCAATTGGAGTCCGTCCATGACTGGCATGCGGTAGTCGATGACGAGACAACCGCGGTCAGGCAAGCTCGCGTCGGCCAAGACGGCAACCGGTCCGTCGTACAGGCGAACATCAAGCCCCTCGACTTCGAGGGCAAACTTGAGGGCGCTTCGAACCGCAGCGTCGTCATCGACGATGAGTACGGTTCCGGACATCCCAGGCATAAGTCAACTTTCCCATCCGGATCTGACAAACGATGGCATTCCTTAGCCCGGGTCAGCCGGCGATGTCTTGATCTGACGCAAGGGCTTCTATGGTGCATTTCCCGAAAGAATCGCCATGCGGACCAATTCCGACAGGCTGTCGGCATGCATCTTGGTCATGACGTTGGCACGGTAGACCTCGACGGTTCGGGCACTGATCCCGAGGTCATAGGCGATGATCTTGTTCGGCTTGCCGGCGACAAGTCCCTTGAGGACATCCCGTTCCCGATCCGACAGCGACTCCAGACGCTGCTGGACCTCGGCAATCCGGGAGTCGCGCTCGATATCCTGGACATGGCTCGCAAGGGCTGCCCGGATGGCCGAGAGCAGCACCTCGTCGTCGAACGGCTTTTCGATGAAGTCGACCGCTCCCGCCTTCATCGCCTGCACCGCCAGGGCAATATCACCATGGCCGGTGATAACGATGACGGGCAACGCCACCTTCAGCATCCCCAACTGACGCTGCAATTCCAACCCGTCCATCCCCGGCATCCGGATATCGGTGACGACGCAGCCGTCCCGGACGCCAGGCAAGGCCTCGAGAAACGCGACTGCCGATTCGTGGACGCGTACCGCATAGCCAGCCGTACTGAGGAGAAAGGCCAGGGACTGCCGGACGGCGACGTCGTCGTCGATGACATGAACGATCTGGCTACTCGACAAGGGAACGGCCCTCCCCCTTTGCGGCCCGCAAGGTGAACCTGAAGATCGTACCGCCACCCGGTCGCGTGTCGACCCAGATCTTGCCGCCATGCGCTTCGATGATGGTCCGGCAGATCGACAGGCCGAGCCCCATGCCCTTGCTCTTGGTGGTGACGAAGGGCTGGAACAGCTGCGCCGCGATCTCCGGCGCGATCCCGACCCCGGTGTCCGAGACGCTTACTTCGACGAGATCGCCTCCGGCAACCAAGGTGGCGAGTTCCAGTTGTCGCGAATGTCCCCCTTCGGACATGACCTCGATCGCGTTGCGGATCAGATTGACCAGGACCTGCTGGATCTGGATGCGATCGGCGAGCACGAGATCGGCCGCCGGATCGAGCCGGAACGACACCGTCACGGCATTCTCCTTGGCGCCGATAAGAGCCAAGGTGCTGGCGTCCTCGATCAGTTTCGGCAGACTTTCGATCCGCCGCTCGCTCTCGCCGCGGGCGACGAATTCCCGCAAGCGTCGGATGATGTCACCGGCGCGCAAGGCCTGATCGGCCGCCTTGCCGACCGCGTCGCGCAGCACGAGCGCCTGCTCGCCGGTCATGCGTTCGAGCAGACGTCCGCAGCCCTTGAGATAGTTGGCGATGGCCGTCAGCGGCTGATTGATCTCGTGCGCCAGGGTCGACGCCATCTCGCCCAATGCCATGAAGCGGGACATGTGCGTTACTTCCGACTGCAGCTCCTTGAGACGGCTTTCCGTCATTTGCTGATCGGTCAGATCGCGAATGAAGCCGGTGAAATAGTGCCTGTCGGCCAACTGCAACTCGCCGACCGTCAGATGCATGGGGAAAGTCGTGCCGTCCTTGCGTCGCCCGGTGACGACGCGGCCGATCCCTATGATCCGGCGCTCGCGGGTGGCCAGGTAACGCTTCAGGTAGGCATCATGCTGGTCATGGTGAGGGCTTGCCATGAGCATGTCGACGTTACGTCCGACCACCTCATTCTTGGTGTATCCGAACAGCCGCTCGGCCGTGGCGCTCAACGATTCGACCCGACCCTGCTCGTCGATGATGATCATGGCGTCGGGAACCGTCTGCAGAATCGACTGCAGCCGTGCCTCTGCCGCTTCCAGAGCGGCGGTCAGGCTTTCGAGATCCTGGGGTACGGGGGCAGGCGCCGGCATCGGGTCCATTCAAGTCTGTCTTCGACGCGACGATACCACGCCCCGACCGCGACGGTAGGCCCACCTGAGATCGCCGCCTGATACTAGGCGATATCGCCTTTCGCCGCTGTTCCCGTCAGCCGATCGAAGGCTGCCAGAAGCGTGCCGACGCGGTTTGCCGAGGACAGCCATTCAGCGAGGCGCGGATAGTTGTCGACCAGCCAATTGAAGGCACCCTGCACCGCGACGAACGCTGCTGCAGCCTGGGTGACCTCGCCCAACAGCATGGTCCCCTGGACATAATGCGGCACGCACAGGATCAAGCCGACCAGGGGCGCCAACAGCGTGTTGCCGTGGGAGACGAACGTCGTACGCATATGCTGCCCGCACAACCGCTTCCATTCGTCGATGACGTCGCGCAATGCGGTTCCGACCGCCTTCGCCGTCGTTGCGAGGTTCGTCGGCGCCGCTGGCACCGCAGCGCTCTCGCGCAGATGGGCGACGGCATACTTCAGTTCCGACTCGGCCTGGTTCTTGCGCTCGATGACGCTGACCATGTGGCGACCGACCAGCATCATCGTGCCTGTCGTTGCCGCGGCGTAAGCCACGACCGAGACCACCAGATACCCGGGGATCGTGAAGCTCAACCCGAACGGCATCACCTCCAACGAACCGCCGACATTCCACAGCACGACAACGAAAGTTCCGGCAGAAAGCACGGAGGCGAGAAGGCCGACGACCAGGTCGATCGGGGAGTCGGTCGCCAGCCGGGCGTCCTCGGCGATCCGATACTCCGCGTTCTGGTGTTCGCCATTCCAGAGATCGAGGCGGCGGTAGCGCTCCTCGCCGAGCCAGGCCTCGATCAGGTTTCGGGTGACCCATTGCCGCCACATCCTCTGGAAGGTCATGCGGCCCCACACCGCGATCACGGCAAGTGCGATACTCATGGCGGCGAACACCAGCAGCAAATAGGTCTGATGCCAGATCTCGCGGCTGTTGCGAAATTCAAGTGCGTTGAAGAAATCGCGGTTCCAGAGATTGAGCCTGTATTGGACGAGCAACTGCAAAACCGTGCACACGACCAGCATGGCCATCAATCCCCATGCGATCGCGGCCGAGCGCCCATGCCAAAAGCCCCGGGCGCTCTGCCAGAAGCGACGCAACGGCTGATAGCCGGCCACTGCAGGATAGGCGTCGTCAGGCATGGCACTGATGTCTGTCGGGCTGGGCGAGTGCCGCCAGCCCGAGGAAGGCCGGATCGGGCCGCACGACGATCCGCACGGGAATCGAGGCAAGGTAACGTCCAAGCCGGCCCTTCGCCTCGAATCGCCGGCGGAACTCGGTGCGCTCGAGATGCTCGACGATGTGCGGGGCAATGCCGCCACCGATAAAGACGCCGCCGCGCGCGCCGAAAAGAAGCGCAACGTCGCCGGCAAAGCCACCGAGGAGGCCGCAGAACGTGTCGAGCGCTTTTCGGCATGTCACGCAGGCGCCGTTGAGCGCTGCGCGCGTGATGTCTGCTGCGGTCCGCGGGACGATGCCGACTCCGTCGATCTCGGCGGCCGCATGATAGAGGTTGACCAGACCGTCGCCGGACAGGGCCCGCTCCGCCGACACGTGGCCGAATTGCCGACGTAGTACCCCGATCACGGCCTCTTCCCTGGTGGTCTCCGCGGCAAGGCTGACATGGCCACCTTCGCTCGCGATCACCCTTGCTCCGGGTGGACCCGAAACGAGGCAGGCGACGCCGAGTCCGGTGCCGGGACTCACGAGCGCCAGGGGCGCGCCAGACACGGGCGTGTCGGGCCCGATGCGGCGGGTATCCGATGGCGCGAAATGCGGCAGGCTCCAGGCGGCGGCCTCCTGGTCGTTGACGATGCGGACGCTCGGAATACCGAACTCGTTCGCCAGGGTCGCAGCGTCGGCAACCCAGGACGAGTTGGTGAGCGCGCAGCGGCCGTCCATGACAGGCCCAGCCAGCGCCAGAATTGCCGCATCGAGCGACGCGCCGCCCTCCTGCCCGGCCAGCAAGAAACGCAGAGCGCCGGCCAATGTCGCATGGGCATGAACATCCAGCGATCGAACCGGTCCCAGGACGCCGCCGTGCAGGACGGCGAACCGGGCATGAGTCCCGCCGATGTCGGCCAGGAGGATGTGCTTCACGGCCCCGCTCCGGCTCGTTCGCATCGAATCAACCGCGCATACCAGCGCGCCGAGGCCTTGGGAATGCGCCGCAAGGTTGGATAGTCGACATAGACCAGCCCGAACCGATTGGCGTATCCGGCGCCCCATTCGAAATTGTCGAGCAGAGACCAGACGAAGTAGCCCCGGACGTCGGCCCCCGCGGCGACGGCCTCGCGCAAGGCGGCGGTATAGGTGGCAAGGTAGTCAATGCGCTCGCGATCGTCGACCGCGCCCGCCGCATCCGGTTTTTCGACCGCGCCCGCACCGTTTTCCAGGACGTAAATCGGCAAGCGATAGCGACGGTGCACGTCGATCAGCGTGTCGCGAAAGGCAGCGGGATCGATCTGCCATCCGATTGGCGAACGCGGCACGCCCGCGGGCGCATCCGCCCAGGCAAATCCCAAAGGGGCATTGGCATCGGCCCTGGCGTAGACCGGCGAATAGTGATTGACCCCGAACCAGTCCGGCCGGCGGCAAATCCGGGCGAGATCACCGGGCTGGATGTAGGGCTCGATCGCCCGGGCCAGGGCGGGCGGATAATGGCCGAGGATCTGGGCCTCGGGGAAAGCCTTGTTCCAATGCTCGTCGAGCAGCACGGCGGCGGCTTCGTCGGCCGCGGTGCTGCCGGCGGCACGCGCAGGCTGGACATTGTGGATTGCGCCGATGAGCGCAGACGGGGCATGCGCCCGCAGCGCATCGACACCGGCGCCATGCGCCAGGTTCACGTGATGCGTGGCCTTGTACAGTCCCGCGGGTTCGGTCGCGCCCGGCGGATGCCAGGCGAAGCCGTAGCCGAAGAGCGTGAAAACCGACGGCTCGTTGAAGGTGGCGAACCGCCGAACCCGGTCGCCGAACCGCGTCGCGATCAGCTTGGCGTAATCGGCGAACCAGCCGGCGATGTCACGGTTGAGCCACCCGCCCTGGTCCTGCAGCGCCTGGGGCAAGTCCCAGTGGTAGAGGCAGAGCCAGGGCTCGATTCCCGCGGCGAGCAGCGCGTCTACCAGCCGGTCGTAGAAGGCCAATCCGGCCTCGTTGACGTGGCCACGGCCGGTCGGCAGCACCCGCGGCCAGGCGACCGAAAACCGGTAGGCCCCGACGCCGAGATCGCGCATCAGGGCGATGTCTTCGAGGTAGCGGTGATAGTGGTCGCACGCGACATCGCCATTGTCACCGTTGGCGATATGGCCGGGCGAGCGGCAATAGCCGTCCCATACGCTCGGCCCCCGACCGTCCGCCAGCACCGCTCCTTCGATCTGGTAACTCGATGTCGACACACCCCAAATGAAGTCGCGCGGCAACGACTTGCGCTTCATGTCAGCCACGGCCCGACCATTTCCTTGTTGGCATGTTGCAGCGCTCTCGACGTTGTCGGGCGACCAGCCCTCTTTCAAGACTAGGCAACAAGGCCACGCTGCCCCTTGATGTACGTCAATGTCGCCATCGAGCCAATGCTGCGAACCTTGATCCATAGCAATGATTGACGCCCTCCGCGGTCGACAATGGGCGTTGGGGCAACATTGGGAGGATTGAATGCGTGCCAAGCAGGTCATGACCAGGCAGATCCACGCCGTGATGGCGGATGCCTCCGTCTATGACGCCGCACAAGTGCTGCTGAATGCCGGCATCAGCGCAGCTCCCGTCATAGACGCCGACGGCAAGCTGATCGGCATCGTCAGCGAGGCCGATCTGATGTACCGGACGGAGATCGGAACGGTGCCGGGCAAATCGTGGCTGCAAAGGCTTCTGGCGGACGATGCGGTCCTGGCCAACGACTACATCCGCGCTCACTCCCATCGCGTTGCCGACGTCATGACCAAGAACCTCGTGACGGCGGACGAGCGGGCCACCCTGGGAGAGATCGCGACGCTCATGCAGCGTCATCGCGTGAAGCGCATCCCGATCGTGCGGAACGGCAAAGTGGTCGGTATCGTGAGCCGTGCCAATCTTCTTCAGGGACTGCTGGCCCGCGACTCGGCCTCCTCCGAAGACCCGACGGCCAACGAAGCAGTTCGCACCCTCGTGACATCCGAGCTCGCCCGGCACGGCTGGGCGACGAGCCAAACGAGCTGCGTCGTTGCCGAGAACGGCGTCGTGCATCTTTGGGGATACGTCAACAGCGATGTGGTAAGGGACGCCTATCGGATCGCCGCCGAGAACGTCCGCGGCGTGAAGCGCGTCGAGAACCACATGAAGGTTCTGCCCCCCGAAACCCGACTGGGTATCTAGCCGACGGACGTCTGCCTTTACGGCCGCATGAAGACAAACGGCGTGTCGTCGTCAAGGTTGTCGGCGGCGCCGGTCAGCTCGGCGGCGATATCGTCGTTCGAGCGTTTGGTCTTGAACAGGCGAATCGCCTCTGACAACAGGCAGCGCGCCACCACGTCGTCGGAAATGGACTGCGCGGCGGCTTCGTCCAGCGCGGCCTGGACATGCCTCGCGACGAGTCGATGGACGCTCATGATGGACACTCCTTTTCCGGCTTAGGCAGTCGGCGTGAACTAGATGCCCCGCGCATGACGACCTTCGGTGGCTGTGTAGTAACGGTCGAAGGCAGCGCAGACCGAACGAACGAGCGGCCGGCCGCGGTCGGTGACGGCCAACCGTTCACCATCGAACGAAACCAGCCCATCGCGGACGAGTGGGGCAAGGCCGTCTATTTCCGCAAGGAAGGCGTCGGGTTCCGCGCCATATTTCCGGCAGGTCTCGCCGATGTCGGCCGTGTAACCGCACATCAGCTGTCCAATGACGTCTCCGCGCAGACGGTCCTCGGACCCCACCGCAAAACCGCGCGCGGTCGCAAAGCCGCTCCGCTCCATCGCCGCCATGTACTCCGCTGGATCCACGACATTCTGCGAGACCCCCCCCGGCAGGCTCGAAATCGCGGACGCTCCGATCCCGACAACCCAGGGTGAACCGTCGGCAACATAACCCTGGAAGTTGCGCTGCAGACGCCCGTTGGCTGCCGCCCGCGCCAGCTTGTCAGTTGGCCTGGCATAATGATCGAGGCCGATCCACACGTAGCCGCCATCGACCAATCGTTCCGATACCAGCATGGCCATTGCCGAGCGCAAGGCGGCATCAGGCAGCGTCTCGTTGGGTATCAGCTTCTGATGCGGCTTCATCCAGGGGACGTGCGCATATCCGAACACGGCAAAACGGTCAGGCACCAGGGCAAGGGCAAGATCGAGGGTGCGCGTCAGCGTCTCGATAGTTTGGTGGGGCAGACCGTATACGAGGTCCACATTGATTTTGGTCATTCCGGCACGACGTACCCGCTCGAGGGTGGCCAGGGTCGTCTCGAAGGACTGCGCCCGGTTGATCGCCCGCTGGACCATCTCGTCAAAGTCCTGAACCCCGACGCTGACACGCGTCACGCCAAGTGCCGCCATGGCCTCGACAGTTGCCTCGTCGCAATGCCGCGGATCGACTTCCATGGAAACTTCCGCATCACACCGGCGATCGAACAGGCTGTCGACCAGATGTCCGACGGCGCGCAGCCGGCCGGCGCCCATCTGGGTCGGAGTCCCGCCTCCCCATTGCACCGAGCCGACAATGAAATCCGGAGCAGTTCTGGCGAGAAGCTTGAGTTCGCGTTCGAGAGCCGCAGCATAGGAGTCGAGCGTGCCCTCTCGGCGCATCGCCATCGTATGACAAGCGCAGTACCAGCAGAGTTGCCGACAGAACGGTACATGCAGATAAAGTGCCGCCTCGCCGCCCTTTAGGTCGCCTAGCCAGCCGGCATGCTGCTCCGGGCCGATCGACGAGTCGAACTGCGCGGCGGTCGGATAGCTGGTGTAACGCGGCACAGGCCGGTCATAGGCAGCAAGGATGGCGGGTTCCATGACCCGCAATTCTTGCCACGGCCTGAATTGGCGGCGATTGACACAGGTCAAGCATGCGCATCGCGGGCAAGGCTGCCGTGTGCCCGGCTTAGTCGCTATGATGCCGTTAGATGGAATTCATCATGGACCTGATCTCGGCCTGCCGACAGGGCCTCGCGGGCGTAGCCGCGCAGCCGGCAAGCCTGCCAGGTGCCCTGTTCCTTGCCGGCCTGGCCGGCAGCCTGGTGCATTGTGTCGGGATGTGTGGACCGTTCGTCCTGGGCCAGGTCATGGCCGATGCCGAGAAGGGAACAGCCGGTAGCTACGGCGAATGGCAGCGGCTCGCCGGCGCAGCGCTCGTTCCTTATCATTTTGGCCGTCTCACGACCTATACCGCGCTCGGCGCCGCTGCCGGCGCCGCGACAGCGCTGTTCACCGCGACGCCGACGTTTGCGTGGTTGTCGAGTGTCCTGCTTCTGATCGCTGCGGCGTTGATGCTGTTACAGGCATTTGGGCTCGCCGTCGGGACGATGTCACCGCTAACCGCGGGACTGACCCGCCTTGCAGGGCCTCTTTCATCCTCGCAGGGGCCCGCGGCACGATATGCCCTGGGTGTCGTCCTCGGATTCCTGCCCTGCGGCCTGCTTTATGGGGCCCTCGCCGCAGCAGCCGGAACGGCTTCCGCCAGCGAGGGTGCGCTGGCCATGGCGGCCTTCGCCCTGGGCACGGTGCCTGCCTTGATCGCGGTCGGCTGGGGCGGCCTCATCGCCCGTCGGCGGCTGCACGATGTGGCACGCTGGATCGCCGCGCCGCTGCTGCTGGCCAATGCCGCATTGATGTTGGCATTGGCGATCGGACGCCTATGAGCTACGGGACAACTCAAATCCAAACCATCAATCCCGGTCCAATACTTCGAAGTGAACGACGTCGCGGTAGGCGTGCCATGTCGCATGGGCCACCAGCGGCAATGTAATGACGAGCCCGACCATGCCCGGCACCATGCCCAGCACCACCAGAAACACGATCAGAGCCGCCCATAACAGCATCGGACGGAGGTTGATCCGGACCGCGGCAACGGAAGTTGCGATCGCCTCGAACATGTTCGAGGCCCGCCGATCGAGAAGATAGGGAATGGAAAAGGCGCCGATGGCGAAGGCAACAGCCGCGAGTACAGCGCCGGCGGCAACGCCCAGCGCGAGGAACGGAAGGCTGCGCGAGGAGGTCCAGACGAGATCCATGAAACGATCCCATGACGGCACGGTCCGCCACTCGAAGATGGCGAACAACAATTGCGCCGTGCGCATCCACGCGAGGTGAAAAAAGAGGAGCAGCACTCCCATCAGCGCGATCTGCCCGGGATTGCGCCGCCAGGCGAACAGGGTGGTCTCGCCATCGACGACAAGGCCCGCTTCGAGGCGGCGGCTGACCTCATAGAGGCCGACAGCGATGAAGGGGCCGACGAAAAAAAAGCCCGCGCTGAGCGGCAGCACTAGATAAGGGAAGTCGAGCCACAGGAATAGCGCGATGGCCAACCAGCTCACGGCGACCAGCACTAGGCCATAGGTGAGGCTGATCCTCGGCGCAGCAAGGATGTCGCGCCAGCCGGCGGCGAGCCAGACCCATGGCCGGTCCAGTGGAACCTGCCTGATCTGTGGTCGCGGCGCCGGGAATACGGCGATGGTCTCGCTCATGGCGTTTCTCCCCGTCTTCGGGCGAATTGACGCTGGAATGCGGCCACGGGCTTTGATGCAGGTCAAAGTGGATCATCCGCAGCTCTGACATTGATTTTCCGCGCCACGAGTGCGGGGAGATCGAATGTCCAGCAATACCGCCCTTTCTGTCGGCCCGTCGCCGGCCCCCCGATATGTCGAGGATGTCATCCGCGTGGCGGTGATCCTGACGATGTTCTGGGGCATCGCCGCCTTCACGGTTGGCGTCGTCATCGCCGCCCAACTGGTGTGGCCGCAGCTCAGCTTCGATAGCGAATACCTCACCTTCGGACGCCTGCGGCCGCTTCATACGTCGGCGGCAGTCTTCGCGTTTGGCGGCACGGCCCTGATCGGTACCGCCTTCCACGTCGTACAGCGCACCTGCCGGGCCCGGCTGTTCGGCGGAGCTCCGCTCGGCTGGTTCGTGCTGCTGGGTTATCAGTTCTTCATCGTGATCGCCGCCACCGGCTATCTGCTGGGCATCACCCAGAGCAAGGAATATGCCGAGCCGGAATGGTACGCCGATCTGTGGCTCACGATCGTCTGGGTGGCCTACCTGATTGCCTATCTCGGCACGGTCCTGAAGCGTGAAGAGCCGCACATCTATGTCGCCAACTGGTTCTACCTCGCCTTCATCATCACCATTGCCATGCTGCACATCGTCAACAATCTCGCGATGCCGGTATCGGTCGTCGGCACCAAGAGTTACGGCGCCTGGTCTGGCGTGCAGGACGCGATGATCCAGTGGTGGTACGG
>JACPVT010000244.1 GCA_016191685.1 Rhodospirillales bacterium | reverse complement strand
GGTGCCAGCGGCGCCAGCCTGGCGTGGTTTGCGGCGCTCGGTTTCGGCGCCCGCTGGCTCGCGCCCTGGTTTGCGCGGCCCCGGGCCTGGCAGCTTCTGGACGGCCTGATCGGCGCCACCATGTTCGTGCTCTCGGCCCTGCTGGTGCGACACGCGCTCGCGGGCATGTGAAGGGGCCCCGGGGCGTCGCAGTCATGACGGCTCGTCGACCCACGGATTCAAGAGCGGGACTCGCGCGAGCTCGTAGCCGCCGGGAAACACCGGCCGCACCGGCATCGCGGAGCGGCGTGATTCGATCTCGACCTGTCGATCGCCCGGCGAGAATCAGCCGCCAGGCCAATTTCAGCATTCCCAGAGACGAAACCATATGGACCGCTTGCAAGCCATGACGACCTTCGTGGCCGTCCCGCGCGATCGCCTCGAGGTGCTCGACCAGCTCCTCGGGGTTGCTGAAGAAGGGCGAGTGGCCGCACTCCATGGTAATGATCTTGCACGGAGTCGTCTTGACCATCATCCGCTGAAGCTTGATCCGGATGGCATTGTCGTGCGTGCACTCGATGTACCAGCGCGGCACCGAACCGAACCGCTCTTCGGTGAGCGTCACCGGGGTCGTCGAGATGGCGAGAGGCTGGGGACGCAGACGCTCCATGGCCCGGTAACGGTCTTCCGGCGAGACGTCGGCGTAGAACAGGCTCGGCAACTTGTCGCGCGCGAAGGTGTAGGTCGCGCCGTCGGGGCTGACTTGCCGCGCCAGCCGGAACATCGTGTCCGGCTCCATCGATGTCATGTCGCGGCCGCAGCTGCCGGACGGTGGCAACAGGGCGCAGACGTAGACCAGCGCCTTGAGTTTGCGCCGGCGTGCCTCGGCGAGCTGGCTGATGGTGATGCCGCCCAGTGAATGGCCGACGAGCACCACTTGCTCTTCCATCTTGTCGAGCAGGCGCGACAGCTTCTCGACGTTGTCGGCGAGAGTGACGTTGGCGGGCGGTGTCGGATCCTTTCCGAGGCCTGGAAGGTCGGGGGCGCAGACCTTGTGGCCGTTCGCCTCCAGAAGCGGCACGACCTTCTCCCAGCACCAACCGCCTGTGCAGGCGCCATGGACCAGCATGAACGTCGCCATGGTCGCGCCTAGCCCCGGCCGACGACGGTGCGGGCGCCCGGCGCCGGCACGAAGAAGTCGGGCATCAGCGGCGTGCCGGGCGATACGGCGTACTTGTCGAGATCGGTGATGCCTTCAGCCGCCAGCACCTCGTCGTCGATGAAGAAGTTGCCGGTGCACTGACGCGACGGCCGGTTGAGGATGATGTGAGCCGCGTCGGCCATGATCTCGGGCTTGCGGCAGCGCTTCATGCCCTCTTCGCCGCCCAGGATGTTCTGGATGGCGGCGGTGGCGATACCGGTACGCGGCCACAGGCAGTTGAAGGCGATCCCCTTGTCCTTGAACTCTTCGGCCATCGCCCAGGCGAAGACCGACATGCCGTACTTGGCGAGCGTATAGGCGGCATGGTTGGCGAACCATTTGACGTCGAAGTCGAGCGGCGGCGAAAGGTTCAGCACGTGCGGGTTTGGGGCCCTGGCGAGATGCGGCACGCACTTCTGCGAGACCAGATAGGTCCCACGCGCATTGACCTGATGCATCAGGTCGTAGCGTTTCATCGGCGTGGCGAGGGTGCCGGTCAGGCTGATGGCGCTGGCGTTGTTCACCAGGATGTCGATTCCGCCGAACTTGGCCACCGTTTCAGCGACTGCCTTCTCGACGCTCTGCTCGTCGCGGATGTCGCAGGGCAGCGGCAGCGCCTTGCCGCCGGCCTTCTCGATCTCCTCGGCGGCGCTGAAGATCGTGCCGGGCAGGCGCGGATCGGGCTTCACCGTCTTGGCGGCGATGGCGACATTGGCGCCGTCGCGCGCGGCGCATAGTGCGATGGCTAGCCCGATGCCGCGGCTGCCGCCGGTCACGAACAGCGTCTTGCTACGCAGGCTCATGGCTCCCCCGAGAAATCCTTGGGCTCTATAGCCGGGCATTTGTTGGGCGGCTAGTGTTTCAGTCGCGCAAGGGAGGCATGGATGAATCCGGTTTTTGAGACCGCGACACGACTTGCACGCGCTATACGAAACGGGCGGTTGAGCTCGGTCGAGGCGACCGAGGCGCACTTGCAGCGCATCGCACGGCTGAACGGGCCACTCAACGCTCTGGTGGTCGTCGATCGCGACGGCGCGCTGAAGGCGGCGCGCGCGGCTGACCGGGCGACGGGCAAGAAGAATGGCCGGATCGGGCCGCTGCATGGTGTGCCGATTACCGTCAAAGAAGCCTTCGACATCGCCGGCCTGAAGACGACGTCGAGCCACCCGCCGCTCAAGGACAATGTCGCCAAGGTGGATGCCAGTTTGGTGGCGCGCCTGCGCGCCGCCGGTGCAGTCATCCTCGGCAAGACCAACGTGCCCGAATTCTGCATGGACTTTCAGACCGAGAGTCCGCTGTTCGGCACGACCAAGAACGCCTGGGACGCACGGCGCACGGCCGGTGGCTCGACCGGCGGCGGCGGCGTCGCGGTGGCGGCCCGGCTGTCACCGCTCGAATTCGGCAGCGACATTGGCGGCTCGGTGCGCAACCCGGCGCACTACAACGGCATCTTTTCCCTAAAACCCAGCGAATGGCGGGTGCCCGGCCGCGGCCATGTGCCCGACCTGCCGGGCCAGACCCGGACCGTCCGCTATATGGGCGTGTTCGGCCCGCTGGCGCGCTCGGTCGCCGATCTCGAGACGGCGCTCCGGATTATCGCCGGCCCCGACGGCAACGAGGCCGAGGCAGCGCCGGTGCCGCTGGGGCCGACGCCGGCCTTCGTGCCCAAAGACCTGCGCATCGCCTTTCTCGACAGCAATCCGCTGGTGCGGGTTTCGGCCGATACCGCCGCCGTCGTCCAGGCGACCGCCCGCCTTTTGGGCAAGGCCGGCGCCAAGGTGAAGCGCGTCGAACCCAAAGGCCTCGATTGGCAGCAGAGCTGGGACGACTGGTCCGATCTGCTGCAGTACGAGATCCGCGCCCTGCAGCCTCTGGCCGACCGTGAACGCTTTTTCGCCAGGACCGATGCCGCAGATCCCTCCGTCCGCTCGGTGGCACGCGCGGCCCGCCTCGATATGGCGCAATTCTTCGCTGTGCTCGACCGTCGGGACCGGGTCATCCGGCAGTGCGAGGCTCTGCTTGACGACTACGACGCGTGGCTGATGCCGGTGATGCCGGACGCCGCTTTCATCCGCCAGAAGTCGAGCGAACCGCTCATCATCGATGGCATGGCGCATCCGTATTTCTTTGCCGGCACGTCCTACAACTACCTGGCCAATCTGACCGGCCAGCCGTCGATCGTGCTGCCCTGCGGTTGCTCGCGCGAGGGCCTGCCGATCGGCCTGCAACTCACCGGCAAACGCTGGGGTGAGGCGAAACTGCTGGGCGTTGCCAAGGCGTTGGAGAAACTTTTGCCACCCTGTCCGGTGCCGCCCAACTACAAGGACTGAGGGCTCACTCGACCTTCACGCCGGCCTTCTCGATGATCGGCGTCCACTTGGCGACCTCGGCCTTCTGGTAGGCGGCAAAGGCGGCGGGCGCCATCTGTTCAGGCGTCGGAATGTCCTGGCCGAGGTCCTCGAGCTTGCGGCGGATCGCCGGATCCTTCAGCGCCGCGATGGCGGCGGCGTTTAGCTTGTTGATGACCTCCGGCGGCGTGCCCTTGGGCGCCCACAGCCCGTGCCAGATCGCGACCTCGATGCCGGGGAAGCCGGCCTCGGCCGTCGTCGGGATGTCGGGGGCGGCGGCGTTGCGCTGCTTGGCGGTCACGGCATAGACCTTGATCTTGCCGGCGCGGATGTGCGGCAGCGAATTCGAGGACTGGTCGATCATGATCTGGATCTGGTTGGCGATCAGGTCCTGCACGGCCGGGCCCGTGCCGCGATAGGGCACGAGCTGGTAGTTGGTGCCGGTGGCGGCGAAGAAAGCGAGCACGCCGATGTGCGAGCCCGAGCCCATGCCGGCGGTGCCGCCCGAGACCTTGTCGGCGTTGGCCTTCAGATAGGCGACCAGTTCCTTCAGGTCCTTGGCCGGGATCTGGTTGGAGGTCACGACCAGGAGCGGGTTGGACGGCAGCAGGGCAATCGGCACGAGGTCGTTCTGCAGGTCGTAGGTGAGCTTCTTGTAGATCGCGCCGTTGACCACGTTGGTGCCGAGGTGGCCGATGCCGATCGTGTAGCCGTCCGGCGCCGAGCGGGCGAGCTTGCCCATGGCGATGGTGCCGGCCGCGCCGGCGACGTTGTCGACGATGATCTGCTGGCCGAGTTCGCGGCTCATGCGTTCGCCCACGATGCGGGCCATGACGTCGGTTGGGCCGCCGGCCGCAAAGGGCACGATGAGGCTGATCGGCTTGGTCGGGTAGGCCTGGCCGAAAGCAGGTCCAGCCGCGGCCACGGCGAGCAGGGTAAGAGCGGTTCTACGCAGCATGACAAATTCCTCCCAGAGCTTCTTGTTGGTGGGAGACTAGCCGGAGAGGGCTATCAACGCCATCGCAGGGCAGAACGTTCGACCAGACCCAGGCCCCAGGAAATCAGCAAGCCGAGGATCGACAGCACGACAACGCCGGCCAGCAGTTGGTCGGTCTGCATCAGGTTGCCGGCTGTCAGGACAAAGGCGCCGATGCCATGCTGGGCGCCGATCATCTCGGCCGCCACCACCAGCAGCAGCGCCACCGACGCCGAGATGCGGAAGCCCGCGAGGATGCCGGGCATGGCGCCGGGCAGCACGATCTTGGCCACGATGTCCCGCGCCGGCAGCCCGAAGCTCTGGGCCATGCGGATGAGATTGCGCGGCACGGAATCGCAGGCACTGTAGGCCGATATGACAGTGGGGAAAAAAACGCCGAGGGCGATGGTGGCGACCTTAGAAGGCTCGCCGATGCCCAGCCACAGGATCAGTACCGGCAGCAACGCGATCTTGGGAATGGGGAACAACGCCGAGACGATGGGGAGGCCGGCCGCACGCGCCGAGGAGAAGATGCCCATGGCGAGGCCCACAGCCAACCCCGCGGCGGTGCCGATGATCCATCCCGGAACGATCCGCTTCAGGGACGCCGTGACGTGCTCCATCAGCGTGCCGTCGAGCCACAGTTCGTAGAGTGCTCGTACAATGGCGGCGGGGCTCGGCATGAAGAGCGGCGGCAGCAAGCCGCTGCTCGACGCGGCCTGCCACAGGCCGATCAGCACGGCGAACACGATCCACGGCACGGCGCGACGCGGCGTCGGCGCGAAGCCGCCGCCGCGGAAGAGGATGGGCCTTCGGCCGGCATTGGGCTCAGACATCCAATATCTCTCGCTCGGCAGTGGCGGCTTCATCACGGATCAGCGACCACAGTCGGCGATGGACGTCGATCAGCAGCGCGGCGTGCTCGGGCCGAATGCGTTCGGCGACGGGCACATCGATCTGCAGCACCTCGCGGATGCGGCCGGGCCGACGCGACAGCACCACGACCCGGTCGGCAAGGCGCGCGGCCTCCTCGAGATTGTGCGTGACGTAAACCCGCGTGCTCTTCTCGCGCGCCCAGATCGCGAGCAGGTCTTCCATCAGCAGTTCGCGCGTCTGGGCATCGAGCGCCGACAGCGGCTCGTCGAGCAGCAGTACGGCCGGGCGCACGACGAGGGCGCGGGCGATGCCGACCCTTTGGCGCATGCCGCCGGAGAGCTGCTTGGGATAGGCAGCGGCAAACTCCGAGAGACCGGTGAGAGCCAGCGCGGCCGCCACCCGCTCGCGGCATTCGGCGGCGCCCAGCCGCCGGTGCTCGAGCGCAAGGGCCACGTTCGCCGCAACGCTGCGCCAGGGCAGCAGGGCGAAATCCTGGAAGATGTAGGTGAAGGGGTTGAGCGAGTCGGCCGGCGGCGGGCCCGAGAGGCTCACCTGTCCCGCGACGGGCTGCAGCAGGCCGCCGATGATCCCGAGCAGGGTCGACTTGCCGCAGCCCGACGGGCCGATCAGGGCGACGGTCTCGCCGTCGGCGATGTCAAGATCGATGTCCTTCAGCGCCTCGACGGCGCCATAGCTGTGCGAAACCTTCTCAATGTGCAGCGGCATCGGGCGCTGCTGTTTCGGACGCCATCGTCACCAGAATGGTCCGGTTGGCGACCTGTTGGCCTTCCTGCACCGAAATCGATTCTATCCTGGCATCCAGAACGGCCTTGAGCTGGTGCTGGATCTTCATCGCCTCGAGCACGACCAGGGTCTGGCCGCGCGCGACGGTGTCGCCGGCCGCCACCCTGATGGCCACGATGCGCCCATCCATCGGCGCGCGCAGTTTGCCGTCGCTGCCCGCTGCCGCGGTCGCAGGCGGAGCATAGGTCTTGTCCGTGAAGCGCACGGTGAAGCTGTCGAGATCGACCACGATGTCGTCGCCGTCGATATGGAACGGAACAACGTCGCACTGAGCGTCCTCCGGCGTGACGTTGATCGTCCGTTCCTGGTCACCGGCCGCGAGCTTGATCGGCGTCGGCTCGGGATTGGAATTGCGCCAACCGCGCAATGCCGGAGGGTAGCGTTCGGCCGACTGGCGCCACAGGAGCGACGCCGCCAGCCTCCAATGATGATCGCTCACCTCGGGTGCCGGAAACTCGTGCTTCGCGAGGAAGGCGGTTGTGGCCTTTCCCGCGGCGAATTCGGGATGCTCCAGCAGGCGGATCAGGAAATGCCTGTTGGTGGTTGGCCCCAGCACCACGGTGTCGCGCAAGGCGCGAATCAGGCGCGCGCGTGCCTCCTCGCGGGTGGCGCCGTGGGCGATCACCTTGGCAATCATGGGATCGTAGAAGGGCGAGATAGCGAGTCCGTTCTTCATGCCATGGTCGATGCGCACGCCAGGTCCCGATGCCGGCCGCCAGGCATCGATGCGGCCGGTCTGCGGCAGGAAGCCCGCGTAGGCATCCTCGGCATATAGCCGGACTTCGATGGCATGGCCTTCCAGGCGCACCTGTGCCTGGGTGAACGGCATCGGCTCGCCGGCGGCAATTCTCAGCTGCCAGGCCACGAGATCCTGGCCGGTGATCGCCTCGGTGACGGGATGCTCGACCTGCAGGCGGGTGTTCATCTCCAGGAAGTAGAACGCGCCGTCGCCGGCCAGCAGGAACTCGACTGTGCCGGCGCCGCGATAGCCGATGGCGCGGGCGGCGGCTACCGCGGCGGCGCCCATGCGCGTGCGCAGGTCGGCATTGACGGCGGGTGACGGTGCTTCCTCGATCACCTTCTGGTGACGACGCTGGACCGAGCAGTCGCGCTCCCCCAAATGGAGGACGTTGCCGTGGGCGTCGGCGAAGACCTGGATTTCGACATGGCGGGCATCGACCACGGCCTTCTCGAGGATGAGCTCGCCCGAACCGAAGGCGCTCTCGGCCTCGGCGCGTGCGGTGCGGATGGCTTCCAGAAGATCGCCCTCATGCTCGACCAGGCGCATGCCCCGCCCGCCGCCGCCGGCCGCGGCTTTCACCATCACCGGCAGGCCGATCTTACGCGCTTCCTTCTCCAGAGTGGCGTCGCTCTGGTCGGTGCCCTGGTATCCCGGCACGCAGGGTACGCCGGCATCGATCATGCGCCGCTTGGCGGCGGCCTTGTTGCCCATGGCCGCGATGGCGGCGGCCGGCGGGCCGATGAACACCAGGCCCGCCTTCTCGCAGGCCGCGGCGAAGGCGTCGTTTTCCGAGAGAACGCCGT
>JACPVT010000382.1 GCA_016191685.1 Rhodospirillales bacterium | reverse complement strand
CGTCCGTCGTAGTGCATCGTGACGGCCCGCAGCATCCCCTCCTTGAAGGTTCGACTTTCGACATCGTAGCTCGCACCGTTGAAGCGCGCGGTGACGTCGATGCGAAAGCCTGCAAAACCGGCAAAAGTGATCTCGTAGCCGATCTCGACCTGCCGAGCTTCCTGGGCGATAGCCGCGGTTGGCGTGGCCACGCTCAAGGTAAACGCGGCCAAGGCCCTACGAAAACTCATGAAAATCCCTCACGACAAAGGACTTACTTCAAAGCCACTGACACGATAGAAGGCCAGCGCCCCCTCCGCCAACACAACTTACGCGTCAAGCAAGGCACTTTTCCGCATGTCGCCCCCCGACAACGACCGCATCCCCAAGATAGGAGTCTCGCGCTCTTGGGCGGTGGTCGGCATCCTTGCCCGCCATTTATGGCCAAAGGGTGAATTTGGCCTGCGCAGCCGTGTCGTCGTGGCGCTCGTCCTGCTGGTCCTGGCGAAGGTCACCAACGTCTATGTTCCACTCCTCTACAAGCAGGCGGTGGACGCATTGGGCGAGCCCGCGGCGCAGGCAGTCGCGGTGCCGATCGCCCTGATTCTGGCCTATGGCGGCGCGCGCATCCTGGCCCAGGCGTTTGGCGAAATCCGCGACGCCGTCTTCGCGCCGGTGTCGCAGCGAGCGATTCGCAATCTCGCCCAGGAGGTGTTCCGGCACCTTCATGCACTGTCTCTGCGATACCACCTCGAACGCCAGACCGGCGGGCTCAGCCGTGTCATCGAGCGTGGCACGCAGGGCATGGAATTCCTGATCCGCTTCACTACCTTCAATATCCTGCCCACCCTGTTCGAGATCGTCCTGGTCGGCGGTATCCTGTGGAGCCTGTACGATTGGCGCTTCACGGCGGTGACGCTGGGCGCCGTGGCGGCATACATCGTGTTCTCCGTCGTGCTCTCGGAATGGCGTATCAAGTTCGTGCGGCGCATGAACGACGCCGACACCGACGCCAACGCCAAAGCAATCGACAGCCTGCTGAACTACGAAACCGTGAAGTATTTCGGCAACGAGGACCACGAGGGGCGGCGGTTCGACGTCGGGCGGCGGCGCTACGAGACGGCGGCGATCCGCTCCAGCCGCACCCTGTCGCTGCTCAACGTCGGGCAGGGCGCCCTCATCTCGATCGGCCTCGTGGCGGTGATGTCGATGGCCGGACAGGGCGTGATCCGTGGCACGATGACGCTCGGCGATTTCGTGGCGGTGAACGCCTTCCTGATTCAGCTCTACATGCCGCTCAACATGCTGGGCTTCGCCTACCGCGAGATCAGGAACGCGCTGGTGAACATGGAGAAGATGTTCGGCCTGCTCGACGTCGACGCCGAGATCGCCGACCGGCCTGGTGCGCCGGCGCTCGTCGTGACGGGCGGCGAGATCGTGTTCGATCACGTCGACTTCCACTACGAGAAGGCGCGGCCAATACTCCACGACGTGAGTTTCCGCGTGCCGGCCGGCAAGACCGTGGCGATCGTGGGCTCGAGCGGTGCCGGAAAATCGACGGTCTCGCGCATCCTTTTCCGCTTCTACGACGTGGCGTCGGGCAGCGTGAAGATCGACGGCCAGGATATCCGCGAGGTCCGTCAGGCCAGCCTGAGGGCGGCGATCGGCGTGGTGCCGCAGGACACCGTGCTGTTCAACGACACCATCTACTACAACATCGCCTACGGCAGGCCGGACGCCAGCCGCGAGGAAGTCGAGCAGGCCGCCCGGCTGGCGCGCATCCACGATTTCATCACGGCGCTGCCGCAGGGCTACGAGGCGACCGTGGGCGAGCGTGGCCTCAAGCTCTCGGGCGGCGAGAAGCAGCGCGTGGCGATCGCCCGCACGATCCTCAAGAACCCGAGGATCCTGCTGTTCGACGAGGCGACCAGCGCGCTCGACACCCGCACCGAGCAGGAGATCCAGCGCTCGCTGGAAGAAGTGAGCCGGGGACGCACCACGGTGGTGATCGCGCATCGGCTGTCGACCGTCATCAACGCCGACGAAATCGTCGTGCTCGATCGCGGCCGGGTCGTCGAACGCGGCCGCCACGGAGACCTGCTCGCGCTGGGCGCCCTTTATGCCGACATGTGGAGCCGGCAGCAGGAAGCCGCCGCAGAAGCCGAACACCGGGCCGGGCAGCAGGTCGAGGAGCCGCCGTCGTTCCGCGCCGAAGGCCATCTGCGTGTCGCCGAGTAGCACGGTCGAAAATCCCTGGCGCGCGCTGCTGCCGGTCTTCCTCGCCTGTGCCGCCATCGGCCTGCAGGCGGGGGTGGCCTTGCCGCTGGTGCCGCTGGCGCTGGAACGGCAGGGGGCCGACAAGTTCACCATCGGCGTCGTTGCCGCCGCATGGGCCATCGGCATGCTGGCTTTCGGCACGCGCATCCCGCAGATGGCGGCGCGGTTCGGCGCCGTGCCGCTCATCGTCGTTTCCGTCGTGGCCGGCTCGGCCATCACGGTTGCCTACACGCTCACCAGCAGTCCCGCGATGTGGTTCGTGCTCAGCCTCCTGCACGGCATAACCGGCGGCGTGCCATGGGTGGTGAGCGAAATCTGGATGAACGTCGTCGTCGAGGAGAAGCGCCGCGGCCGCGTCATGGGCTTCTACGCGATGCTGGTGGCGCTCGGCCTGGCGCTGGGTCCGCTGGTGCTGCAGGTGACGGGCGTCTATGGGCCGGCGCCGTTTCTCACCTGCGCGGTGCTGGCTCTGCTGGTGGCGGTGCCGTTGCTGCCCTACTGGAAGAGCGCACCGGCCATCGAGCACACGGCCGACAGCGGCTTCACGATCGTCGTCAAGGCGGCCCCGCTTGCCATGTTTGCGGGTTTCGTCTGCGGGCTGGGTGAACAGGTCGCGTTCAGCTTCCTGCCGGTCTACGCAGTCGGTGCCGGAGTCTCGGCGGAGACCGGTGCGCTGTGGCTCTCCGCCTTCGTGATGGGCAACGTGATCCTGCAGTGGCCGATCGGCTGGATGGCCGATCACTACGACCGCCGTGCCGTGCTGGCCGGCTGTACCCTGGCCAGCGCCGTTCTTGTCGGGTTGCTGCCGATGGTGCCGGCGCAGTCGCCGGCGGTGATCGGTGTCGTGCTGCTGTGGGGCGGCATCTCCTTTGCGATCTACCCGGTCGGGTTGGCGTTGCTCGGCCAGCATTTCCAGGGTGGCGACATCGCCCGTGCCAACACCGCTTTCAGCCTGCTCTATATTCTTGGCGGCCTGATCGGCCGTCCGCTCACGGGAGCGGCGATGGACGCGGTCGGCGACCCCGGCCTGGGTTGGACGCTGGCCGTCTTCTATTTCGCCGCAACCGCGGCCGCCTTGCTGGCGCTTGGTCGTCGCGGCTGATAATTCTTCAGGCAAATGAGCGCCACGGCCGCCAAGACCGAAGTCTCCGTCGATCCGCTTCTGGCACCCCTGCTGGCCGGCGACCGGCGCGCGCTCGCCCAGGCGATCACCCTCATCGAGTCGACGCGCGGCGACCATCGCGAGCGCGCCGATGCGCTCCTGGCGGCGGTGTTGCCACACAGCGGCAAGTCGGTGCGGCTTGGCATCACCGGCGTTCCGGGCGTCGGCAAGTCGACTCTTATCGAGCGCTTCGGCCTTTCGTTGCTGGAGCGAGGCCGCTCGCTGGCGGTTTTGGCGATCGATCCCTCCTCGAAGCGCGGCGGCGGATCGATCCTGGGTGACAAGACGCGCATGGAAGAACTGTCGCGCCGTCCCGCCGCCTTCATCCGACCGTCGCCGGCCGGCGCCACCCTGGGTGGCGTCGCGCGGCGCACGCGCGAGGCGATGCTGCTGGTCGAGGCGGCCGGCTTCGACACTGTGGTCGTCGAGACGGTGGGCGTAGGCCAGTCCGAGACTGCCGTGTCCGACATGGTCGACATGTTCATCGTGCTGCTGCTGCCGGCCGGCGGCGACGATCTTCAGGGCATCAAGCGCGGCGTGATCGAACTGGCCGATCTGATCGTGGTCAACAAGGCCGACGGCGACCTCCTGCCGACGGCGAAGCGCGCGGCCGCCGACTATCAGCACGCGCTCCGCATGTTGCGCTCGCCGACCGCCGGCTGGACGCCTGAAGTCCAGACCTGCTCGGCGCAGACCGGCGAGGGCGTGATCGAGATCTGGGAGACGGTCGGGCGGTTCATCGAGGCGGTTGGCTCAAAAGGCATCGCCCGCCGCCGCGCCGAACAGGCGCGGGCCTGGATGTGGAGCGAGGTCGGCGAGACCCTGCTCGCCGAGTTGCGTCGCCACCCCGAGGTCAAGCGCCTGGTGGCCAGCCTAGAGCGTGAAGTCGAAGCCGGCCGGGCGACACCTGCCGTGGCCGCGCGCCGGATGCTAGAAGCCTTCCATGGGCGCTAAATCCTTCCTAAAGCGGGCCCGGCGGGCCGCCGCCGCCAGCGAACTGCCGTTCTGGAAGCGCAAGACGCTGGCTCAGATGTCCAAGCAGGAGTGGGAATCGCTCTGCGACGGCTGCGGCATGTGCTGCGTCAACAAGCTCGAGTACGAAGGCACCGGCGAACTCGCCCAGACCGACACCTGCTGCAAGCTGCTCGACCCCAGGACAGCGCGCTGCAAGGACTACAAAAATCGCAAGAAGATCGTCCCGGACTGCATCCAGCTCACACCAAAGGTGGTGGCCAAGATGGACTGGCTGCCCAAGACCTGTGGCTACCGGCTGGTCCATTTCGGCCAGGACCTCTATTGGTGGCATCCCCTGATCTCCGGTGACCCGGAAACCGTGCACCAGGCCGGGATTTCGGCCCGGGGACGGGTGATTTCCGAGGATTTGGTGGAGGATATCAGCGACCGGGTGGTGGATTGGTTCGCCTGATCCGGTGCCCAGCACGCTTGACGCTACCCCCTCCCGGCCCGTAAAAAGCCGGCCTTCCCGCCCACCCGGCGGGATCGTTTTTTAGCGGAAGTCGCCATGCCCCGTCGTTGCGCCCTCTCGGGCAAGTCCGTGCAGTACGGCAACAATGTGAGCCACGCCAACAACAAGTCCCGGCGCCGGTTCATGTCCAACCTGCAGGTCGCCTCGGTCCTGTCCGATGCGCTGGGCCATACCGTGCGGCTGCGGCTGACCCCGCGCGGCGTCAAGACCATCGAGCACAATGGCGGCATCGACGCCTACCTGCTCGGCACCAACGACAGCAAGCTCAGCCCCGAGATGACGGTGCTGAAGCGCCGGGTCGTTTCGGCCAAGGCCAAGAAGGACGCCAAGAAGGCGGCGTAGCCGCCGTCCTGTCGTCGCGGCGCTACGGCGCCAGTTCGAACAGCAGCAGAATGTTGCGCTGAAGCCGATTGAAGTTGTCGTCGGAGATCAGCCACAGCAGCGTCTCGCCGCGCGCTCCCTTGGTGGCGGCCATGCCCTCGAGATTGTCGACCGCGTAGGGCGCGGCGAGCCGGGCCAGCTCCTCGGCGCGCACGGTGGCGCCGGGCTTGAGTTGTGCGGCGTCGAACCGCATGACCCGGCAGCGCACGCCGCGCACGATGTCGAAGGCGCGCTCGAGCATGGCGAAGGAGCCGTCGGGCAGGATCGCGATCGCGGTCGGCTGGAAGTCGGGGACCGTGGCGTAGTCGAAGGATTGCCAGACGTAGCTGCCGCCTGCCGCCGGTGTGCCGATCCAACCCATCACCGTGTTCGGTCGCTGGCCATATTCTTCGCTGATGGCGACGACGCGGCCGTCGGCCAAAGCCGTCAGGGCCTCGATGCCGCCGTTGGCGGGTTGTCGGCCGATCTCGGCCGGCCCCTCGACCGGGGCTGGCGTGTCGGTGAGCGTCCGGTAACGCCACAGCCGGTGGCGACGTTCGAACGAGATCAGCCACGAGCCGTCGGCCAGGCGTGCCATGCCTTCGGCATCGGCTTCCGCCTTGGTCGCGATCGGCTTGCCCGTGAGGCCGCGAAGCTGACCGAGGCGGCCCTGGCTGAGACCGGCCAAATTGCCCCTCGAATCGTAGTCGATGGTGGCGGTGAGCCAGGCGCCCTCGTCGGAGATCGACGTCAGGCTGCGGCCGTCGGCCGTGACATGGAGGTCCGACCAGCCGCCGAAGTGGGCCGAGTTGGCCGTCATGACGACGCCGCCGCGCCAGATCAGCCGGTCGACCCGCGTGGCCGCCGGTTCGTCGATCCTGAGCGCCAGCGACGAACTCTTGATCTCGATCGCCTGGTCCTGGGCGCCGGCGGGCGGTGGCGGCACGCTGGCGCAGGAAGCGGCGAACAGGCAGAGGCCGGCCAACAAGCGGACGATGAGTGAGCGGCCGACGAGGGAACGGATAATGGAATACATGGCCCGCCCCTTTAACATGGCCGGAGCTGCCATCGTGTGAATGCCGGGTCGCTCAGGCGGCGCGCCGGCCCGTCTTGCCGCCACCGCTCTTGTCGCCGCCGGCCCTGCCGCCGGACGTCTTGCCGCCGGATGTCTTGCCGCCGCCACGTCCGCGGTCGGCCTTGGCTTCCTTCTTCTCGTCCTCGTCGAACAGCGAGGCGAGCTGCTCCATCATCGTGCCGCCCAGCTGGTCGGCGTCGACGATGGTGACGGCCTTGCGGTAGTAGCGCGTGACGTCGTGGCCGATGCCGATGGCGATCAGCTCGACCGGCGAGCGCGTCTCGATCCAGTCGATGACGTCGCGCAGATGACGTTCGAGGTAGTTGCCGGGATTGACCGACAGCGTCGAATCGTCGACCGGCGCGCCGTCGGAGATCACCATCATGATCTTGCGTTCTTCCGTGCGCCCGAGCAGGCGGGTATGCGCCCACAGCAGCGCCTCGCCGTCGATGTTCTCCTTGAGAATGCCCTCGCGCAGCATGAGGCCGAGATTCTTGCGCGCCCGCCGCCACGGCGCGTCGGCCGGCTTGTAGATGATGTGCCGCAGGTCGTTGAGGCGACCCGGGTTGGCGGGCTTGCCGGCGGCGAGCCACTGCTCGCGGCTCTGGCCGCCCTTCCAGGCACGCGTCGTGAAGCCCAGGATCTCGACCTTGACGCCGCAGCGCTCGAGCGTACGGGCGAGGATATCGGCGCTCATGGCGGCGACCGTGATCGGGCGCCCGCGCATGGAACCGGAATTGTCGATCAGCAGCGACACCACGGTGTCGCGGAAGTTCGTGTCCTTCTCCTTCTTGAAGGACAACGCATGCATCGGGTTGGCGACGATGCGGGCAAGGCGGGCGGCGTCGAGCGTGCCCTCGTCGAGGTCGAATTCCCAGGAACGGTTCTGCTGCGCCATCAGGCGGCGCTGCAGGCGGTTGGCGAGTTTGCCGATCACGCCCTGCAGGTGCGAGAGCTGCTGGTCGAGGTGGTTGCGCAGCCGGCCCAGTTCTTCGGCGTCGCAAAGCTGGTCGGCATCGACGATCTCGTCGAACTTCACCGTGTATGCGTGATACTGCTGGCCCAGCGGCTCATTGCTGAGCGCTCCCGGGGGCAGCCACGGGCGTTCGGCGCGGCCCGGCTCTTCCTCGTCGCCCGAGCCTATCTGCATCTCGGTCTGGGCCTGGTCGGCCGTCGTCTCGGAGGCGTCCTCCTGCTCGGAGGCGTCCTCGGTCTCTTCGCCCTGGGCGCCGTAGCCCTGGGTCTCGCTGGAATCGCTGTTGTCGTCGCCGGTCTCGTTCGACTGGCCGTCGGCGTTCTCCTGGTCCTGCGACTCCTCGGGATCGTCGTCCTGCAGGTCGGCCGATTCATCGCCGAGCTTGAGGTCGCGGATCAGCTGGCGCGCAGCGCGGGCGAAGGCCTCCTGGTTGGCGAGCAGGTCCTTGAGTTTCTGGAAGTCGCGGCCGGCGGCGCTTTCGACGTCGGCGCGCCACAGATCGACCATCGCCTTGGCCGATTCCGGCGGCTGGGCGCCCAGCAGCTGCTCGCGGGCGATCAGGCCGATCACGTCGGCAATCGGGGCGTCTTCCTTGGACTTGATGCGGGCGTGGCCGCGCTGGTCGGAGCGCTGGCGCCACAGCGCCGAGAGATTGTCGGCAACGCCTGCCATGCGCCGCGCACCCAGCGCTTCGACGCGGACCTGCTCGACCGCCTCGAAGATCGCGCGCGCGGTCTCGCCGCGCGGGACGCGGCGCAGGTGCGTCTTGCGGTCGTGGTGGCGCAGCTTCAGCGCCATCGAATCGGCTTCGCCGCGGACGCGGCTCACGTCTTCGACCGGCAGATCGCGCGCCGGCACGGTGATGCGCGCCTCGCTGCCCAGCAGCGAGCCGCCGTCGGGCACGAACGAGACGTTCACTTCCTTGCGCGACACCGCCCGCATGGTGGTGGCGGTAACGCGCCGGAACTCCTCGAGGGGCGTCGAATCCTTGGCGGCCATTCGGCCCTCTTCCTAGTGCAGCTTGCCGCCCTTGCCGCTGCTTGCCGGCAATTCCTTGCCGAAGCAGCGCTGGTAGTACTCGGCAAGCGTGGTGCGCTCGACCTCGTCGCACTTGTTGAGGAAGGTGAGACGGAAGGCAAAGCCCACGTCACCGCTGAAGATGCGGGCGTTTTCGGCCCACGTGATCACGGTGCGCGGCGACATCACGGTCGAGATGTCGCCGGCGATGAAGCCCGCGCGGGTGAGGTCGGCCAGCGCCACCATGGCGGAGACGATCTTGCGGCCTTCGTCGGTGTCGTAGGTCGGCGTCTTGGCGACGACGATGTTCACTTCCTGGTCGTGCGGGAGGTAGTTCAGCGTCGTCACGATCGACCAGCGGTCCATCTGGCCCTGGTTGATCTGCTGGGTGCCGTGATAGAGGCCGGTCGTGTCGCCGAGGCCGACCGTGTTGGCGGTCGAGAACAGGCGGAACGAGGGGTGCGGGCGGATCACCTTGTTCTGGTCGAGCAGGGTGAGCTTGCCTTCGACCTCGAGCACGCGCTGGATCACGAACATCACGTCGGCGCGGCCGGCGTCGTATTCGTCGAACACAAGGGCCGTCGGGTTCTGCAGCGCCCACGGCAGGATGCCTTCGCGGAACTCGGTGACCTGCTTGCCGTCGCGCAGCACGATCGCGTCCTTGCCGATGAGGTCGATACGGGAAATATGGCTGTCGAGATTGACGCGGATACAGGGCCAGTTGAGGCGGGCCGCGACCTGCTCGATGTGGGTCGACTTGCCGGTGCAGTGATAGCCCTGGACCATGACGCGTCGGTTGTGCGCGAAACCGGCCAGGATCGCCATCGTGGTGTCATGATCGAACAGATAGGCGTCGTCCACCTGCGGCACGTGT
>JACPVT010000381.1 GCA_016191685.1 Rhodospirillales bacterium | reverse complement strand
CTCACTGTCTTCTATGCCCACCGTCAGACGGCAGAGCAGCAGGCCCGCTCCGGATTCGGCGTGGCCTTCGACTGGGATGTCGATCTCCTGGAAGGCTACCACAGCAAATTCCTGCGCAATGTCGCGCGGACACCGTCGACGGATCGGTTCTTCGGTTGCGACACGCCGGGGATCGTGGCGGAAATCGACGGCGGTGCCTTCGACGGCTTCGTCGTGCCGGGCTGGGCGTTGCGCAGCTACTGGCAGGCGGTGCAGGCCTGTCGCCGCGCCGGTGTGCCAGTGTTCGTGCGCGGCGACTCCCAGCTCGTCGGACCGCGAGGCGGCGCGCTCAGGCTCGCCAAGGCCCTGGCCTTCCGTCAGGTCCTGGCACGGTTCGACGGTTTTCTCTACGTGGGCCAGCGCAACCGCGATTATCTCCTGCACTACGGCGCGTCTCCCGACCGGCTGTTCTTCTCGCCGCATTGCGTCGACAACGATGCCTTCCGGGCGGCCAGCGACGCGGCGCGTCGGACCGCGCCGGCGGCCGGAGACCCCAGCCGGGTCCGGCGGATCCTGTTCGTGGGCAAGCTGATCGAGCGCAAGCGCCCGTTCGACGTGCTGCAGGCGGCGTCGCAACTGGCCGGCCGCGGCGTGCCGGTCGAGGTCGCGTTTGCCGGATCGGGCGATTTGCAGGCTGCCCTGGCGAGTGCCGCCGCCGCCGCCGGCCTTCGCGCCTACTTTCACGGCTTCGTCAATCAAAGCGAGCTGCCCGCCATCTATGCCGCCTCCGATGCGGTCGTCCTGCCGTCCGACGGACGCGAGACCTGGGGGCTGGTCGTCAACGAGGCCATGGCCTGCGGCGTACCCGCTGTTGTGTCCGATGCCGTGGGTTGCGGTCCCGATCTGGTCGAACCCGGCATCACCGGCGCGGTTTTCCCGCTCGGCGATGCAGCCGCGCTGGCTGATGGAATCGAAAAGGTGCTCGCTTTCGATGGCGACCGCACCCGGCGGGCGTTGGCGAAGCGGATGGAAACCTACTCGCCAGCGCGGGCCGCCCAAGGTATTGCAGGCGCGGCAAGTGCCTTGAAGTCCAAAAACAGCTAGAATGCAAGCTAGTCCAGTGCGAGGCCACGCGTGGTGACCATCAGCCCTTCTGTCCGTATGCGGGCCCCGCCGCCGCGGCAGGTGCTGGATTTCGGCTTCCTGCGGCGCACGTTCCTGGCCGTCGGGCTGGTCTTGTTGGTTGTCGTGCCATTCTCGCATGACCCCCTGGCGTTCGCCGTGGGCTGCTTCGTGCCGTGGGTGGTGCTGACTCTTCTGGGGACGCCGACCATGCCGGTGGGCGTGGTCTTCTTCTTCGTCTGGCAATGGGCGCAGACATTTGCCCGGATCCTGCAGTCGATGGTCGACGGTGAGCCGCTGGCCGGGAGCTTCTACGGACCAGGTGTCTTCAACGCCTATTGGTACATGCTCGCCAGCATCGTGACCATGGCGGTGGCCTTTCGCCTTGTCCTCGGCAACCTGCCGCGACCGATGCCGGCGGATGCAAGCGCGCATCTCGAATGGCGGCCGCTCGATCTCTTCCTTCTTTATTGCGGGACGTTGGTTCTGGCAGTTGCCTGCAGCTATGCCAGTCGACTGATCCCGGGCCTGGGGCAGCAGTTCGAGGCAGTGTCGCGCCTCAAGATCGTGGCCGAATTCCTGCTGTTCGTCACTGTTCTGGGGACCGGGCGTGGCGGCAAGCTCATGCTGGCGGCGGTGCTGGTCGAGATCGTCATCGGCTTCAGCGGGCTGCTCTCGGATTTCCGCGGCGTGTTCATCTACCTGGCGATGGCGGCGATCGCCGCGCGGATTGCCGTGGGCCCGACGGCGATCCTCGGTGGTGTCGTGTGGTTTTCCATCCTTCTGGCGTTGGGCCTGTTCTGGACCGCGGTGAAGAACGAATACCGGGACTTCGCCACCGGCGGCGAGGAAACGCAGGCATTCAGCGTGCCCTTGTCCGAACGCTTTGCCTATCTCGGTGCGCTGGCGCTCTCGCCGGGCGACATCGACTGGCGGCATGCCTCCTATGCGATGCTCGCCCGCTTCGCCTATGTCGACATCTTCGGCTCGGTGATCGACGTCCAGGACACATTGCGGGGAACGGACGGAGCGAGGCAATGGCAGGAAGCCTTCGACCACGTCTTCAAACCGCGCTTTTTCTTTCCCGACAAGGCGGCGCTCTCCGACACCGAGACTTATGCCCGGCTGACCGGCACCGACCCGCATCTGGTGCTGCGTGCCTCGACGTCGATCAGCGTCGGCTACATCGCCGAGAATTACGTCGACTTCGGCTTCCCAGGCATGCTGGCAAGCATCTTCGGCATCGGTCTGATGATCGCCGGTGTCTGTCGCTATTTCATGCGATCGCGGCTGCCGTGGATGGTCCGCCAAGGCATCGTTCTGGCGTTCCTCTACAACATCGCCGGCCCTGGCGTTGAGGCGTCGCTGCCAAAATTGTTCGGCTCGACCGTGATGTTCTTCCTCGTCTATGCGCTGCTCGTGAAGTTCGCGCTTCCGATCGGCCTGAAGTGGCTGGACACCCGCGCCAGCACGGAGCCCCCGCAACCGTCCTGACATTCCTGGATTTGTGGTCGAGCCCTTGCGCCTTCTTCACGTCACGCCAACGTATCTGCCGGCGCTGCGATACGGCGGCCCAATCCGCACGGTCCATGCCCTCTGTCGCACCCTTGCAGCGCTCGGGCATGACGTTCATGTCTTCACGACCAACGTCGATGGTCCCGGCGACAGCGCCGTGCCCTTGGCGCGCCCAGTCGACCTCGAGGGCGTCAAGGTCACCTACTTTCCGAGCCGTCTGCTGCGGCGCCTGTACTGGTCGCCGGCGATGGGTCGCGCCCTGTCGCAAGAGGTTGTGGGCTTCGACGCCGTTCATCTTCACGCCGTCTACTTGTGGCCGATCTGGGCCGGCGCCCGGGCCGCCCGGGCACAGAAGGTACCCTATGTGATATCGCCGCGCGGCATGCTCGTGCCCGAACTCATGCACCGCAAGAGCCGCTGGGTGAAGGCGGCATGGGTCGCCCTGGTCGAGCGTACCAACCTGGAGAACGCCGCTGCCATACATGCCACGTCAACGGTGGAGGCGCGGCATATCATGGGCTTTGGCTGGCAGCTGCCGCCCGTCGTCACGATTCCCCACGGTGTCGACGATCCGCCCGCGCCGTCCGATGCTGCGCTGTCACCCGACGTGACGGCCGCCATCGAGGGCGGCGCGCGGTCGCTGGCACCGGTACTGGCCTTCGGGCGCATCAGTTGGGAGAAGGGGCTCGACAGGCTGCTCGCAGCGCTGCCGCTGGCTGCCGCGGCGCGCCTTGTGATTGCCGGCGACGACGCTGATGGACACGCGGCCTTCCTGGCGGCCGAGGCTCGACGCTTCGGCGTTGCCGATCGGGTGACCATCCTCGCCCGTCATGTCGGAGGCGCCGACAAGGAAGCGCTGTTCGCAGCGGCGCGCGTGTTCGCGATGACGTCGCTGTCGGAGAATTTCGGCCTCGCCGCGTTCGAGGCGATGCGCCGCGGCGTGCCGGTCCTGACCACGGCCGATGTCGGCATGTCGGAGATCGTGCGCGATGCCGGTGCCGGGCTGGTCGTCGACCCCGCGCCGGCGGCGATCGCGGCGGGGCTCAGCAGCCTGCTGGCAGACGCTGCGCGAAGCCGCGCCATGGGTGAGACCGGGCGAGCTCTCGTCGTCGAGCAATATGGCTGGCCCACGATCGCGCGTCGCATGGAAGCGCTCTATCGCTCGTTCGCAGCCGCCGGGGGCCGCGCCCATGAGTGACCTGCTGGCGAGCAGTCCGTTCGATCCTCTGTCGCAGCGTCGGCTGGTCATTATCGCCGACTGGCTGCCGCCCGATTTCGGGGCGGTCGGCCAGTACATGCAGATGCGTGCCCAGGCGCTGGCCGAGCGGGGCCACGACGTCACCTTGATCGGCCTCGCCTCGGGCGAGGGATCGGTGCGGCAGGAGGCGAGGGGCAAGGGGACTTTGACCGAGATTCGTCTGTCGACCCGACCGGTGCCACGCAGTTCCTTCGTGGCACGCCTGGCGTGGACGGCCGTCACGAACCTGCGGCTGGTTGCTTCGGGCTTTCGCGCCTTGCGGGCGGCGGATGGCATCCTGTTCACCGGATCGCCGCCGCTGCTCATTCATCTGCTGGCACCGCTCGCGCCGCTGTGGCGTGGACGTCTCGTCTATCGCATCACCGATTTCCATCCCGAGTGCCTGATTGCGGCGCGCGACCGTCCGTCTCTCGCGCTTGCGCTTCTGCTCGGCCTGACGAATTTCTGGCGCCGGCGCATCGGCGGTTTCGAAGTTCTCGGGCTCGACCAGTTGAAGCGCCTGCGCGAGACCGGCGTCCGCGAAGAGCGGATCGCCCTCGTGCGTGACATCTCACCGGTGTCGTTTGGTGGCGACGAAACGACGGAGCCGATGCCGGCCGTGCTCGAGGGCGCATGCGTCCTGCTGTACGCGGGAAATTATGGTGTGGCGCACGACGTCGAAACCGTCGCCGAGGGGTATAGGCTTCACCATCGCGAGGGAACGGGTCGGGTTCGCTTGTGGCTGAGTGCGACAGGCGCGGGTGCCGATGATCTGGTGCGGCGTTTCGCAGAGCAGGGGTTGCCATTCTACAAATCGGAGCCGGTCCCTCTCGATCGGCTGGCCGGTCTGCTGCGAACGCCGGACGCGCATCTCGTAACATTGAAGGACGCATTCGTCGGCTTCGTCATGCCGTCCAAGATTTACGCCTGCATCGATTCGGGCAAACCCGTGCTTTTCGTAGGGAGCGCCGAGTCTGACGTCGACTTGTTGGCCCGCAGCGCGGGAGTTGATCAGTATTGGCGGTCAGAGTGCGGAAATGCCGCAGCTTTTGCCACAGCTCTCGAGGAACTCGCCGACAGCGCGCGGAAATCGCTTCCATAACGATCCAATTGTGGAGGCAATTATCTCTAAGTAATTAGATGAAGAGTTCCCTTTATCTCATTGAAATTTCATGGTACAAATAGTTCGCACGATTGATGATATTTTCTGGTTGCGGTGACACTGCAGCCTTCTAGTCTGTTAAATAGTGAATGTCGGTCAAACGCCGACTCTCCTTGGTGACCCCAAGGGCGTATATTCGCTGTATTGATTGCATCTATTGGGATTATCGCGAGATGCTTACTGCCGCCGTCTCGATCAAATGCAGTGCCAGAGTAGGGGCTTGGCTTTCCAGGCACGATTCTGTAACTTGCCGCGCAACTTGGGTGGGACCGAACCGTGCACTGCCGGTCGGGCCAAGTGGGTGTGATTTCTTCAAATTGGGCTGCAATGGTCACTACCGTGGTGGTCGGGTCGGGTCTTATGTCTAAAATTGCATTTAGAGCGCAGTGTCTTGCTGTGGTGTCGTCACTCGTCATCACTGGCGCTGCAAGTGCGCAAACTCAGGAAGCGCAGTCGGGACCGCCGCAGCAGGCCCAGCAGGAGGGTCCACCTCAGCAGGCCCAGCAGCAGGAAGGCCAACAACAGCAGGGTGGCGGTCCATTGCAAGGCGGTGGCCCGCTCCAGGGCGCCGGTCCCCTTCAAGGCACCGGCCCGCTGCAAGGTACTGGCCCGTTGCAGGGCGCAGGTCCGTTGCAGGGTGCTGGCCCGCTTCAAGGCGCTGGCCCGTTGCAAGGTGCCGGTCCGCTCCAGGGCGCTGCTCCCGTTCAGGCAGTCGGCCCGCTGCCGGCGCCGGATGCGACGCCTGTTGCGCCCGCGCCGCTCGTGGCCGTCGGCCCACCGCCTCCGCCGGTGGGACCAGCACCGGCTCCGAACGTTGGAACACTCAATCAGTTGCTGGCGTCGATCATGGCTGGGCCAAATCCGCCGAGCCCCCAGGTCCTCGCCATTCTCGTCGCGACGCTGACGCCACCGCCGCCGACGCCAACCCCGACGCCGCCACCCGAAGCCACTGCGCCACCGCCGCCAGTAGCAGGCCCGCCGCCTTCGGCCCCGCCGCCTGTCGCCACGCCCCAACCACCAGTCCTACCGCCGCCGAGCTATGAAACGCCGAAGCAAGCGCAAATCAGCCCGAGCCTGTAACCTGAGGCAGCGCCGGGACTTTTTCCAGCCCACACTCGGACCTCTACCGGGATGGACCGCTGCCCCCATGGCTATCAGTGCGAATCGCGCGCAGCTAATTTGGTCGCCCGTTCTTGGCTGGGTGTTGCTGTCGTGCCTTGCCTCCGGCGCGCAAGCCCAGGAGGAAACCTCGACGCCTGCGCTCCAAACGCTCGAGCAGGACGCGATCGGCGCGGGTGTCATTGACCTGCCGGGGCCGATTTCTTCCAGCGACAGCAGAGAACTCGGCATCACGATGGGGGCTTTCACGCTCTACCCCTCGATCGAACTGCTCGGCGGCTATGACGACAACGTCTTCGCGACGACCTCGCCGACGACCGGTTCGTTGTTCACGGTGGTCCGCCCTCAGCTCGAGTTGAGGTCGGAGTGGCTCAACCATTCGCTCCGTCTCCTGGCCACCGGCGGGTTCGGTTTCTATGCCAGCGCACCGACCCAGAACTTCCAGAACTACGGCCTGATCGCCGAAGGCAGGTACGACATCCGGGAGAGCATGTACGTCAGTGGCAAGATCGGCGCCGTGCGGAACACCGAGGCGCTGGGCACGCCTGACGTGTCGTTCGCACAGGCGCCCACGGTCGTCGATTCGTTCCCGGTGGAAGTGTCGTTTTATCAGCGATTCAACCGGTTCTTCTACCAGTTGACCGGCGCCGCCGTGAAATACATGTACTACGACTACAGCACCATTACGGCGACGGATATGCCGGGAACCAGCCGCGACATGACCTCCTACGAGGAGCGCATCCGGCTCGGCTATGAAATCACCGACGAGACGTCGCTCTTTGTCACGCCCGGCCTCAATCAGCGTGTCTATGATCAGTTCATCAACGCCGCCGGCCAGCAGCGCGACTCGAGGAGCTGGTTCGTCAATTTCGGCGCGACAACGAAACTGAGTCCGAAAAGCCAGCTCGAAGGCTTCGTCGGCTACCAATCGCTGTCGTACATTATCGATGGCACGACAACGGGGGCATACACCTTCGGCCTCACCGGAAGCTGGAACGGTTACGAGCCGTTGGTCCTGCGGCCGCAATTCCTGCGCAGCATCAACGAGTCCGCGCTCTCGAACTACCAGAACTATGTCTCGACCACGCTCGGCGTCGATTTCACCTACGATGTCCATGGCCGTCGAGCGCCCACACCGCCAGCGTGCTCACGAGGCCGGGAATCGCCGAGGTGCGCACG
>JACPVT010000380.1 GCA_016191685.1 Rhodospirillales bacterium | reverse complement strand
CTTTTGCACCCAGCTTCTGGCCGACCAGGGGGCGGAGATCATCAAGGTCGAGCCGCTCGACGGCGACCACACCCGGATCGTCGGCCCCTATCACGACGACGACAAGCTCCGCGCGTTCGGCGGCTACTTCGCCTCGGTGAACCGCAACAAGAGGTCGATCGCCATCGACCTCAAGCGACCCGAAGGCCGCGACTTGGTAACGCGCCTCTGCGACGGCGCCGATGCCGTGGTCGAGAACTATCGCGGCGGCGTCATGGACCGCCTTGGCCTCGGCTACGAGGCGCTGCACGAACGCTACCCAAAGCTGGTCTATGCCACCATCCGCGGCTTCGGCGACTGGCGCACCGGCCGCAGCCCCTACACCGACTGGCCGGCCTACGACGTCGTGGCCCAGGCCTTCGGCGGCGTCATGGCAATCACCGGCCCGGACAAGGCGACGCCGATGAAGGTTGGCCCCGGGATCGGCGACCTGATGCCTGCCACCATGTGTGCCTTTGGAATCGTGAGCGCCATCTTCCGCGCCCACAAGACCGGCCGCGGCCAATTCGTCGATGTCGGCATGGTCGACGCCATCCTGTCACTCTGCGAGCGCATCGTGCACCAGCACGCCTACACCGGCGGCGTGCCGACGCCCGAGGGCAACCACCATCCTCTGCTCTGCCCGTTCGGCATGTTCCCGGCCAGGGACGGCTTCGTCACCATCGCCGCCCACGCCGACACCCATTGGCCGATCCTCTGTCGGCTGATCGGCAGAGCCGAGCTCGGTACCGATCCACGGCTCGCCACGGTCCAGGAGCGGCGGGCGAACCAGGATGAGATCATCGCTGCCGTGTCGGCCTTCACCAGCCAGCGCACCAAGAAGGAGCTGCTGGCTCATCTCGGCGGCAAGGTGCCGTTCGCGCCGGTCAACGATGTGCGCGATATCTTCAGCGATCCGCACTTTGCTGCCCGCGACATGATCGTCCCGGTACCCCATCCCGGTCTCGACCACGAGACCCGGGTGGCGGGCGTGGCGATCAAGATGACCGAAACCCCCGGCCGCGTGCGCCATCGCGCCCCCTTGCTGGGCGAGCACACGGACCGCTATCTGACCGAACTCGGCCTCGGTGGCGCGGAAATTGCGCGTCTGCGGGCTGAAAAGATCGTTGCCTGAGGAGATTGACATGACCGACCGCCCTCCCCGTCGCCCGCGCCGCGTGCAGCTTTCCACACCGGGCTCCAGCGAGAAGATGATCCAGAAGGCGTCCGAGTCGAAAGCCGACCACGTCTTCCTCGATCTCGAAGATGCCGTAGCACCGAGCCAGAAGCGCGACGCCCGCAAGAAGATCATCGAGGGTCTCAAGACTCTCAACTGGAAGGGCAAGACGCGCTGCGTGCGCATCAACGACCTCAGCACCGAGTATGCCTACGAGGACATCATCGAGATTGTCGAAGGCGCCGGCGAGCATCTCGACACCATCATGATGACCAAGGTCATGACGCCGGCGGACGTGCTGTTCGCCGACAAGCTTCTGTTCCAGATGGAGAAGAAGCTGAAGCTCAAGCG
>JACPVT010000379.1 GCA_016191685.1 Rhodospirillales bacterium | reverse complement strand
CACGCCGCGCGCTTCGCTGGCAATCACGGGCCCGCCGAGCTTCGTCCAGAAGGCTTCTACGTCGACCTCAGTGCCCTTCACCGCCGATGCCGGCATCGGCACGCAGGCCTCGGCGCGGCACATGCCCTCGGGCTTCAGCGTCCAGCCGGTGATCTTCTCGGCATCGGCGGCCGACATCCAGAGGCCGTCATGGGTGGCGACATTGTATTGGTCAGTCGGGGTGAGGATCCTCGTCATTTCGGCACCGAGATCGCGACTTCCTTGGAAGTGATGAACTCGAGCAGCACCGGCACGCCCTTCCGGGTCTGCTCGATGCCGCGCTTGATGGCGGGGATGATGTCCTCGGGCTTGGTCACCCGCTCGCCGTAGGCGCCGAAGGCGCGGGCCATCGCGGCGTAGTCGCCCGAGATGTCGGTCGAGCGGTATTTTTCGGTCGAGACCTTCATGATGTGAAGCTCGATCGCCATCGAGAAATTGTTGAGCAGGATCGACATGATCGGAATGCGCTCGCGCACCGCGGTCTCGAAATCCATGCCGGTGAAGCCGATGGCGGCGTCGCCCCAGACGTTGATGCAGAGCTTGTCCGGACAGGCGAGCTTGGCGCCCATGGCAAGGCCGAGGCCATAGCCCAACTGGGTGGTCTTGCCCCAGCCGATGTAGGTGTGCGGCGCCGTCGTCTTCCAGAACGGCGACAGCTGGTCGCGCGGACTGCCGGCGTCATGGGTGATGATGGTGTTGGCCTTGTCGACGGTGTTCTGCAGGTCCCACAGCACGCGATAGGGATTGAGCGGCGCCTCGTTGTTGGTGAGCTTGGGCATCCACTCCTTGAGCCACTCGTCGGCCATCGGCTTGATCTCGGCCACGACGGGGCCCGAGTCGCGCTTCTTGGCCCCGACCAGCTTGCTGCACTCGTCGATCATGGCGCGGAGCGCCAGCTTGGCATCGCCGATCAGGCCGTACTGGGCGCGCACATCCTTGTTGAGATGGTCGGGATCCAGCGTCGTGTGGATCACCGTCTTGCCCTTCGGCATGGAGATGCCGAAGTTCGTCTCGGTGAAGGAGCAGCCGACCCCGAACAGGACATCGCAGTTGTCGAGGAAATAGCGGACCTGCTTCGGATAGGCACGGCCGCCGGAGCCGAGCGACAGCGGATGGCTCTCGTCGAAGCTGCTCTTGCCCTGCAGCGAGGTGCAGACGGGAATGGCCAGAAGCTCGGCCAGCTCCTTCAGTTCGTCATAGGCCTCGGCCCAATGCACGCCATGGCCGGCATAGATGACCGGACGCTTGGCGGCGACCAGTACCTTGGCTGCTTCCTTCACCGCCGCGGGATCGGGGCCGTATTTGACGGCGATGACCGGCTCGTAGGTCAGCGTATCGGGGGCGTCCTCGACATTGGCCTCGGCCGGGAACTCGATGATCACCGGCGCGCCACGGCCGTTGCGCAGCAGGCTGAAAGCCCGGCGCATGATGTTCTCGATTTCCTTGCCGGAGGTGATCGGCTCGGCGTGCTTGGCGACATGCGCCATGGCCAGAGTCGAATTGAAGTTGGGCGGCACGTGCGCGATGCGCCGCGGGTAGCCTGCCGGGATGACCAGCAGCGGCACCGATTCGCCGAATGCCTGGGCCACGCCGCCATAGGCGTTCTCCGAGCCGGGCCCGCTCTGCATGCAGAAGACGCCCATCTTGCGGCCCTTGGTGAGGCGCGACATGGCGTCGGCCATGTGCAGGCCGATGCGCTCCTGGCGCACAATGATCGGGCGGATGTCGATCGCCGAGCAATGCTCGATCAGGTGGTTGACGGGATAGGCGAAGAGATATTCCACGCCCTCGCGCTTGAGGATTTCCGCGATTGCCGGACCGGTCTTCATCTGCGTTCCCCCAAGACTACTTGTTCAGTTCCTTCATCGCGCTGTCGAGACCGCCCAGCGTGAGCGGGAACATGCGGTTGCTCGAGAGCTGCTGCAGGAGCTGGATCGACGGCGTGTAGCTCCAGTGCCGCTCCGGCACCGGGTTGAGCCACACCATGCTGCGGTAGGTCTCGGCCATGCGCTGGATCCAGACCTGGCCCGCTTCCTCGTTCCAGTGCTCCACCGAGCCGCCGGGATAGGCGATCTCGTAGGGGCTCATCGAGGCATCGCCGACGAAGATGATCTTGTAGTCGGGCGGATAGGTGTGGAGCAGCTGCGCCGTCGAGAAGGTGTCGACGTGGCGGCGGCGGTTGTCCTTCCACAGCTTCTCGTAGAGGCAATTGTGGAAGTAGAAGAACTCGAGATGCTTGAATTCGGTGCGGGCCGCCGAGAACAGCTCCTCGCAGACGCGGATGTGGGCATCCATCGAGCCGCCGATGTCGAACAGCAGCAGCAGCTTCACCTTGTTGCGCCGCTCCGGGATCATCTTGATGTCGAGGTAGCCCGCGTTGCGCGCCGTCGAGCGGATCGTGTCGGGCATGTCGAGCTCGACCTCGGCGCCCTCGCGCGCGAACTTGCGCAAGCGCCTGAGCGCGATCTTGATGTTGCGCGTGCCGATCTCGACGGTGTCGTCGAGGTTCTTGTACTCGCGCTTGTCCCAGACCTTGACCGCACGGCCCTCGCGATTCTTGTCCTGGCCGATGCGCACGCCCTCGGGATTGAAGCCGTGGGCGCCGAACGGCGAGGTTCCCGCCGTGCCGATCCACTTGCTGCCGCCCTGGTGGCGCTTCTGCTGTTCCTCGAGACGCTTCTTCAGCGTCTCCATGATCTTGTCCCAGCCCCCCAGCGCCTCGATCTGCGCCTTCTCCTCGTCGGTCAGCAGCTTCTCGGCGAGCTTGCGCAGCCACTCCTCGGGGATCTCGGCCGTAATGCCCTCGCCGGGTGCTGCTTCGAGGCCCTTGAAGATATGGCCGAACACGCGGTCGAACTTGTCGAGGTTACGCTCGTCCTTCACCAGGATGGCGCGCGACAGGTAGTAGAAATCGTCAACGCTCGACTCGGCGACGTTCTGGTCCATCGCCTCCATCAGCGCCAGGTACTCCTTGATGGAGACCGGCACCTTGGCCTGACGCAGCTCGAGGAAGAAGTTCACGAACATCGCGATCTCCCTTTGGTCGCCGGGGGCGTTACTGGCGCTGCTCCCGCCGTGCCATGAAGGCGAGCCGCTCGAACAGATGGACGTCCTGCTCGTTCTTGAGCAGCGCGCCGTGCAGCGGCGGAATGAGCTGCTTGGAATCCTTGGAACGCAGGGCGTCGGGCGACATGTCCTCGACCATCAGGAGTTTCAGCCAGTCGAGCAATTCGGAGGTGGAAGGCTTCTTCTTGAGCCCGGGCACTTCGCGGATGTCGTAGAAGACGTTCAGCGCCTCGCGCAGCAGGTTGCGCTGCAGATCGGGAAAGTGGACGTCGACGATCTGGGTCATCGTCTCGCGGTCGGGGAAGCGGATGTAGTGGAAGAAGCAGCGGCGCAGGAAGGCGTCGGGCAGTTCCTTCTCGTTGTTCGAGGTGATCATCACGATCGGGCGCTGCTCGGCCTTGATGACCTGCTGCGTCTCGTAGACGTAGAACTCCATGCGATCGAGCTCCAGGAGCAGATCGTTGGGGAACTCGATGTCGGCCTTGTCGATTTCGTCGATCAGCAGGACCGGACGTTCCGGGGCCGTGAAGCCGTCCCAGAGCTTGCCGCGCTTGATGTAGTTGGCGATGTCCTTGACGCGCTCGTCGCCGAGCTGGCTGTCGCGCAGACGGGACACGGCGTCATATTCGTAGAGACCCTGCTGCGCCTTGGTGGTCGACTTGATGTGCCACTCGATGATCGGCGCCTTGAGCGCCTTGGCGACTTCATGCGCCAGCACGGTCTTGCCGGTACCCGGCTCGCCCTTGATCAGCAGCGGGCGCTGCAGCGCGATGGCCGCGTTCACCGCCACGCGCAGGTCGTCGCTGGCCACATAGGAGTCAGTACCGGTAAATTTCATGATGCAAAATCCAAATTCACGGGAGTGGCCGGCACCCTAGAGGCGGCCCTTCCGGCCAGCAAGGCCGGGGAAGCAGGGCAGCAGTGCCGGTCAACCGCCCGCCCTCACGACGAAATAGACGATGGCGGCGGCCGCGAGCAGCAGCGACAGCGCCAGCCGGCCAGAGGCGAAGACCAGCTTGGGCGCGGGCACTCCCGGCGGCACCACGTCATCGACCGGCTTGCGACCGCTGACCATGGCGCCGATCAGGTTCTGCCTCTTCCAGACGAGATAGACGAAGGCCGCCAGCACATGCAGCGCCGCCATCCACAGCAGCACATTGATCCAGAACTTGTGGAAGGCGGTCGCCCGGTCGACCCATTTGTCGGCGACCAGAAGGGCCAGCGGTCCGTTCACCGTGCCCATGTCGGTGTCGGCCGAAAACAGTCCCGCCGCGACCTGCAGCAGCACGGCGAGCAGAAGCGCCACGACCATCGCACCGCCCACCGGGTTGTGGCCGGCCTCGCGGGGGCGGCCGCGGCCCAGCAGGTCGCGGAGGTGGGCAATGGCCGCCGACGGCCCCTTGACGAAATCCGTGAAGCGGGCGGTCGTGCTGCCGACGAAACCCCAGGCGATGCGGAACAGCACCAGGGTGAAAATCGCGTAGCCCGACCAGAAGTGCAGTTTCATCCACTCCCCGCCGGCCCGGGCCGTGAAATAGGACACCACCATCAGGGCCACGAGCGCCCAGTGGAACAGTCGGACGGGCAGATCCCAAACCCGGATCTTGCGTTCATTCTTGTCGGCCATGCGGCTTTATCGAACGCCTCGCGAAGGCTGGCAATCCTCCGCATGGGGAACCCGCGACCCCGAGCACACGCAGTCGTGATGGCGGAATTCGCCCCTGCCCTGTTCGCTTTGCCGCCGACCTCTGCAACAAATGCGTTGGCCGTCGAGGTCCCAATGGCCCCTCGGCTGATTT
>JACPVT010000027.1 GCA_016191685.1 Rhodospirillales bacterium | reverse complement strand
GATCAACGTCGTGCTCGAACAGATCGGCATCCAGGGCGGCGACTGGCTGAAGAACCCCAACCGCGCGCTGTTCACGCTGGCCGGCATCGGCATCTGGCAGTCGGCCGGGCTCAACATGGTGCTGTTCATGGCGGGCCTGAAGGCGATCCCGCCCGATCTCTACGAGGCGGCCGAGATCGACGGCGCCGCCTCGGTCTGGGAGCGTTTCCGCTGCGTCACCTGGCCGATGCTGGGACCGGCAACCCTGTTCGTCACGGTGGTGTCGGGCATCCGGTCATTCCAGGTCTTCGACACGGTCGAGGTGTTGACCAAGGGCGGCCCGAACAAGGCGACCGAGGTGCTGCTCTATACGATGTACACCGAGGCCTTCAATTTCTTCCGCACCGGCCGCGGCGCCGCCATCACGGTGGTGTTCCTGGTGGTGGTTCTGGCGCTCACCCTGCTGCAGGTGAAGGCCGGCGAGAAGAGGACGCACTATTCATGACCCGGCACGGGACTCTTCTGGGGCACGTGCTACGCCATGCCGTCCTGCTCGCCGGGCTGGTGATCATGCTGGCGCCGTTCGTCTGGATGGTCTCGACGTCGCTGAAGCCGCCCAACGAGATCTTCTCGACCAAACTCAGCCTGCTGCCGACCAACTGGGCGGCGGCCGAGAACTATACCGCTGCCTTCACCAAGGTGCCGCTGCTGCGCTACCTGCTGAACGGCGTGATCGTCACCGGCGGCATCTTCCTGCTGCAGCTCCTGGTCGCGCTGCCCTGCGCCTACGCGCTCGCCAAGCTGCGCTTCAAGGGCCGCGATATCCTGTTCACCATGGTGCTGATTGGCCTGATGATCCCGGCCCAGGCACCGGCAATCCCGCGCTACGTCATGCTCTACCAGGTCGGTCTGCTCGACACCTACGCCGCCCTGATCCTGCCTTTCGTCTTCTCCGCCTTCGGCATCTTCCTGATGCGGCAGTTCTTCAGGACCGTGCCCGACGACCTGATGCATGCCGCCCGTCTCGACGGTCTGGGCGAGTTCGAGATCCTATGGCGAATCATGCTGCCGCAGGCGATGCCCGCCATGCTGGCCTTCGGCGTGATCTCGATCGTGACCCACTGGAACGATTTCTTCTGGCCGCTGATCGTTATTCAGACCGGCGACCTCGCCACGCCGCCTCTCGGCACGCTATTCTTCCGCAACGAAGAGGCGGGCAGCGATTTCGGGCCTCTGATGGCTGGCACGGTGGTGATCACCGCGCCGCTGATACTTCTCTTCCTGGCCGCGCAACGGCGCTTCATCGAAGGAGTTACGCTCAGCGGCATGAAGGGTTGAAAGAAAACGGCAACAAAGCCGTGTGATTGAGGGAACGTCTCAGGAGGGACAGAAAATGCGCAAGCTACTAGGCATGGCGGCACTTGCCGCCGCGTTCGTCGCGGGCCCCGCGACGGCACAGACCGAAATCGTCGTGCAGTACCCGATCCCCGACATTTTCAAAGAGGTGCATGAGGAGGTCGCCAAGCAGTTCATGGCGGCTAACCCGACCATCAAGGTCAAGTTCCTGCAGCCGACCAAGGAATACGAGGACGCCACCCAGCAGGTGCTGCGCAACGCCGTCACCGGCCAGCTTCCCGACGTCACCTTCCAGGGCCTCAATCGCCAGCGCATCCTGGCCGACCGCAACATCGCCCAACCGCTCGACGGCCTGATCGCCGCCGAGAAGGATTGGGCAAGCAAGGGCTACGACGGCGCGCTGCTGACGCTGGGCCAGGTCAAGGGCAAGCAGTACGGCATGGGCTTCTCGCTCTCCACGCCGATCATCTATTTCAACGCCGATCTGGTGAAGAAGGCCGGCGGCGATCCCGACAACTTCCCCAAGACCTGGGAGGGCATCTTTGCGCTCGCAAAGAAGATCAACGACCCGGCCAACAAGATTGCCGGCTTCCACTTCGACTGGGACATCACCGGCAACTGGATGTGGCAGGCGCTGGTCTTCTCCAACGGCGGCACCATGCTGACGCCGGACGAGAAGAAGGTGGCGTTCGACGGCCCGGCCGGCCAGAAGGCGATCAACACGCTGCGCCTGATGATGACCGACGGCGGCATGCGTGACGTGAGCCAGGCCACGGCGCTGCAGGACTTCGTGTCGGGCCGCCTCGGCATCTGGGCGCATTCGACCTCGCGGCTGGGTGGCGTCACCAAGCAGAGCCAGGGCGTGTTCCCGCTCCGCACCGCCACCTTCCCGCTGGGCGCCGGCGCCGAGTCGCGCCTGCCCGCCGGCGGCAACGTCGCCATGATGCTGGCCAAGGATCCGGCCAAGCAGAAGGCGGCGTGGGAATACATCAAGTTCGCCACCGGCCCGGTCGGCGCCACGGTCATGGTCAAGGGCACCGGTTACTTCCCGGCCAATGCGCTCCCCGCCAAGGACCCGAAGATGCTGGGCGACTTCTACGCCCAGAACCCCAACCACCGCGTCGCCATCGGCCAGCTCCCGAGCATGACCGCCTGGTACGCCTTCCCCGGCGAGAACGGTCTCAAGATCACCGACGTGATCAAGGACCATCTCCAGAGCGTCGTGAACGGCAGCGCCAAGCCGGAAGACGCGCTGAAAAAGATGACGGCCGACACGCAGGCGCTTCTTCCCAAGTAACAACCAAGGCTGTCATCCTGAGCGTAGCGAAGGATCCTTCGCTACGCTCAGGATGACACGAGGCCGATGCAAAAGTTCATTCACATCACCGACACGCATTTCGTGCCGCCGGGCAACCTGCTCTACGGCCTGAACCCGATCGACCGGCTGGCGCTCTGCGTCGCCGACGTGAACCGCAACCATTCAGACGCCGCCTTCGCGATCCTGACCGGCGACCTCGCGCACAAGGGCGAGCCCGAGGCCTATGCGGCGCTGAAGCGCGAACTCGACAAGCTCGTGATCCCCTACCACCTGCTGGTCGGCAACCACGACGACCGCGCCAATTTCCACGCGACGTTCCCGGAGGCGAAATTCGACGAGAACGGCTTCGTACAATACACGCTCGACATGGGCGAAGGCGTGACGGGCATCTGCCTCGACACCAACGAGCCCGGCAAGCCGTGGGGCACCTTCTGCGAGAAGCGCGCCGCCTGGCTCAAGGCCACGCTCGACCGGCTGGGCGACCGGCCGGTGATCGTCTTCATCCACCATCCGCCTTTCAAGGTGCGGATCCGGCGCATGGACGACATCTCGCTGCTCGAGCCGAAGCACCTCGTCGCGGCGCTCGAAGGGCGAGGCAACATCCGCCACATGTTCTTCGGCCATCTGCATCGGCCGGTGGCGGGGAGCTGGCGCGGCATTCCGATCTCGACGCTGCGCGCCACCAGCCACCAGGTGGCACTCGACTTCGTCATAGAAGGCCGCATTCCCGGCAGCCACGAGCCGCCGGCCTATGGCGTCTGCCTGCTCGAGGCCGACCAGATGATCGTGCACATGCACGATTATCTCGACCGGACCAACACCTTCCTGCTGTAGGACGGCCGCCGAAATGGGCTAAACTGGCGGGCGAAACGAGCGATCAGCAGGAGGGTCCTTCATGGACATCCGACACGACGCGTCAGTTCACGAGCCCGCCGCCACGCCGCACGGCCAAACTCCACACGGCCCCTGGCCCGAGGATTCGCTGGCCCGCGTGCCCTACTGGATCTACCAGGACCAGGACAATTACGCCCGCGAGATGCGGCGCATATTCGAAGGCGCCACCTGGAACTTCGTCTGCCTCGAGGCCGACATCCCCAACAAGGGCGACTACCGCACCAACCAGGTGGGCGGCATGCCGGTCATCGTGGTGCGCGACGCCGACGGCTCGATCAACTGCTTCGAGAACCGCTGCGCCCACCGCGGCGCACTGATCGCCTTCGACGACGGCGGCAACGTCCAGAACAACTTCAAGTGCATCTATCACGCCTGGAGCTACGACCTCGCGGGCAACCTCCGGGGCATCGCCTTCGAGCGCGGCATCAACGGCGCCGGCGGGATGTCCAAGGATTTCCGGCGCGAGACCCACAGTCCGCGCAAGTGGCGCACGACGACGCTCAGCGGCCTGGTGTTCGCGACGCTGTCGCCCGACACGCCGCCGATCGAGGAGTATCTCGGCGCCGAGGTGCTGGGCCGCGTGTGCCGCGTGCTCAACCGCCCGATCCGCATCATGGGCCGCTTCACCCAGCCGTTGCCCAACAACTGGAAGCTCTACGTCGAGAACGTCAAGGACACCTATCACGCGAGCCTGCTGCACCTGTTCTTCGCCACCTTCCGCATCACCCGCCTGACCCAGGCCGGCGGCGTGCTGGTGAGCCCCGACGGCGCGCATCATTCGAGCTACACCATAGGCACCGCCGACGTGCCCGGCACCGAGGCCTTCCGCGAGAAAGGCCTGCGCTCGGAGAGCGACGACTACAAGCTCGCCGACCCCAGCCTGCTCGACCCGGTCGAGGAGTTCGGCGACAAGATCCAGCTCCAGATCCTGTCGATCTTCCCCGGCCTGGTGCTGCAGCAGATCCACAATTGCCTGGCGGTGCGCCAGGTGGTGCCCAAGGGCATCGACAAGATGGAACTGCTGTGGACCTACTTCGGCTTCGCCGACGACACGCCGGAGATGAACAAGCGGCGGCTGAAGCAGCAGAACCTCGTCGGCCCGGCCGGATTCGTCTCCATGGAGGACGGCTGCGTCGGCGGCTTCGTGCAGCGTGGCATTGCCGCGGCCGGCGACAAGATCTCGGTGGTCGAGATGGGCGGCAGCACGGCGGAAAGCCAGGCGACGCGCGCCACCGAGTCGCCGGTGCGCGGCTTCTGGAAGGCCTATCGCCGATACATGGACTACTAGGAGGGCCCGCCGGGATGGACGTCGCGCGCCTGGTCGAGCTGAACGCCGCCTATGCGCGCGCCATCGACAATGAGAAGTTCGAGCAGTGGCCCGAGCTGTTCGCCGATCCCTGCCTCTACAAGGTGACGACGGCGGAGAACCTGGCCAGGGGATTCGAGTCCGGCATCATGTACGCCGATTCGCGGGCCATGCTGCAGGATCGCGTCTCGGCGCTGCGCAAGGCCAACATCTACGAGCGCCAGCGCTACCGCCATGTCGTCGGCCTGCCGGTGGTGTTGGGCCGCGAGAACGGCGCCGCCAGCGTCGAGACGCCCTTCCTGATCGTGCGCATCATGGGCGACGGCGCGATGGCGCTGTTTGCCACGGGTTGCTACCACGACAAGGTGGCCGCCGACGGCGCGGGCGTCCTCAAGTTCGCCGAGCGCATCGTCGTCTGCGACGGCGGCCGCTTCGACACGCTGGTGGCGATCCCGCTCTGACGCAAGGCGCGCTTCTTGCGGCGAATTCGGCCTTGCTTGCCTATTTGTAGGACGAAATCTCGATGAGGCTGCCGTCGGGGTCGCGGCAATAGACCGACACGATCGTCCCCATCGCGCCGCGCTTCTCCGTCGGTCCCACCTCGATCGCGACACCGCAGGCGCGCAGGTGGTCGGCCACTTGCTGCGGCGCGGCCTTGGCAAGGAAGCAGAGATCGTCGCTGCCTGGCGCCACCTGCCTGCCCGTGAACCATTGTTCCTGCGTCGCGGCAATGGGTCGGAGATTGATCTTCTGCCGGCCGAACTTCATGGAGGTGACCGGCCCCCTGCCCGGCCCCGCGTCCCACACGTCGCGCGTCATGCCGAGCACGCGCTGATACCACGCCGCGGCGACATCGACGTCGCGAACGTTGATGACGATATGGTCGATTGCGTCGACGACAACAGCCATGGTTAGAGCCTCGTCACTTTGGCATGAAGGATGGCCGATCGGCCGCCGCGCACGGCGGCGAGGCAACGGGCGATGGCAGCTTCGACGGTGTCGGGCTCCGAGACCAGCTCGCCGTGCGCGCCGGCGGCCTCGGCCACCATGGCGAAGTTCATGTCGGGCGACAGGGTGGCGCCGTAGTCGCCGCCGGCCTTGGCCTCGCCGTCGGGATAGACGCGCAGGGTCGCCTCCTTCACCGCCGCCCAGCCGGTATTGTCGAGCACGACGGTCAGCACCGGCAGCTTGTATTGCCGCGACACGGACAGCGTCGATTGCGGATTGGAGAAGTAGAAGGTGCCGTCGCCCACGATTTGCACGATCGTGCGCTCAGGCATCGCGAGTTTCAGGCCAAGCGCCATGCCGCCGGAGAATCCGAGGCCGCCGCCTGCCAAGCCGACAAGCGTGCCGGCCTGGGTGCGCGGCATCTGGGCGGACACCACCGGCCCGTTGCGGATCGCCTCGTTCAGCACGATGTCCGAGGGCGTGAGCGCCTTGGCGAGGGCGGCGCAGAGGAAATGCGGGTTGATCTGGCCCGTGACGCCGCGGTTCGCCGCCGCCTTGGCGGCCTGGTCGCGCCGCGCCTTGCCCTCTTCCGCAAGTGCTGCGACCCGCGCGGCGGCACGGGTCTTGAAGCCCGCATCGGCGCGCACCTTCAGAGCCGCCAGAAGGTCGGCCAGGATGCGATGACTGTCGCCCTGCAGACGCAGGTTTCCCGGAAAGGTCCACATCGGAAAATTGCGCTTCTCGGGATCGACGTCGATATGGGCCCACCAGGTCGCGGGATTGTCCGGCATGTCGCTCGGGATCCACGGCACGTCGACATCGACCAGCAGGCCGACGTCGGCTTCGGCGAGTGCCTTGGCCGGCATGAAGCCGCCGTGGCAGGGCGAATCGTGCGGCAGGTTCACATAGAGCGGATTGAACTCGACGACCCGGATGCCGGCGAAATGCGCCAGCTCGTCGAGCACCGCAACGGTCGCATGATTGCGTCCGGCGTAAGCGGAGATCAGCAGCGGCCGCTCGGCGGCCAGCAGTTTCGTGGCGATGGCGTCGATCGACCCGGCATCGAGGCCCCGCGCGGACACCGCGCCGAACCGCTCCGCAGGGTAGGAGCGCACCTGGCCTTCCGACCAGGTATCGGTCAGCGTCTCGCGCGGGAAGGTGAGATAGACCGGCCCCTTGGGATCGCTCTCCATCACCGTGTGGGCACGGCGCAGCGCCTCCTTGGCGATCACGCCGGAAGGCAGATTGTATTCCCATTTGGTGTAGGGCCGCACCACGCTCGCCTGGTCGAATGGCTCCTGCACGAAGTGCACGTAGGTGTCGCGCGTGCCCAGGAGCTCGCCGCGCGTCGTGAACGGCGCCTTGCCGGCCATCAGCAGCACGGGAATGCGCGCGCGGCAGAGATTGTGCAGCGCCATCGCCGAATTGGCGGTGCCGGCATCGACATGGACCATGACGCCCTGGCCGCGGCCGGTGGCAATCGCGTAACCCGCTGCCATGTGCACCGCGGTGTTCTCATGCGGGCAGAGGATGGTCGCCGGCATCTCGCGGCCCGCGCGCTTGAACGAGGCCATGGCCTCGATCAGCGGCGCATGGTCGGTGCCGAAATTGCAGAACAGATAGTCGAAGCCGATCTCGTTCAGGCCTTCGAGGAAATAATGCGCCGTCGAGTGCCGGGCTTCGTTGCTGTCCATGAGCGCCTCACTCGACCTTGATGTTGGCTGTGGCCGCCACGGCCTTCCAGCGCGCGGCGTCGCGGGCGATCAGAGCGCGATACTCGTCCGAGGTCGTGCTGCGCGGCTCGACGGCGATGCCCTCGAGGGCGGTCCGCACCTCGGGCATCGCGATGGTGTCGGCAGTCGCCTTCTGCAGCCGCGCCACGATCTCGGGCGGCGTGCCGGCCGGCGCCACGATCCCGGTCCACAGCGAGAAATCCATGTCCGGAATGCCGGCCTCGGCCATGGTCGGCACGTCGGGAAAGGCCGGATTGCGTTTGCCGGCGGTCAGCGCCAGCGCCCGCAGCTTGCCGCCCTTGATCGGCCCGGCCATCGGACCTGAATCGGCGATCGTCATCAGCACCTGACCCGCCACCACCGCCTGCGCGGCATCGCCGCTGCCGCGATAGGGGATGTGCTGGAATTTCGAGCCGGTGCGCTGGTTGAACAGCTCGGCCGCGAGCTGGAAGGGCGTCGCGCTGGAGGCGTAGTTGGCAAGCTGCGGATGGGCGCGGCCGTACTCGACCAGCTCGCGCACCGACTTGATCGGCTGCTCGGCGCCGACCGCCAGGAGCAGCGGGAACTCGGCCAGCAGCGATATGGGCACGAAGTCGCGCGCCGGATCGTAGGGCAGCCTGGCATAGACGGCGGGATTGATGGTGAGCGGCCCGCTCGGCGCCACCAGCAGCGTGTAGCCATCGGGGGCCGCCTTGGCGACCAGCTCGGCCGCCACGATCGACTGCGCGCCCGGCTTGTTGTCGACCACGACGGGCTGGCCGAGCTTGTCCTGCAGCCTTGCGGCCACGATGCGCGCGATCAGGTCGTTGCCGCCGCCCGGCGTGTAGCCGACGACCAGGCGGATGGGCTTGGACGGGTAGGCTTGTGCCAGCGCCGATCCGGCGAACAGCACGGCGGCGCAAAGGCCGAGGATGAGTCGCAGCATGTGCGAAGACTAGGCCGGAAACGGGGAGAGGCACAGGGGGTCGAGGCCGGCTATAAGCGGCCGCGATGGATTCCCTGCCCGTCGACGAGGCCCTGCCGCGCCTGAAGGAGGCGCTGGCGGCGCGCACTGCCGCCGTGCTGGTAGCCCCACCGGGCGCCGGCAAGACGACACGCGTGCCGCTGGCGCTGCTGGACGCGCCGTGGCTGGGCGGCCGCAGGATCGTGATGCAGGAGCCGCGGCGGCTGGCCGCCCGCGCCGCCGCGCGCCGCATGGCCGCGACCCTGGGCGAGGCGGTGGGCGAGACCGTGGGCTACCGCGTCCGCTTCGACAGCAAGGTCGGTCCGCGCACGCGCGTCGAAGTGGTGACCGACGGGCTGTT